>JBPEWY010000001.1:0-43744 GCA_052032225.1 Flavobacteriaceae bacterium
GAGAAGCCCTTTTTTTCAACTAAACAAAACATTACATGAAAAAAATTATACTCCTTTTCTTTTTTCCCTTATTAACACTTGCTCAAGTAACTATCTCTCCATCTGCATTTGAGGTAGATGATACTATTACAATTACTGTAGATGCTAATAGTACACTTACAGATTGTAACGGATTTAACAATCCTACTAAAGTTTATATGCATGCGGGTATTGGAGACGACTCTAACCCTTGGGGTTTTAGTGTAGTTGGAAATTGGGGGGAAGATGATGGTGTTGGAGAAATGACCAACAACGGAGACGGAACTTGGAGTATAACTATAAACCCTAAAACTTATTTTAACCTAACAGATACACAAGCTGACAATGCTACTAAAATTGGTATGGTTTTTAGAAACGAAAATGGAAGCCAAGAGCTAAAAGATAATGGATGTGACGATTTCTTTTTTGATGTAGGTGCTTTTCAGCTTATACTTAGTAATCCATCAGAAAATATAAGCATTGTTACTTCGGGAGAAAACTTTACTATAACCGCTACAACAACTTTAACAGCCACTTTTACCCTAACAGCCAACGGTAATGTTGTAGATACGCAAAATAATATTACTAATTACTCTTACACCTATTCTGTAACAGAAAATACAGACTTTGTTTTATCGGCTACTAACGGGTCAGACACAGATAGTGCAGCATTTCAAGCATTAATACCACCTACCGTAACAGAAGCTCCGGTTCCAGCAGGCATGAAAGACGGTATAAATTTAGATACTGCAGACCCAACCAAAGCTACACTTGTGTTATATGCCCCTTTAAAACAATTTGTTCATGTAATTGGTGATTTTAACGATTGGAAAATAGACAACAATTATGTGATGAATAAAGACTCTGCATCTGATAGGTTCTGGATAGAACTAACAGGTCTTACTCCACAATTTAATCATATGTATCAATACTTAGTAGATTATGAAATTAATATAGCAGATCCTTATTCTACCTTGATTGCAGATCCTTATACAGACCAATTTATTGATGCAGTTACCTATCCTGATTTACCATCCTATCCAACAGGTAAAACAACCGAAGCTGTTACTGTTTTACGTACCGGTGATCCGGATTATGTTTGGCAAACCACAAATTTTCAAGCACCAAATAAAGAAGACCTTGTTGTTTACGAAATATTGTTAAGAGATTTTGATGAGCTTCATAGTTTTGATGCTCTTAAAAACCGATTAGACTACCTACAAGAGTTAGGCATAAATGCAATTGAGCTTATGCCGGTTAGTGAATTTGACGGGAACGAAAGCTGGGGGTACAACCCTTCATTTCATATGGCTTTAGATAAATATTACGGTACAAAAAATGCTTTTAAAGCGTTAATAGATGAATGTCATGCCAGAGGAATTGCCGTTATTTTAGATGTGGTTTACAACCATGCAACCGGTCAGAATCCATACTTTAGATTGTGGAACGATTCTAACGGTGGTTTAGGCGGAAGCGCAACACCAGACAACCCTTTCTTTAACCAACAAGCAACTCATTCATATAGTGTATTTAATGATTTTAATCATAGTTCGCAGGCAACCCGAGATTATGTGAAACGTACGGCACAGTACTGGATTGAAGAATTTAAAATAGATGGTTTTAGGTGGGATTTAACAAAAGGATTTACACAAAATTGTACTGCAAACGACCAATCGTGTACAAATAATTATCAACAAGATAGGGTTGATGTTTTAAAGCTTTATGCAGATTATCAGTGGGAAATAAATCCTGATTTTTATGTGATTTTTGAACATTTAGGAGGTATTACCGAAGAAAGTGAGTGGGCAGAGTATAGAGTTGCAGAAGGGAAAGGTATTTTATTATGGAATAAAGTTACAGACCCATACAACGAAGCTACCATGGGCTACCATGACAATGGAAAATCTAATTTTGCTTGGGCACATTATGCCGTGAAAGGATTTAATGGTCCATCAGCTATATCGTATATGGAAAGCCACGACGAAGAACGGCTTATGTATAAAAATTTAGAATTTGGTAATGCTGCTAATGGCTATTCTGTAAAAGATTTAAATACAGCACTTTACAGAATGCAAACAGCCGGTGCATTCTTTTTTACTATTCCCGGACCAAAAATGATTTGGCAATTTGGAGAGCTGGGATATGACATTTCTATAGATGAGAATGGTAGAACCGGTAACAAACCAATTTTATGGGAATACGCTGATAACCCTAACAGAAAAGCTATATACAATACTTGGGCTAAGCTAATTAACTTAAAGCTTACCGAACCTGTTTTTAAAACCACTGATGTTAGTATTGATGCTAACGATGCTTCTGGATTAAAAAAAATTCAGCTTACTTATAATGCTGCAACTGGGCAAGAATTACAATACGTTACCATAATTGGTAATTTTGGAGTTACTACACAAAATATTGATCCGAATTTTCAAATAACCGGAACTTGGTATAATATTTTAGAGAGGAATACTCCTATTGAAATAACAAATGTAAACGATCCCATTACATTACAGCCCGGAGAATTTATGGTATTAGCCGATAAGCCGGTAATAGACCCTAATGATACCGATAGCGATGGCGTTGAAAACGCTAACGATCTTTGTAACAATACACCTTTTGGCGCAACAGTTAATGTAGATGGATGTGAAGTTTTTAGCCTCCCGGCAAATAATTACCAAATTTCTACAATTAGTGAAACTTGCCGTAATGCCAATAATGGTCAAATAAATATAACTACACAAACAGCTTTAAATTATAACGTTACTGTTACCGGCCCTAATGGATTTTCTGATTCAGGTAGTTTTACAACTAATTGGTCTGTAGAAAATTTAAATGCCGGTGCTTACACCCTTTGTTTTACTGTTTCCGGAGAAGTTGGCTACGAGCAATGTTTTACCGTATCTGTAACCGAACCTGAAGATTTATCGGTTTACACTAAATTTAGTGAAACTAGTAAAAGTGTTTCGCTTACTTTAAATGGTAGTAAAACCTACTACATAAACTTAAATGGAAAGGTACAACAAACTAATAATAGCCAACTAACACTTACTTTAAAACCAGGATTAAACACCTTAGAAGTTAGCACAGACAAATTGTGCCAAGGTGTTTATAATGAAACTATTTTTGTATCAAATTCAGTTGAAGTATTTCCGAATCCGGTTTCAGACAACTTAAATATTTATCTGGCCGGAAACGATTCGCAAGTAACTGTGACCATTTATACTATTACCGGTAAACTTATTTATTCTAAAAACAAGAATGTACCGGCAAATCGTTTATTACAAATCCCAACACAACAGTTAATTGGTTCTCAGTTTATTGTTACCATTAATGGTCCAACCGTTAAGAAATCTGTTACTCTACTAAAAAAGTAAGATTGGTAAAATAGTTTTGGAGCTTTTGGCTCATGTTATTATTTTGTGAGCTATGAGAGTGTTGTTATACTTATATTTTTTATTGATTTTTGGCTGTAATGATTATGGTGCATTAACCTATGTTACAAAGCTTCCTAAAAAATTAAAAGAAAACTCCGGTATTGTTACGCTTTCTGGTGATTTATGTTGGTTTATTAATGATTCCGGGAATAAAGATCATATCTATGGGGTTGATTTTAACGGAAACTTAATTAGAGATATTAATATTAAAAATGCTAAAAATCACGATTGGGAAGACTTAACTAAAGATGCTGAAGGTAACATTTACATTGCAGATATAGGAAATAATGCAAACAACAGAAAAGACCTCGTTATATATAAAATTACTAACCCCGAATTAACAGATAGCTCAGATTTAGAAGCTCAAAAAATAAAATTTTCGTATTCAGATCAAGATTCATTTCCTCCGGCAAAAGAAAACTTTAATTACAATGCAGAAGCCATTATATACCATAACGGCTTTTTGTACATTTTTACTAAAAACAATACTACTCCTTTTAACGGATTAACTAAATGTTATAAGCTGCCTGCAAAGCCGGGAGAGCACGTAGCTAAGTTAATAGCCACTGTTTATATATGTAACCAAAAAATTAGTTGCCAAGTTACCGGGGCTGCCATAAGCCCAAATGCTAAAACATTGGCACTTTTAACATCAAATAGCGTGTGGTTGTTAGATGATTTTAGCGAAGAAACCTTAAGCAAAAAGCCTCTAAAAAGAATTCCGCTTGAACATTTTTCGCAAAAAGAGAGTATTTGTTTTTTAGATAATCATACACTCTTAATCTCTGATGAACAGCAAGGTCCAACCGGTAGAAATCTTTACAAAATTTCGTTAAAACCTAAAGCCAAACCCAAAGGTAAATCGTAAACCATCTGTAGAATTAAACAGGGTTAAATCTGTATTTAAAGAATCGGCCATTAAAATCCACAATCCGCCTCCATACGATTTTTGCCAAGCATCATTAACATCGTTAGGCACCCAAACTCTACCATAATCAAAACCACCATAAATTCCTATTTGTAAAGGTAAAAACGGTGTTTTGAAAGTTTCAAAACTATAGCGCAAATCTGTACTTAAAACTAGACTGTTTTTACCCGTAAAGCGTTCATCCCTAAATCCTCTTAAAGTTTCTCTTCCGCCCAATGTAGCAGCCTGATAAAACTCAAACTCATCTCCAAATGTAACTCTACCTGCTACTTTACTTTTAAGCACTAATTTTTTGTTGTTGGTTAAACTGTTGTACAACATTAAGGCAGATTTTACATACCCAAAATTACGTCTGGTTTCTTTTGCATTAATTGTATAAGACGGTGTTAACGTAAAAAGCATTCCTCTTTTTGGATTTAGTGTATTGTCAAAGCTTTTAAACGTGTACGTTGCTTGTGCAGTTAAAAAATATTTACGTTTAAAGTCTTCTTGAGATGTAAAAAAGGTGTTCACAAATCGGTTTTCGGTATCTTCTACCTCTACTCCATCTAAACGCAATTTACCGCTAAAATCACTGCCGTAGTTAGAACGTCTAACAAAACCAATGTAGCCCGATAAATAACTAATTTTAACCCTATTATAATCTAAGCCCAAATCATCATCAAAATTGGGAGTATTGCTTCCGTAGCCAAAAAAGTTTTGTGTAAAGTTTTCGCTTGTTGCTTTTACTCCATAGGTAAAGTTTGCTTTGTTAAAGATGTTGGCTATTTCTCCATCAAATAAAAACTCAAAACCGCTTGTTGCAAAAAAGTAATTTGCCTGAACTGTAAACTGTTTTGTAAACGGATTTCGCTCAAATCCAAATTTTGTTCGTTGTGCTTTTACACCAATTTTAAACCCATCGTCCGGGTTATACCCAAATGCCGGAAAAAAGTTGGTGGTTTTCTTCTCATCCTTTTTATAATTAAACAAATTAACATTATAGAGGTCTGTTAATTTTACTTTTGCGCCATTGTTTTCTTGTATTGTATTCTTTTTAGATTTGTGATCGTAAATATTAACTCTTCGGCCGTTTTTTATTTTGTAAACATCGTTGTTTTGTCCGCCAATTAGTCTTACAAAAATTGGGTTGTTAGCTTTTCCGGACACTTCAAACACATCGTCATCATCTAAACCATAAATCCAAATTTCTTTTGTAGTAGCTCTGTTAAATGTTTTATTTACAATTGTATCGGCTTTTTTACCGTCTTTAATTCTGAATATTTTAACGGTTGTTTCGTTATCTCCAGAACGTATAACTTCTATGTAATCATCTTTATCTGTTGCCGTTAAAATTGCGAGCCTATTAACAATCTTACTGTATTTTTTAGCAATGCTTACTAAGTTGCTTCTTCTACCTTTTAGCTTTTGTTTAATTACCGGTATGTTTTGATCTTGAACCTCTTTTGGTAACTTGCTAAAGGCTTTATCTATTACCTGATCTGTTAAATGCTCCTGAATAAATTTAGCTTCTTCTACCCAATCTTGAGTGGTAGCATTTTTTATTAAAGTTCTGTCTAACGGTAAAGCCTCTATATTAAACCACTGTAAATCTTTTAGTTTTTCATTGTACACTTGCATTAATCTTGAAGATGATATTAAGGCTCTTATTGTCCCCAGAAAAAGCCCATCAAAATTAGAGAAAGCCTGATCTCTATCTCTTGGAATGGGTTTAAAAATATGGTCACCGTTTTCTTTTTCAAACTCTGCCCATCTCCATTGGTCTTCATGCCTATCCCAATCGCCAATAAGCATATCAAAAAGTCTGGCACGAATGTACGCTCGTTCATCTAACTTATACTTTTCGTCTTCTCTTAGTTTTTTATACAAATCTGCAGTACTTTCAACATCATCGGGCTTACCAAAACTTTCTAAATCAGAAAAAGCTTCCATTGGCCTTTCTTCTATCATGTAGAGTTCATCTCCGTAAAGATTGTTGTATTTACCGAGTGCTTTTTGTTTAGGAACATAAAATAATTTTGGATTGGTATGATATACACTCACGGCAGCAGAAAGCTCATCTATTATAAACGGAGTATATGGATGTGCTGCTGTATAAAAGTCTAATATTAAATCTTCAGGTAATGTGTTTTCTAGTTTATTTTCTATGTGAGTGTCTTTAAAAACAACCGATTGTAAAAACTTAACTGCACTTTTTTTAAGTGCTCGCATGTTATATTCTTTACCGTTTTTATCTACCAACCTGAGTGTTTTAGATTGATGTCCTCCTCCCATTCGTACTGGCTTTAGGCCACCATAAAGCGTATCTAAATTAACCGTTTTAGCGTTAATTAGTGTTCCGTAAACAGATCTGTAATGTTTACCGAGAATACTTTTGTAAAATTTAGATCTTTGAGTGCGTTCGGGTTTATAAACTGATGCTTTTACATGACTTGGAAATTTTGTTGGGAGCGTATCTAATACAGGTTTAGGGTTTGGCTCGTGAATTTGAGTTTGATAAATAAGTGTTGTTCCCGTTGGTTTTGTTGCATAATATCTTACCCACGATGAGCCATCTGTAAATACATCTAACACAGCAAAACCGTATCCGCCATACGTAAATTGAGCATACTCGGTAAGTTTAGTTGCCGATATTTTGGCTCCTGAACCCGAAACTATTTGTGGTATGTTGTCTTCTTTGTTGTATTGTAAAGAATGTTCATGGCCAGAAACAAAAATTATTTTCTGAGCGTCTTTTGCCAAAGTCATTAATCGGTTTGCTAATTTATTGTAGCGCTCATTTATACGATCTTGTATAGAAACTCCGCCCGATTTTCTGATTAATGTTATTAAAGATGCTAAGCCGGGCATTGGGATTTTATGTTGAGTAGGATATAAATGCTTTTCTGCTGCAAATTTCCCGCCATGAGGCCCGTAGGTTAGTAGCGGATGATGTAGCGCAAATACAATAGTTTTATTTTGATGCTTTTTAAGCAGGCTTTCTATTTCTAAAAAAAATGCTTCTCTGGTTTTAATTTCAGGGCAGTCATCGTTAATTCCCGGATGGTTATCCCAATCTTCTAAAAACCATTGTGAATCTATAATTATTAATTGAATATTTTCTGAAACATCTACATCTGTAAGTCCGCAACCATCACTGGGCAAAAAAACTTTTTTATCTTTTAAACGCTCTTCAAAATAATCTTCCTGTCGGTCTAACCCTTTTATTCCTTCATCGTACCAATCATGATTTCCCGGAATAAAAATAATCTCTCCTTTAAAATCTTTAACCGCATCTAATTGCACATTAAGTCTGTGTTCTGCAATGGCTCTGTGTTTATTACCCTTTTTAGGCATTCCGTTAGGATAAATATTATCTCCTAAAAAAATCACGTAGTCTTGCTTAGATGCCGTGTCTAAAACTTTTTTTAACCCCAATAATGCCGGAGTACTCTGGTTTGCTTTTGCATAACCGGCATCACCAATTAAATAAAATGTTTTTTCTACAGTTTTATAAGATGGGTATGCGGTAAGGTTACTACTATCTTTATACTGTGGTTTGTAAGTAGCACATCCAAAAATAAATAAGAGTATAATAAAAAGTAATCTATTTTGTAATTTGCACATTCTTATCATACAATTTTATTTGTTGTATATAATATAAAAAAAAGAAAAATGGCAAAATCTCTTGTTGATAAAGCTGCAGAATACGTAAAAAATTTATTAACTACAGAGCTTAGTAATGCTTATTTATACCATAATCTTACACATACCGAACGAGTTGTTAAAAGTACAAAAGAAATAATAGAGAATACTAAACTAAAAAAAGATGAGGAAGAGGTACTTTTACTAGCTGCTTGGCTTCATGATGTTGGTTATGTAAAAGACTACAAAAATCATGAAGAGCACAGCGTTGAGATTGCAAAAGAGTTTTTACAACAAGAAAAAGCCGACAAAAAAACGATTAATGCTGTTTGTGATTTAATTTTAGCTACACGAGATATTGCCATACCACAAAATGAGTTAGAAAAAATAATTCGTGATGCCGATAGCTCTCACTTTGCTAAAGATTCTTTTTTTGAAACTTCAGAGTATTTAAGACAAGAGCTGGCTTTATTAAAAATACAAAATTACACTCCTAAAGAGTGGCTAAACAAGAACATAGATTTTTTTGTAAACAAACACACTTTTTATACAGATTATGCTTTAAAAAATTGGAAAGCAAAAAAAGAAGAAAATCTTGCCAAACTTTTAAAAAAACAGAAAAAAGAAAAGCAAAAGATCAAGAAAGAAAAAATTAAAGCCAAGCTAAAAGCTCAAGCCAAAAACGAAAACCCCGATAGAGGTGTACAAACACTTTACAGAGTAACCCTTAGAAACCATATTAAACTTAGTGATATTGCAGATACTAAAGCTAATATTTTACTCTCTGTAAATGCCATTATAATATCGTTAGTACTGGCTAATTTAATCCCTAAATTAGATAACCCTTCTAATAGTTATCTTTTTGTGCCAACTGTAATTTTTATAGTTTTTAGCTTAGTCTCTATGGCGTTGTCTATTTTGGCAACAAGACCTAATGTTACACGAGGTGAGTTTACTAAAAAAGATGTAGAAGAACGAAAAGTTAATTTATTATTTTTTGGGAACTTTCATAAAATGAAGCTCGAAGAATACGAATGGGCGTTAGGAGAAGTAATTAAAGACAAAGACTACTTGTATAACTCGTTAACAAAAGACCTGTATTATTTAGGCGTAGTGTTACACAGAAAGTACAAAATTTTAAGGGTAACCTACACCATATTTTTAACCGGAGTAATAATATCTGTAATAGCCTTTATAATAGCTTTTAAAACCAGAATTCCTATTGAAGTTTAAGTGCTTTTGCTAACTCTTTGTAGGTATAATACTCTTCGGGGTCTCCTTTTTTTCTATAAAGAACCTCTACTCGTATAGCTTTTAGCCCACTTACACCTTGAAGGGTTTCTAAATCTACAATTTCTACTTTCTCAGAAATAAAGTTTTTGGCTTGTAGCAGCTTTATATAGCGCATGTATTCACGTTCGTCTTTTTTCTGAGAATATATAATAGCAATTTTTCCTTTTTGAGTTACTCGCTCTTTAGTGCCCTTAATAAATGCTTTATCTAAACGCTTTTTTATTATCTCATATCTGGCGTTATACGTACCATCTACATCAAAATGGTGCTCATCTAATCTATATTTAATAGAAATTGGCGTGCTAAATGCCAGTATCATAGAGGCTACATCTAAATCTAAAGGTAAATTAGGTTTTAAATTGTAAAACTCGTTTTCCATTTCGCACATAGTTTGCAGCTGCCACAAACGTAGATTTTTTAAGTAAATCTCATTAAAATCATTTGTATTAGCTATAGATGAGCCTATGTACATATTATGCTCTACTCCATCTGTTTTATAGCGCTCAAAAAAGTGCGGATACATTTTTTGGGCTTCTACCTGTTTTGCATCTAAAACTTTAGTTAAACAAGCATTTATTTTGGTTACAGATTCATCATAATCTCTGCGATAATGATAAATAAACCCGTTATCATGCAAGCAATCAAAGTAGTTTTCTACCATTTCTTTGAGCTTGTCATTTTTTTGCCCTATATGTACTATAACCGGATGAATTTCTTCGTTTACTAAGTCTAAAATCTTCTGTTCGGCATCTGTTTTTAAATCTTGTTTTACCTCATCTAAATATCCTTTAATTCTAAAATTCATCTCGTCGTAAATTGGCAACGACTCAACTTTAGAGGCTTCAACAAAAATTTTACTCAATAAATTAAGTTGAGTTCTGAGGTCTTTTTTAATGGCTTCGTTTCGTTTTAAAGAAGACTCTTTAATATCTGTTTGCCCATATAGCGCATACACATTTTTAAATACAATTTCTTCTATTGGAGGCGACTCTACTCCGTCTTGAAGTTTTCTAAAATAGTTTTCGGCAGCTCTGTAAAAACGCCATTTTACAGATGGGTGAATAGCTGTATAGTGCTCTTGAATAAAAGCTTCAAGAATATTTTTATGCTCTTCTGATGCACGTTGAACGGCAGCCTCAAACACCGGAATTACATCACTTAATTTATTTTGATTTACAGAGTTTAACTCATACGGTCTTGGCGAAGCAATTTCTAACAAAGCAAAAAAGTTGTCTTCTCCTTTAAGCGGAATTAAAATAATGCTTCCTATGTTATTATTTTTTAAGTTTTTATAAAACTCATTTTGGTTAGATGCCTTACCATATGCCTCTACATCAGATATGGTTAATACTTTTTGTTTGTTAAAAAGGGTATCTAAAACACTCTTGCAGAAAAAATTATCGCATTTAATTTCTTGTGTGTTACTTATAATTAAACTATCTGAGCGCTTTACCAGCGTTGTTGTTTTTTCTTTTCGGTTTAAATCAAATGCAGAGAATCCAACTTTTAAATCGTTAATTCTAAAAAACTCCTGAAGGTTTAATGCAACATCTTCAATTAAATTATCATCTTTTCTAAGCATATTGGCTTTTAAAGAAGATAGGGTTTCTTCAATCGTTACATCAAACAAATTCATTATACCAAACCCTTTAAAAATATAACTCCCGGGTGGAAATTTTTCTTTCCAAATAGCTACATTTTCAAAGTTGTCTAACAGCATTTTAAAATCTTCGTCTGTAATTTTAGGCGCATTTTCTGTTGGAGTTATTTTAGAAAAATCGGCATTAAACGCTACTCTGTAATGATGTGTAATACCGGTGTTTTTATCAGGAATATCAAAGAAAAAAGGTCTTCTTAAATCTATCGGACGTTTGTGGTAAAACGTCAAAATCATTGTACAGGCGTGAATATATATTTTATCTTCGTCTAAGTTTCTAAGAGTTAAATTAAAATCCGGTCCGGCATTGTTAATTATATTTTCAAATCGTTTTGTAAACTTAAACGAAGTAAAATCAAAAGGAATACTTACCGCCTTTATCTCGTTCTGTGTTAAAGGTTCAGGAAAAAGCGGATCTAATAATAAGTCAATAGTTTCACTGTAAGTATCAAGTAATGAAAAATCAGAAAACCCATTAATAAGCTCAGGATGTTTGTTGATTTCATCTACCAAATACTTAGCCGATTTATGGTAAGGATGTTTACTATCTTCGGCATATTTTTTATAATAATCTAACACATCCTCAAAGCTTAATAACAGCTTAAAAGGCAGCTCTAACTTCTCTTCTTTATTTGAGTGTATAATCTTCATAACCCCTGTACAAGTTGCAAAAATACGAAATAAGCTACAATGCTTTTCATTGCGTCTGCAAAGTGTTTGCTTTTTTAGATAAGCTTAGTAGTAAGAAAGAGAGTTTCATTACTCGATTTTTTTATGGATATTTATTAAAACTTTCTTAATGTCATCTAAAACCCGCCTCACACGAGCCTTTAAAAAAGCACAAATTGTTTTATTTAACAATGAGTCTAAATTTATTTTGTTTAGTGATTGCCATAGAGGTGATAATAGTTTTGCAGATGATTTTGCCAACAACAAAAACGTATATTACCACGCCTTAAAATATTATTACAATAAAGGTTTTACTTATATTGAGTTAGGTGATGGCGATGAGCTGTGGGAAAACCTGTCGTTTGAGCAACTTTTTCATGCCCATAAGAATGTATACCTTTTAATGAAACGTTTTTATGATGAAAAAAGGTTGTATTTATTGTATGGTAATCATGACATGGTTTACAAAGACCCTAATTATGTTGATAAACATTTAAGCACTTATTTTGAGCCTATTACCGGAAAAAATGAGCCCTTATTTAAAGGTATCACTTTTCATGAAGCACTATTGTTAAAACACTCACAAACACAACAAGAATTATTTTTAACTCATGGGCATCAGGCAGATACTTGGAATTATCTTTTTTGGCGTTTTAGTAGGTTTATGGTTAGAGTGCTTTGGAAACCGCTACAAGTTGTTGGCATTGCAGATCCTACCAGTCCGGCAAAAAACTACAAAGAACTCATAAAAGTAGAGCGCCGAATAAAAAAGTGGATTATTCAAAATAACAACCAACTAACTATTACCGGGCACACTCACAGACCGCGTTTTCCTAACCCCGGTGAAATAGCTTTTTTTAATACGGGTAGCTGTGTACATCCCAGAAGCATTACCGGTATAGAGATAGAGAACGGCAAAATTTCTTTAATTAAGTGGCATATAGACATTACACCCGAAGGGTTTTTACAAATTGTTAGACGCGTTTTAGAACCTCCCAAGAAGTTAAGCGATTATTTTAAACCTTTAAGCTAAAAGCAACAACTTAAAACACTATACAACAAACAAATAGCGTTTTGTTTTCATGAAAAAGAGAACGCTTTACTTACTTCTTTTTTTAATTTTTAATGTTGCTGTTTTACCGGCTCAAGATATGGTAGATGCAACTGGTCATGAAGACTGGGAGTTTGCCTTAGAGTATAGCGGAGATGTATTACAAATTGCATTGCCTTTAACTGCCGGATTAACAACTGTAATTAGTAAAGATTGGCAAGGAACCAAACAGTTTTTACTTTCTTATGCTACTACAATGGTAACAACTTATAGTTTAAAAAAGCTTATTCATAAGCAACGCCCAGAGGGCAGACATTTATTTGATGCTTTCCCTTCAGGGCATACCTCTTCGGCATTTTCAGGAGCTTCATTTATTCAACGAAGATATGGTTGGAAATACGGAAAGTGGGCTTATTTACTGGCTGCAGTAGTTGGTGTGAGCAGAATGGAAGGACCGAATGGGTTTCATGATATTTGGGATGTAGTTGGTGGTGCTGCTATAGCAATTGGAAGCACTTATATATTTACCAAACCCAAACAAAAATCCGAAGTAAAAATTAACTTCAGCTCTAATAAAAATAATTACGTTATAGGAGTTGTAGTAACATTTTAGCTCTCTGGCGCAAGTTCTATTACTAATCCATCTAACGTATTATCTAACTGAATTTGGCAACCCAGCCTACTATTATCTTTCACGTAAAATGCTTCGGCAAGCATAGCTTCTTCGTCTGGTGAGCGCTCCGGTAAATTATGATCAGATAACACATAACACTGGCAAGAAGCACACATAGCCATACCACCACAAACACCTATTGTACCTTCTGGAGCCAACTCATACGATCTACATAACTCCATTACATTCATTGCCATATCTGTAGGAGCATCTACTTCGTGTTTTACTCCTTCTCTATCTATTATAGTAACTTTTATATCTGACATAAAATTTGGGTAAAAACAATTACTCTATTGATTTAATTACTGCTTTTTCTGCTTCTTTTCTAGAGCCGTCAAAACCATCTATACCACTCACCGTAGTATATTTTAAAACATATCTTTTACCCGGATGAATGCGTTGGTATGCGCTCTGGCACATAAGTGTTGCTTCATGAAAACCACACAATATTAATTTAAGTTTTCCAGGATAGGTATTAACATCGCCAATGGCGTAAATACCCGGAATATTTGTTTGGTAATCTAAAGCATTATTTACTTTAATGGCATTCTTCTCTATTTCAAGTCCCCAATTTGCAATAGGACCAAGCTTAGGCGAAAGTCCGAATAACGGTATAAAATAATCGGTTTCTATCTGTTGTTTTTCTCCCTCTTTCTCTACAGTTACAGCTTCTAAATGGTTTTTACCATGTAGTGCCACAACTTCTGCAGGTGTGATTAAGTTAATTTTATTTTCGCGTTTTAACTGCTGTACTTTCTCTACAGAATCTAATGCGCCTCTAAATTCGTTTCGTCTATGAATTAGTGTTACTTGCGAAGCAACTTCGGCCAGGTAAATAGTCCAGTCTAATGCCGAGTCTCCTCCTCCGGCTATAATAACACGTTTGTTTTTATAAATTTCAGGGTTTTTAATAAAGTAGGCTACTCCTTTATCTTCATAATCGCTAATGTTATCAATAAGTGGTTTTCTGGGCTCAAAACTTCCTAACCCTCCGGCAATTGCCACCACTGGAGCATGATGCTTAGTACCTTTATTAGTTGTTACAATAAAAGTTCCATCGTCTAATTTTTCTATAGTTTCAGCGCGTTCGCCGAGTGTAAACCCAGGGTTAAACGGTTTAATTTGTTCTAATAAATTCTTTATTAAATCACCGGCTAAAACCTCCGGGAATCCGGGAATATCATAAATTGGTTTTTTAGGATATATTTCTGCACACTGTCCTCCGGGCTGGGGTAAGGCATCTATTAAGTGGCATTTTAACTTTAGTAATCCTGCTTCAAATACTGCAAAAAGGCCCGTAGGGCCAGCTCCAATAATTAATATATCGGTTTTAATCATGATAATCTTTTGGCATTTTTTTATTCAACGTTGATTACCTCTTTTATGTGTGGCGCATATTTTTTTATGGTCATCTCTACTCCGCTTTTAAGCGTCATTTGATTAACACTACATCCCACACAAGCACCCTCTAACCTTACCTTTACAAGATCATTTTCTATTGAAACTAACGATATGTTACCGCCATCACTTTCTAAAAAAGGCCTGATTTCTGCGAGTGCTTTTTCAACGTTTGCTTTGGTTTGTTCTATTGTCATACTCATTTAATAACTTCAAAAAAATTATATGCCGACTATTTTTGTTTATTTACAGCCGAACACCCTGCCATAGTGGTTATTTTTATGGCTTGTGTTGGTGGTAAGCTGTCGTTGCGTTTAACAACTTGCTCTACTATATTTCTGGTTAAGTTTTCAAAAGCTTTTTCTAAAGGTGTTGCAGTTTGCAATGCAGCCGGTCTGCCAACATCTCCTGCTTCTCTAATACTTTGAACTAACGGTATTTCTCCTAAAAAAGGAACTTTTAAATCTTCGGAAAGGTTTTTAGCTCCTTCTTTTCCAAAAATATAGTATTTGTTATCCGGTAATTCTTCTGGAGTAAAATACGCCATGTTTTCTACAATTCCTAAAACCGGAACATTAATGGCCTCTTGCTGAAACATTGCTACTCCTTTTCTGGCATCGGCAAGTGCTACCGGTTGTGGCGTACTTACTACAACTGCCCCGGTAACCGGAAGCGATTGCATAATACTTAAATGAATATCTCCGGTACCAGGTGGGAGATCTAACAGTAAAAAATCTAACTCACCCCATGCAGCATCAAAAATCATTTGATTTAATGCTTTAGCAGCCATTGGCCCACGCCAAATTACTGCTTGGTTGGGCTGAGTAAAGAATCCTATAGATAAAATTTTTACTCCATAGTTTTCTATTGGTTTCATTTTAGATTTGCCATCTACGGTTACTGCCAAAGGCTTCTCGTGTTCAACATCAAACATAATTGGAGCAGAAGGCCCATAAATATCTGCATCTAACAATCCTACTTTAAAGCCCATTTTAGCAAGTGTAACGGCCACGTTGGCAGTAATGGTAGATTTACCTACTCCGCCTTTTCCAGATGCTATGGCAACAATATTATGAATTCCGGGAATGGCTTTCCCTTTTATTTGAGGCTTTTCTGGCGCTTGAACTTTTATATTCACTTTTACTTTAGCCTTTTCATAAACATGGTCATGAATGGCTTTCATTATAGAAACCTCTGTTTTTTTCTTGGCTTGCAAGCTTGGGTTAGAAATGGTTACATCTACTACAACCTCATCGCCAAAAATTACCACATTGGTTACAGCATTGCTTTCTACCAGGTTTTTACCTTCTCCGGGTGCTGTAATAGTTTCTAATGCTTTTAAAATATCGTTCTTATGTAGCTTCATTACAGTGGTTTAGCTTAACTTAAAATCATTCTAAATTGCAAAGATACAGCTTACAATTTATATTCTAAAGTAATGGTATTGAAAAGAATGATGCTAAGATAACCTTGGTTTATATTGCAATAAAATGATAAAAATCAGCTTATTTTAATTCTTTGTCGGGGTCCCAGAAAACTTCCTTAAAATTTTGCACTTGGTTATTTTTTATAATCACACCTTCACTTTCCAGCAGTTGTTGCATAAGGTTGGTTCCTTGAAAGTGGTGTTTTCCTGTTAGGACTCCATTTCTGTTAACAACTCTATGTGCCGGAACGTCTTTACCGGTAGCATTGTTCATTGCCCAACCAACCATTCTGGCACTTCTGGCAGCACCTAAATATTTAGCTATACTACCATACGAGGTAACTCTGCCATAAGGTATTTGCCTTGCAACACTGTATACTTTTTCAAAAAAACTATCAGAAGAACTCATACTATGTCTTTGTAGAAAATTCTAATAAGTGTTATAACTAATAAAATAAGCATTAACACACTTAAAATATAGTCTGAGTATTTAGAAAACCTATCGGTTTTTGTTTCTAATTTATTAAAGTAAACTATGTAAAGATACAGCACACTAAAAGTACCCAATGCAGCTGCTAACATGAATGTTAGTACATCTTGCCATAAAAATTTAATCCACCCTGAAACTTTCCAGGCAGCATTTAATGCACTATAATAGGGTATGGTAAGCAAGTTAAGCATTGCTAAAAGCATGCCCTTAAAAAAGCTGTTTTTTTTGCTTACGTTAACAATCTTTATTTTTTTGTCTTTGTTTTTTTTAGCCAGTATAAAAAAGTAAATGGCAAAAACTGCAAATACAATAAGTGCAATTTTTAGTAGTAAATCTATTACAACCGGATTATTGTATAAGTATCTTGAAATTAGTACCCCAACGTAAGCCTGTAACATAACTACAAGACTTACTCCTAAGGCAAACATTAACCCATTGTTTTTTCCTTTTCTTACACTAATTTTTGCTGCATTAATATTTAGTAATCCCGGAGGTACTGTAGCCATAAATGCGGCAGAAAAAGTTGCAAAGAAAAGAATAATTAAGTGGGTCATTTTTCTAATCTGAACTTAATATATGTTATAGGTTTACCTTGCTCAAGGTACTGTTTTTCGTAAAAAGTTTGAATTTTTGTTAGTTCTTCAGGGGCATGTAGATTGCTGTAAATATCATGATGAGCGTACAGTATTTCGTATCCTAAACCATGAAGCAACCCAAGCGTATAACCATGCATAAACTCACTATCAGTTTTTAAATGTATTAACCCTCCTGGCTTAACTATTTTTTTATACTTATTCAAAAACTCTTGATTTGTAAGCCTATGTTTTGTGCGTTTGTATTTAATTTGCGGATCTGGGAATGTAATCCAGATTTCGTCTACCTCATTTTCATCAAAAAGCAAATCAATCAACTCTATTTGGCTTCTTAAAAATGCTACGTTAGGGAGGTTTTCTTCTAATGCTGTTTTGGCACCTCTCCAGAAACGAGCTCCCTTAATATCTATGCCAATAAAGTTTTTTTCAGGATATTTTCTGGCTAAATTAACAGAATACTCGCCTTTACCACATCCAAGCTCTAACACAATTGGGTTGTTATTCTTAAAAAAAGTAGCCCAATTACCTTTAAAAGAGAATTCTTTATTGAGAACCTGCTCTCTTTTAGGCTGAATAACATTTGAAAACGTCTCGTTTTCTTTAAATCTCTTAAGTTTATTTTTACTTCCCAATGGTTTATTTTTTTCTGGAAGACTTATTTTTTATAAACGAAGCAAATTTAGAAAACCTACTGTAATTGACTGGATTATTTTTTGGCTTTTTCTAAGGTAAACGAGAATTCTGAGCCAATTCCGGGGGAGCTCTCTACATAAATTTTCTCGTTATGCGCCTCTATTATATGCTTAACAATTGATAAGCCTAATCCGGAACCTCCTTCTTTTCGACTACCGGTTTTATCTACCCTATAAAAACGCTCAAACAATCTGGGAATATGATGCGCCTCAATACCCTCTCCATTGTCTGTAACTCTTACAATAACTTTATTTTGAATGAGATTCTCTATACTAACCTCTGTTGTGCCTCCTTCATTACCATATTTTATTGAGTTCACTATTAAATTTGTGAGCACTTGTTGAATACGCTCTCTATCTGCATTTACATAAATTGGCTTTTTATAATCGGTATCAAAAACTAAGCTGATATTTTTTTTAGATGCTTTCATTTCTAAAAGCTCAAACACATTTTTTAACAACTCTACAATATCAAAATTCTCTCGTTTTATATTTAATGTACCACTCTCTAACTTGGTAATCATATCGAGATCTTTAATAATATATATAAGCCGCTCTACTCCTTTAGCCGCTCTTTGCAAATATTTTTTTCTGATGCTTTTATTTTCTACCGCTCCATCTAAAAGTGTTAAAATATATCCTTGCACAGTAAATAGTGGTGTTTTTAATTCGTGCGAAACATTTCCTAAAAATTCTTTACGGTAGGCTTCTCTAACCTTTAAGGTTTCTATTTCGAGTTTTTTGTTTTGAGCAAATTTTTGAATCTCTTCGGTAAGCGTTTTCATATCGGTTGTGATAGGCTGCTTATGGAAGGAGCTTGATTCTAACAAAGACACATCATCGTATATTTTTTTTACACGTTTATAAATAAAACGCTCAACTCTATATTGAAGTAAAAAAAATGAAATTATATAGAGTAATACTCCAAATGAGAGTATAAAAACATAATTTATTTCATGAAAAAAGTACAGTAAACCGGTTAATATTGCAACGGCAGAAAGGGTTACATATAACGACGATCTGAACGCAAATTTGTACGACTTTTTTATTTTGGTTGGCATTACAACTTAAACTTATATCCTACGCCTTTTACAGTTTTAAAGTGATCGTCTCCTATTTTTTCGCGAAGTTTTCTAATATGCACATCTATGGTCCGACCACCCACTACAACTTCATTTCCCCAAACCTTATCTAAAATCTCGTCTCTTTTAAAAACTTTACCCGGTTTAGATGCCAATAAGGCTAAGAGCTCAAACTCTTTTCTGGGTAAAATAATCTCTTCTTTTTTTCTAATTACTTTATACTCTTCTCTGTTAATTACAATATCGCCTACTTTAAAAACCTCTTCGGTGGTGGTAGTAGTATCATCTTTAAAACGTCTTAATAAAGCTTTTACTTTACTAACTAAAACTTTAGGCTTTATGGGTTTTGTAATGTAATCGTCTGCACCGGCCTCAAAACCGGCTACTTGAGAATAATCTTCACCTCTGGCAGTTAAAAAAGCAATTAGAGTGTTAGAAAGCTCCGGTATTTTTCTAATTTGTTCGCAAGCTTCAATACCATCCATTTCTGGCATCATTACATCTAAAATAATTAAATGAGGGAGTTCTTTTTTTGCCTTAGACACGGCTTTGATACCATTGTTTGCAGTTATAACTGTATAGCCTTCAGAAGTTAAATTGTAGCCAACAATCTCAAGAATATCGGGTTCGTCATCTACTAAAAGAATTTTTATATCGCTTTTTTTCATTTGGGTAATCAATGAATTTCTTCCCTCAAAAGTAAAGATAATATATCTAATTAATATGGACTTAACATTGATTTAATGTACAGGTAACACTAAAATAACAAGCTATAAGCAAAACATTTTACGCAAAAAAGCAACTGAAAAAAATCTGGTTTTGTTAAAAAAAATTGAAACGAAAAAATTTTATTTTTATTATATTTGAATACTAATTAACCTACTTATTATTAAAGGCTTATGAAAAATTTTTACTTCTTTTTCTTTTTATTGCTTTCTTTTTCGCTCTCTGCCCAAGAGCAAAAAGAGTTGCAAGCTGCCCCAAATAATGAAATTTCTGTTCAGGCAAGCGAAGAAATTAACGGGTTTAGAATGTTTCCAAATCCGGTTACTACAGGCAAGCTTAACATTTACACTCAAAAAAATTTAATTAAAGAGGTTGCCATTTACGATTTGTTGGGTAAACAAGTGTACAGAAAAATGTTGGTTAACACGCAACTTGATATTTCTGATTTGTCTAGTGGTGTTTACATTTTGCGTGTGGCAGAAGATCAAAGAATTTCTACAAGAAAGCTTGTAATTCAATAATTTACACAGATAGCACTAAAAAAACTTAAATAAATAGGGATCTTTACTCCCTATTTTTTTTGTTCATAACGCTAAAAAAGGCTTTTACCTACAAAAATTGAGAGTTCACAACATTACCTAACGAACACATTACTTTTTTAGTACATTTGATAGAGAAATCAGCCCCATAAATCATGACTAAGCATTATTTACTTATGTTAGTCTTGATAGGGTCGATTGCCTTCGCCCAAACGCACTCGACCTCAAATCAAGCTAGTGGAACCAAAAACAAAGAACACCTAAAGAGGTCTTCTTCTAGTGTTTCGTTTTCAAACAACGATCCTCAAATAGAAGGTTTCAGACTATTTCCTAACCCCGTTACAGATGGAACAGTTTTTATTGTTACAAAACAAAATGCAATAAAAGATATTGCCATTTATGATGTGTTAGGTAAAATAGTGATGCAAAAACAAGTGTCTGCAACCTATGTAAATGTTTCTGATTTATCGTCTGGGGTTTACATTTTAAAAGTTACAGAAAGCAATAAAACAGTAACCAGAAAATTAGTTATTAAATAGTTTTAGGAATATACTCAAAAAGCCACGCACCTTATTTTTAGGTGCGTTTTTATTTTATATACCTTTGCAAACTAACTATGAATGCTGATTTTGTTTTTAATATTACCTCAAAAGAGCAATTTGCCGAAGCAGCATTAAAGGTATTTAACTACCAATACCAAAATGTTACCGTTTACAAATCTTTTTGTGATTATTTACGCAAAACCCCTGAAAATGTAACTAGTATAACCGAAATCCCTTTTTTACCAATATCATTCTTTAAGCAATTAAGAATTATTGATAAAAACCGTAAAGAAGAGATATTATTTACCAGTAGCGGTACCACCGGAAGCATTACCAGCAAACATTTTGTAGCCAACAAACACCTTTACGAAACTAGTTTTTTAAAAGCTTTCAAACAGTTTTATGGAGCCCCGGACAATTATGTTATTCTGGCTTTACTACCATCTTATCTAGAAAGAACAGGTTCATCATTAGTATATATGGTAGATTGCTTAATTAAAAAAAGTAAGCATCCTGATAGCGGCTTTTACCTGCATAATTTTAAAGAGCTTGCCAATACCCTAAAACATTTAGATAAATCCGGACAAAAAGTATTACTAATAGGTGTCTCTTTTGCCTTGTTAGATTTGGTAGAGCAGTACCAATTTAACTTAAATAATACAATTGTTATGGAAACCGGCGGAATGAAAGGCAGAAGAAAAGAGCTTATTAGAGAAGAACTGCACCAAATTTTACGCAAAGGGTTTGGTGTAAACACAATACATTCTGAATATGGTATGACCGAACTTTTGTCTCAAGCCTATTCTAAAGGCAATGGCAAATTTTCTTGTCCGCCATGGATGAAAATTTTAACCAGAGATCCAGAAGACCCACTTTCACAAATGGGTTTTGGTAAAACCGGAGGTATTAATGTAATAGATTTAGCCAATTTACATTCATGCTCTTTTATTGCCACACAAGATTTAGGGAAAGTATATGAAGATGAAACCTTTGAAGTTTTAGGACGTTTTGACAATGCAGATATTAGAGGGTGTAATTTAATGGTGTTATAAACGCTAAAGTTTTGTTAAGCTTGTAATGAAACCCAAAAAACTACTACTAAACCAATGGTAGTTTTTTCATAAAAAAGCCGTTTGGTTAGGTTATATCCCCCAAAACCTAAGTTGTTTTGGGGGATATTATTTTATACAACTCTGAGAACAAAATAGTTTTTCTTACCACGTTGTAAAAGCACAAATTTGTTATTTATTAAATCGTTAGTAGTTATAACATAATTGTCTTTTACTTTGGTTTTATTAACAGCAATAGAGTTCTCTTTTAAAGCCCTTCTAGCCTCTCCGTTAGAAGCTAAAAAATTAGTTTTAGCAGAAAGTGCAGCAATCATATCTAGCCCTTCTTCTATTTCTGCCAAAGAAACCTCAGCTTGTGGTACTCCTTCAAAAACATCTAAAAATGTTTGCTCATTTAGTTGCTTTAAATCGTCGGCTGTAGATTTTCCAAAAAGAATATTTGAGGCTTTTACTGCATTTTCAAAATCTTCTTTAGAGTGCACTAATATTGTAACCTCTTCTGCTAATTTTTTTTGTAATAACCTTAAGTGCGGCGCCTCTTTGTGTTGTGCTATTAAATCCTCTATTTCTTCTTTGCTTAAAAATGTAAACTTTTTTATATAGTTTTCTGCATCTTCATCACTTGAATTTAACCAGTATTGGTAAAATTTATACGGTGACGTTTTAGAAGCGTCTAACCAAATATTTCCTCCTTCAGATTTACCAAATTTAGACCCATCGGCTTTTGTAACAAGCGGACATGTTAGGGCATATGCCTTGCCTCCTGCCTTACGCCTAATTAATTCTGTTCCGGTAGTAATGTTACCCCATTGGTCACTACCTCCCATTTGTAATCTACAATTATGATTTTGGTAAAGGTGCAGAAAATCATATCCTTGAAATAGTTGATAGGTGAACTCTGTAAAACTCATTCCTTCTTTTGCGTCTGCACTAAGACGCTTTTTTACAGAGTCTTTAGCCATCATGTAGTTAACCGTAATGTGTTTGCCTATGTCTCTAACAAATTCGAGTAAGCTAAACTCTTTCATCCAGTCGTAGTTGTTAACTAAAATGGCAGCATTAGGAGCATCACTATCAAAATCAAGGAACTTGGATAACTGGGCTTTTATACCGGCAACATTTTTATTTAATGTTTCTTCGTCTAATAAATTTCGTTCTTTTGATTTCCCCGACGGATCACCAATCATCCCGGTTGCGCCACCAACCAATGCTATTGGTTTATGCCCGCATCGTTGAAAATGCATAAGCACAATTATAGGGAGTAAACTTCCCACATGCAATGAATCTGCCGTGGGGTCAAAACCAATATAACCGGCAGTAGTTTCTTTATTTAAAACCTCTTCTGTATCTGGCATTATATCGTGTAACAAACCTCTCCAACGTAGTTCTTCAACGAAATTTTTTGGCATAATAATCTAATTTTTTCCTTCCGGCAAAGATAGTATAAATGGTTAATTGGCTTATAGCACAAAACAACTAATTCCTGATTTTAAAAGCACTTATTTTTATTACTTTTATGCCATGATATTAGTTACAGGCGGAACCGGATTAGTAGGTGCTCACTTACTCTATAAATTACTTGAAAAGGGAGAAAAAGTAAGAGCAACATACAGACCTAACAGCAATTTAAATGCTGTAAAAAAGGTTTTTAGCTATTACACAAATACTCCTGAGAAGCTTTTTAGTTTAATTGATTGGGTTGAAGCAGATATTACTAACATTCCGGACTTAGATGAGGCTTTTAAGGGTGTTACTACCGTTTATCATTGTGCTGCTTTAATATCTTTTGATCCGAAAGATTATCAAAAACTCAGAAAAATTAATATAGAAGGCACTCATAACGTTGTAAACCTTTGTATAGCCCATAAGGTTTCTAAATTATGCTATGTGAGCTCAATTGCAGCTATTGGTAAAGCAGTAGCTAATGAACCCATTACAGAAGAGACTCCTTGGAATCCTGCTGCTGATAATAGCGTATATGCTATTACTAAATATGGTGCCGAAATGGAGGTATGGCGTGGTACACAAGAGGGAGTGCCTGCAATTATAGTAAATCCGGGGGTGATTTTAGGGGAAGGTTTTTGGTATCAAGGAAGCGGTTCTCTATTTAGATTAGCACAAAAAGGTGTTCCTTACTACACAACCGGAAGCACAGGATTTGTAGATGTGGTAGATGTAGTTAATTGTATGATTAAACTAACAGAAAGCAACCTAAAAAATGAGCGCTATATTTTAATAAGCGAAAACTACACTTTTGGTGCTCTTTTTACCGAAATTGCTAACAAAATAAACGCTAAGCCTCCCACAAAAAAAGTTGCCAAATGGCAATTAGAATTAGCCTGGAGATTAGATTGGCTTAGAAGTTTACTAACCGGTAAAAAAAGAAAACTAACTAAACAAACTGCACAATCACTGCTTACGCCAGAAAAGTACAGTAATAAAAAAGTAAAAGACGCACTAAATTATTCGTTTATTCCTGTTAAACAGTCGGTAGCCAGAGTAGCAAAAAATTACATTGAAGATTTTAATTAGTTATATTTTTTAATGGCTTAGGTTCTTTTAATTTAGAAAGTGAATCTTTTTGTTTGGCTGCTCTCTCTTTTCGGGATTGCGCTTCTGCTTTTACAACATCATCTATACTGTCTTTTAACTTTTCTAATCGTTTGTGAACGTTACTGTATATCTCTATAAAATCACTGGTCTTTGCAGTATAATAAGCAGAGCTTTGCGCAAATTGCACACTATCTATATTGTACTTTTTAAAAATAAACTTATCCGGAATTATATGCTGCTCTTCTAACGCTTTAGGCGTTACATTTCTGGTAGCATTTAAAACTGCCATATCAAAAATTATGTTCTCCATTTGCTTTTTAGATATAAGCTTATCAGGCTTTTTTACTACCTCTTCTGCACAGGCAACTAAAAAAACAATCCCTAGTAAAAAACTAAAAATCTTATGCTTCATACTATCTATTAAAAGTTAATCGCTTAGCAGCTTTTTCAGAACTAAACTCTCCATTTTGGTATGCTAAATGACCATTTACAAAGGTATGTGTAATTTTGGCATTAAACACCTGATTGTTAAATGGAGACCACCCACATTTGTATAAAATATTATTTTGGTTAACAGTCCATGGACTGTTTAAATCTACCAGAACTAAATCAGCAAAATACCCTTCTCTAACAAAGCCTCTTTTCTCTATATCAAATAAAATGGCAGGATTATGACACATTTTTTCTACCATTTTCTCTATACTTATTTTATTGTTTTTTACTGCCTCTAACATTGCCGGAAGCGCATGCTGTACTAACGGTCCGCCAGATGGAGCTTTAGTATATACTTGTTGCTTTTCTGATAATGTGTGAGGTGCATGATCTGTAGCAACTACATCTATTCTGTCGTCTAACAACGCTTTCCAAAGTGCATCTTTATCTTCTTGATTTTTTACAGCCGGATTCCATTTAATTAAAGTACCTTTTTCTGCATAATCTTTATCTGTAAACCATAAATGATGTACACAAACCTCTGCCGTGATTTTTTTATCTTTTAATGGTATTGAGTTTGTAAATAATGAAGTTTCTTTTGCTGTTGATAGATGAAAAACATGCAACCTCGCTCCAGTTTTCTTTGCAAGCGCTATAGCTTTACTTGATGATAAATAGCATGCCTCATGACTTCTGATTACAGGATGATATGCAATAGGTATATTATCACCATACTTAGCCTTATATTTTTCTAAATTCGCTCTAATAGTACCCTCGTCTTCGCAATGAGCAGATATAACTAAGTTTGTATTTAAAAATATTTGCTCAAGTACCTGCTCATCATCTACTAACATATTCCCGGTAGATGAGCCTAAAAACAATTTAACACCGGCACAAGCGTTTGGATTTAAGCGTTTTAACTCTTCTAAATTATCGTTTGTGCCACCAAACATGAAAGAATAGTTGGCATACGAAGTCTTAGATGCTATTGAAAATTTTTCTTCTAAACGCTCTATTGTTGTTGTTTGCGGATTTGTGTTCGGCTGTTCTATAAATGTGGTAATCCCTCCTGCAATTGCGGCTTTGCTCTCTGTCTGTATTGTTGCTTTATGCGTTAACCCGGGTTCTCTAAAATGAACTTGGTCGTCTATTACTCCGGGCAGTAAATATTGCCCTTCGGCATCTATTACAATATCGTTATGATTTGCAGAGATTTCAGGCTCAATTTTGGTTATTGTAGTGTCTGTAAGTAGTACATCAGCTTCTTTTATCTGATTTTCGTTAACAACTTTGGCATTTTTTATAAGGTAACGCATGTTTAATATTTATCTTTTTGAAACAAGCTTCTAAGCTTCATTTTTATAACTCCGAAAACTGCTTCGTTAATAATTTTAGGACTCATTTTAGAAGTTCCTTTAACCCTATCTGTAAATACTATTGGCACTTCAACCAAAGTGAATTTTTTTAAGTAGGCCCTAAATTTCATTTCTATCTGAAAAGCATACCCAACAAATTGTATTGCATCTAAATTTATGGCTTCTAAAACGGTTCTTTTATAACAAATAAACCCGGCTGTGGGATCAAAAATTCGCATCCCGGTTATAAGTCTAACATAAAAAGATGCTCCGTAAGAGAGCAATATTCTGCCTAAAGGCCAATTTACCACATTAATTCCCTTAATATATCTAGACCCAATGGCCACATCGGCATTTTTATTATGGCATGTATGATGAAGCCTAACTAAATCTTTAGGGTTATGAGACAAATCAGCATCCATCTCAAATATATAGTTGTATTCTCGGGCTAAAGCCCATTTAAATCCTGCAATATAAGCTGGTCCTAATCCGTTTTTTTCGTTTCTTACTAATAAATGAAGTTTTTCCGGATACTCTTCTTGCAGCTCTTTTACTACAGTTGCTGTGCCATCTGGAGAGTTATCATCTACAACCAAAACATGAAAAGGATGCTTTAATGCAAAAACTTGTTGCACTATTGTAGCTATATTTTCAACCTCATTATAAGTAGGTATAATTACAAGGCTATCGCTCATATATTATATAATCTACAGCAAAAATACATATTAAAAACTACTAAACAGTTTGGTTTGTTTTTTATGTTCTTTTATAGATATTGATTACTTTTAATCTAACATATTAAATATAATGGAAGCATTGGTAAGAGACGTTATACAAAACAATAGCAGCACCCTAATTTTTGTTGCTATTTTATCACTCTTAGCATTAATTAAAACTTCTTATTACAATAGGTTTATAGATTTTTTGTGGCTTCCGGTAAACAACAAATACCTTATGGTGTATAGTAAAGAGCAAACCTTAAGGCATCCTTTTACATTACTCATGTCTTTGGTTCAAATTTTAATTACAGCAAAATTTATAACTCTTGTAATACCTGTATTTGAGTTTTCTTTTTGGCAAAAAATAGAGCACTCTTATTTTGTGATTGCCGGAGTTTTATTGCTGTTGTTGGGAAGCAAGATTTTACTACAGAAAATTATTGCTAACCTTTTTAATATAGATGCCTTAGTAGACCAATATATTTTTAAAAAAATAAGTTATTTAAACCACTCCAGCCTACTTTTATTAGTGTTCTCTGTGTTATTTACCTACTCTATAGATGCATCGAAAACTTCTATAATTGTAATATTTTTATTATTTTTGATGCTGAATGTTACCGGCTGGTTTTTACTATTAAAAAACCATCGAGAGTTAATATTTTCTAAGTTGTTCTATTTTATTTTGTATCTTTGCGCTCTTGAAATAGCGCCCTATTTAATTGGTTATAAGTTGTTAAGTAATTAACGGGGTTTAAAAAGCAAAGGTTAGTCTATGAAAGTAAAAACAATTTTGGTCTCTCAACCAGAACCAAAGGTTGAGAATTCCCCCTATTCACAATTGGTTGAAAAGCAGAAAGTGAAAATTGATTTCAGGCCTTTCATCCATGTAGAGGGAGTTAGTGCTAAAGATGTTAGGCAACAAAAAATTGACCTAAACAACTTCACTGCAATTATTCTTACCAGTAGAAATTCTGTAGATCATTTCTTTAGAATTGCTGAAGAGATGCGTTTTAAGGTGCCGGACACCATGAAATATTTTTGCCAATCAGAAGCTGTTGCTTACTACTTGCAAAAATATGTTGTTTACAGAAAGCGTAAAATTTACGTTGGTAAGCGCAATTTTCAAGATCTCGTTCCGCTATTTAAAAAATATAAAGACGAGAAATTTTTATTACCCTCATCTGATGTATTAAAACCTGTTATTCCAGAAACTCTAGACGAGCTAAAACTTAACTGGAAAAGAGGTATTTTTTATAAAACCGTAATCAGCGATTTATCTGATTTACGCGATGTTTATTACGATATTTTAGTTTTCTTTAGCCCTTCCGGAATTGAGTCGTTGTTTAAAAACTTCCCAGATTTTAAACAAAATAACACTCGTATTGCTGTTTTTGGTAACTCTACCATTCAGGCAGCTACCGAAGCCGGTTTGCGTATAGATATTAAGGCACCTACTCCCGAGACGCCGTCTATGACAATGGCTTTAGAAAAGTATATTCAAGAAACTAATAAAACTAAATAACAGTAGAGAACTACTAAAAAATTAAAGGGCTGCAAATGCAGCCCTTTTTTTATAGAATTAATTGTTTTAATATCCAAAACGTTTTGGCCCTCCGTTTTTAATTTCATCATCTGCAAATTCCTCAAACTTTTTAAAGTTATCTTTAAATGCATTGGCTAATTTAAAGGCGGTATCGTAGTAACCTTCATCATTATTCCAAGTTAATCGAGGATTTAAAACTCCTGAAGGCACATTTGGACAGTGCCTTGGAAAACTTAATCCAAATACAGAATGAAAATCAAAGTTTTCATCGTTTACCTCACCAAACTCACCATTAATAGCAGCTTTAATCATGGCTCTGGTATATTTTAATTTCATTCTGTTACCAACACCATAAGGTCCGCCGGTCCAACCTGTATTTACAAGCCATACGTTAACTCCGGCTTCTTGCATTTTTTTGCTTAACATTTTAGCATACTCGGTTGGGTGTAATGGCATAAATGGTGCACCAAAACAAGCAGAGAATGATGGTTGAGGCTCATTAACGCCTTCTTCTGTTCCTGCTACTTTGGCTGTATAACCAGATATAAAATGGTATGCTGCTTGCCCTGGAGTTAATTTAGAAATTGGAGGTAATACCCCAAAAGCATCGGCAGTTAAAAAGAATATATTTTTAGGATTATACCCTATTGATGGTGTTTGAAGATTCTCTATATGATAAATTGGGTAACTAACTCTTGTGTTTTGGGTGATAGAAGTATCTGTAAAATCAACGTTTCCTTCATCATCCATAATAACATTTTCTAAAATTGCCCCCCTTTTAATAGCATTGTATATTTCGGGTTCATTTTCTTCAGATAGATTGATGGCTTTTGCGTAGCATCCTCCTTCAAAGTTAAATATACTGTTTTCGCTAGTCCAGCCATGCTCATCATCACCAATCAATCTTCTTTCAGGATCTGCAGAAAGTGTTGTTTTACCGGTACCCGATAATCCAAAGAAAATAGCAGTTTCATCATTTTCACCAACATTAGCACTACAGTGCATTGGTAAAGTATTTTTAAATACCGGTAAGATGAAGTTTAAAGCAGAAAAAATTCCTTTTTTAATTTCTCCGGTGTATCCTGTACCGCCAATTAATGCTATTTTTTTGCTAAAGTTTAAAATAGCAAAGTTATGTTGTCTTGTGCCATCTTCTTCCGGGTTAGCTTTAAAGCCAGGTGCATTTATTACTAACCAATCTGGAGTAAAACCTTCGAGTTCTGACTCTTCAGGGCGAAGAAACATGTTGTACGCAAATAAATTACTCCATGGATACTCATTAACTACACGAATATTTAATCTGTAGTTTTCGTCTGCACATGCATAACAATCTCTTGCAAAGACTTCCTTTTCAGATAAGTAAGCAACTACTTTATTGTAGAGTTTATCAAACTTTTCAGGATCAAAAGGAATATTTATATCTCCCCACCATACTCGGTCTTGCGTAATTTCATCTTTAACTATGAAACGATCTTTTGGAGATCTTCCTGTAAACTCACCAGTATTTATAGCTAAAGCTCCGGACGAAGCTTCTTTCCCCATTCCCTTTTGCAATGTAATGTCATGAAGTTGATCTGGTGTTAACTGGTAATGAACCTTAGCATTTTTAATGCCATATTCTTCTAACGAAATCGTTTTAGTAGAAAGCATGTTATTGCCCATTTGTTTATACTTAGTTGTATTGTTTTAAAGTGCAAAAATAGAAATTAATTGCCTTACAGCACTTAAAAAAGTGCCTAATTATTGGTTTTAACAATAAAACCGTAAAACAGTAAAAACCACCCGAAAATAAGTAGCGTTCCGCCAATAGGTGTTACCAAGGCAATACTATTTGCATTGAAACTTGTTAAAGAATTTGTGGCTAACAAATAAATTGAACCTGAGAATAGTAAAACACCTAAAGCAACACAAACAAAAATTAATTTTATATGTTTAATTGTGGCCTTATTTACCCCTAAAAACAACAACAATAATGCATGATACATTTGATATTTTACACCGGTTTCAAAAGTAGTGATAGCTTCTGGTGTTAATACCGTTTTTAACGCATGTGCACCATAGGCTCCCAAAATTACAGCTAACATTCCGTAAAGTGCCCCAACGGCACAAATTGTTTTGTTCATAACTTAAAAGCTTTAATTTTTTAAAAATGTAACATTTTGCTACATTCGCTCAAATTGTGAAACAAAAATAAGCAACAACAAGACTCATGCGAAATATTTTGATTTTTGGTGCGGGAAAATCAGCTTCATATTTAGTTGATTATTTTTTGAATAAGTCTCAAGAAGAGCATTTATTTATTACCATTGCCGATATAAATCCTGAAAGCGTTGTAAAACTCACAAAAAATCATCCTAATAGCAATGTAATTAAACTCGATATTTTTAACGAAGAACAACGAAAGGCAGCTATAAAAAAGGCCGATATTGTAGTTTCTATGCTTCCGGCAAGCTTTCATATTGAAGCTGCTAAAGATTGTTTAACTTATGGCAAACACCTTATTACAGCTTCGTATGTAAGCGATCAAATGAAAGCGCTTGATAACGAGGTAAAAAATAAAGGCCTCGTATTTATGAACGAAATCGGTTTAGACCCGGGCATAGACCATATGAGCGCCATGCAAGTTATTGATAGGATTAGAAGTGCCGGAGGAGAAATGCTTTTATTTGAATCGTTTACCGGTGGTCTGGTAGCTCCTGAGAGCGACACTAATTTATGGAACTATAAATTTACCTGGAATCCGAGAAATGTTGTTTTAGCCGGGCAAGGAGGAGCAGCAAAATTTATTCAAGAAGGAACCTACAAATACATTCCCTACCATAAACTGTTTAGACGAACTGAATTTTTAGATATTGAAGGGTATGGTAAATTTGAAGCTTATGCCAACAGAGACTCTTTAAAATATCGTAGTGCCTATGGTTTAGACAATATTCTTACGTTATACAGAGGCACTATCAGACAAATTGGTTTTTCTAGAGCGTGGAATATGTTTGTGCAATTAGGGATGACAGATGATAGCTATACGCTTGAAGATTCAGAAAACATGTCGTACAGAGATTTTATAAATTCTTTCTTGCCGTATTCACCTTCAGATTCGGTTGAGCTAAAACTTCGTCATTATTTAAAAATAGATCAAGACGATATTATTTGGGATAAATTAGTAGAGCTTAACTTGTTTAGTAAAACCAAAAAAGTAGGACTTAAGAATGCTACTCCTGCTCAAATTCTTCAAAAAATATTAGAAGAAAGTTGGAGTTTAAATGAAGATGATAAAGATATGATTATTATGCACCATAAATTTGGTTATAAACTAAACAACAAAAAAGAGCAAATAGAAAGCAGTATGGTTGTTATAGGAGAAAACCAACTTCATACTGCGATGGCAAAAACTGTTGGTCTTCCGGTAGCCATCGCTACGCTTCAAATATTAAATGGGCATATTACAGAACCGGGCGTTCAAATTCCTATAAAAAAAGAAGTTTATACCCCAATATTAAAAGAACTTAAAGAACACGGTATAGTATTTAAAGAACGTATGGTGCCTTATTTAGGTTATAATCCTGACAGTATTGCCAGCTAACACTATATAAGGTTTTTTATGTATTTTTATTGAAAAAATAAACCTAAAATTGAAAAATCCTAACAATACTTTAGTTTTAGACGGCATAGACAAACAAATTTTAAGAGCCTTAATGACCGATGCCCGAAAACCTATTTTAGAAATTGCACGAAAAATTGGGATTTCTGGTGCAGCTATACACCAACGTTTACGAAAATTAGAAAGCTCCGGGTTAATAACCGGTTCTAAATTTGTAATAAACCCAAAAGTTCTGGGTTACACTACCTTGGCTTTTATTGGCATTTATTTAGATAAAGCCATGCGTAATCCTGAAGCTGTTAAACAATTAAAGCAAATTCCTGAAGTGTTAGAATGTCATTACACAACCGGAAATTGGAGTATTTTTATTAAGCTGTTATGTAAAGACAATGAGCACTTAATGAATTTATTAAACCATAAAATTCAAACTATAAAAGGTGTCTCTAGAACCGAAACTTTTATATCGCTAAATCAGCAAATAGACCGTCAAATAAGCATATAAAAAAAGGCGCAGTGTTGCGCCTTTTATTTTTTACTTCAAAGTTTTTTATTCGCGTAACCCAATAAAGTAAATTAAGGTGGCTAGTGCTCCTACTGCAGCTACCACGTACGTTCTTGCTGCCCATTTAAGAGAATCTTCGGCAGCATCATATTCTTTAGGGGTTACCATATTCTTGTTTTTTAACCACGCTAAGGCTCTGTTACTTGCATCGTACTCTACAGGTAGTGTTATAAAACTAAATAATACCGTTAAAGCAAACATGGTTATTCCGGCATAAAATAAAACATCACCAAACGGGGTAGCTGCCATTAAAGCTAAGCCACCAATAATAACCCAAGTAGAGAGTCCAGATGCAACACTAACAACAGGCACTAATTTAGAACGCATTTGCAACCACTCGTAAGCTTGAGCATGCTGTATGGCATGTCCGCATTCGTGAGCTGCAACAGCTGCTGCTGCTGCATTGCGCTGATGATAAACACCCTCGCTTAAGTTAACTGTTTTAGTTTGTGGATTATAATGGTCTGTTAGCATTCCGGGCGTAGAAACTACTTTAACATCAGTAATCCCATGGTCTGCTAACATTTTTTGAGCAATCTCTGCACCACTCATGCCATTTTGCAAATGCACTCTAGAATAATAGTTAAACTTGCTTTTTAGCCTAGAGCTAACAAGCCAACTTACAAGCATTATGGCACCTACAAGAATAAAATATGAGTTCATAGTTTTTATATTTTTTATTTACTTAAAGCTATTAAAAAGAAAGCAAAAACCTCGCCATTTTAACGAGGTTTTTGCATTTATGAATTTTTGTCAGTTTTCTTGATTGTAGTATTTATTTACCCAACAATGTTTATAATTTTTCCGGGTACAATAATTACCTTTTTAGGAGTTCTGCCTTGCAATTGAGCTTGAGTTTTCTCGTGGCTCATAACTGCTTTTTCTATATCTTCTTTACTCATATCAAGCGGCAACTCCATTTTAAAACGTACTTTACCATTAAAAGAAACCGGATATTCTTTACTGCTCTCTACCAAGTACTTCTCTTCAAACTCAGGGAATGGAGCATAAGCAATACTCTCTGCATGACCTAGTTGATGCCAGAGTTCTTCAGCTATGTGTGGCGCATACGGAGAAATAATAATAGCTAAAGGCTCTAAAATGCTTCTTGATGTACATTTTTGAGCTGTTAGCTCGTTAACACAAATCATAAAAGTAGAGACCGATGTATTAAATGAAAAATTATCTATGTCTTCTACAACCTTTTTTATGGTTTTGTGCAGTGTTTTAAGATTCTCTTTTGTAGGCTCTGAATTAGTTACCTTTAATCCGTTATCATCAAAATACAGTTTCCAGAGTTTTTTTAAGAATGAGTGTACACCGGTTATTCCGGCAGTATTCCAAGGTTTTGCTTGCTCTAAAGGCCCTAAAAACATCTCGTACAAACGTAAGGTATCTGCCCCGTATTGCTCACAAATATCATCTGGATTAACTACATTGTACTTAGATTTTGACATTTTTTCTACTTCCCTATCGGCAATTAACTTACCGTCTTCAAGTAGAAACTCAGCATCTTTAAATTGAGGTTGCCATTTTCTTAATTCATCTACATCAACCTCATCTGAAGCATTTAATAAATTTACATCTACTCGAAGTGGTTCTACACTATGTTTTTCTTTTAATCCTTTAGAGACAATCTTATTGGTGCCAGAAACTCTGTAAACAATAGCACTTGTCCCCAGAATCATTCCTTGGTTTATGAGTTTTTTTGCAAACTCATCTACCGGCACCCATCCTCTATCAAACATAAATTTTTGCCAAAATCTGGCATATAGCAAGTGTCCTGTAGCATGCTCGCTACCACCTATATACAAATCTACATCACGCCAATATTCTAACGCTTCATTAGATGCAAATTCATTAGCATTATTTGCATCCATATAACGATTAAAATACCAAGAACTTCCTGCCCATCCAGGCATAGTGTTAAGCTCTAACGGGAAAATAGTTTTGTGGTCTATTTTAGTGTTACTTACTACTTTATTATTTACAGTATCCCACGCCCAATTTGTTGCATTGCCTAGTGGAGGCTCTCCGGTTTCGGTTGGGAGGTATTTTTCTACCTCAGGCAATGTTATTGGCAAATGCTCTGGTGCAATCATTTGTGGCATGCCGTCTACATAATACACCGGGAATGGCTCTCCCCAATAGCGTTGTCTGCTAAAAACTGCATCGCGTAAACGATAGTTTGTTTTTCCGGTTCCTTGGCCTATTTCTTCGAGTTTTTCTATAACTTTTTTTGTGGCCTCCTCATAATTAAGCCCGTTTAAAAAATCGCTATTAGCAATTATAGTGTTTTCTTTATCGGCAAAAGCTTCTTTGCTAATATCTACACCTTCAAAAATATTAGGTATTTCTAATCCAAAATGTTTAGCAAAGTCATAGTCACGTTGGTCTCCGCATGGTACAGCCATGACAGCTCCTGTACCATAGCTCGCCAACACATAGTCTCCAATCCAGATTGGTATTTTCTTTTTAGTAAACGGATGTATGGCATATGCACCCGTAAACACTCCCGAAATAGTTTTTACATCTGCCATGCGCTCACGTTCACTACGTTTGGCTGTAGCTTCTACGTAGTTTTTTACTTCTTCTTCTTGTTCTTTGGTTGTTATTTTAGCAACCAACTCATGTTCAGGGGCTAAGGTCATAAAACTAACCCCAAAAATTGTGTCGGGTCTGGTAGTGAAAACCTCTATAAAATCATTAAATCCATCTACTTTAAAAGTTACCGTAGCTCCTTTGGATTTTCCTATCCAGTTACGTTGAATTTCTTTTAACGGCTCAGGCCAATCTATTTTTTCTAAATCATTTAGTAAACGCTCTGCATATGCAGAAATACGCATGCTCCATTGCAACATTTTTTTTCTAACCACCGGATGCCCTCCACGTTCTGATACCCCGTTTACAATCTCATCGTTTGCCAAAACAGTACCTAGAGCCGGACACCAGTTTACTTCTGTCTCTGCTAAATATGTAAGCCTGTATTTAAGTAATATTTCTTGTTGCTTTTTGCTGGTAAAGGCTTTCCATTGCTGAGCTGTGAATAACGGAGTGTCTTCATCACAAACTGCCTCAATTTCTGTGTTTCCATTAGCTTCGAAAGCTGCAATAAGCGTATCTATACTTTCTGCCTTGTCTGTTTTTTTATTGTACCAAGAGTTAAAAAGCTGGATAAAAATCCACTGCGTCCATTTGTAATAATCCGGATTTGAAGTACGAACTTCTCGAGACCAATCAAAACTAAACCCAATTTTATCTAATTGCTCACGATAACGTTTAATGTTTTGTTGGGTTGTAATAGCCGGATGCTGACCTGTTTGTATTGCATATTGTTCTGCCGGAAGCCCAAAGCTATCATATCCCATTGGGTGTAGCACATTATATCCTTGATGTCTTTTAAAGCGTGCATAAATATCGCTGGCAATATATCCTAGCGGATGTCCTACATGCAGTCCTGCACCGGAAGGGTACGGAAACATGTCTAACACATAATATTTAGGTTTGTTAGATGCGTTACTGGCTTTAAACGTTTGATTTTTTGCCCAGTATTCTTGCCATTTGGCCTCAATTTCGTTGAAATTGTACTTCATTGCTCTTTTTTTCTTGAAGGGGCAAAAATACGGTTATTGAACGAAAGATTAAAACTTGGTTGTTTTATACTTTACTACACTTTGTTTTTTGATCGAGCTAATTGTTCTATGGGGCGTAAACAATGATAAATAAAAGCATTAACGGGTGTTTTCACTCCGAGTTTTTCTCCTTGAGCAACAATATAACCATTAAAATTATCAAGTTCAGAAGGTTTGCCTTGCATAATATCGCGTTGCATAGATGCAGTAGCGCCTTCTGCTAAACTGTCTATAACTTCTAAAACCATATTTACAGCAGCCTCCGGTATCGGAATTTGCTTTGCGTTAGCAACAGCAATAATCTCAAGTGCCGTTTGTTTTAATAATTCTCTTATGTTGTTATCTTTTCTAAAGGTAGAAATTGGGACTCTTGTAAGTGCTCCCATTCCACTAACCGTAGTAATAAATAAGAATTTTTTCCAGATATCTACTTGGATAGCATCAGAGATGGTACATTTAACCCCGGCAGTATCAAAAAGGTTTTTAATCTGTTTTACTCTATCTGTAATTTTATTGTTAAGCTCTCCCAAAACAATTTCGGGTTCATAGGCTTTGTGGTTTATAACTCCCGGGGCTTCTACAAAACTTATTATTTTACACAACCCTCCTAAAACATGCTCTTTACCAACAACCTGGGCTATCTTATCTGCATTATCTGCTCCGTTTTGCAATGGCAAAATAACAGTTTCTTTATGCATAACCGGCAATAACATTTTGGCAACATCTTGCACTTGCCATGATTTTACTGCTAAGATTATTAAATCTACCTTATTTACATCGGTAATATTATTAGTTACTTGCACAGGTTTTATTGTAAAATCTCCCTTATAACTTTTAACGGTAAGACCCTTATTTTTTAAAGCCTCTAAATGTGTTCCCCTGGCAATAAATGTTGTATTACAACCGGCTTTAGCCAGCATACCACCAAAATATCCGCCCACGCCACCCGTACCAAAAACAAGTGTTTTCATAATTAATAAAGTATTATAAATTTTTTAAATGGGGTATTAAATTTACTTTATTACTTTTACAGTGTTACAAAAATCCCTTTAAAAACTAAAAAACTTTATGAGCAAAGCTTTTGATCGTTACCAAAAACGCCGGTTAATTTCGTCATATTTTTCGGTAGCTTTGAGTATTGCATTGGTATTGTTTTTATTGGGAATGCTTGCTTTGTTAATAATTAATACTAAAAAGCTAACAGACCATTTTAAAGAACAAGTTACAATTACAGTATTTTTAAAAGATAATGCCAAGCAGGTAGAGATAGATCAGCTTCAAAAAAGCTTGGCTTTAGCAGAGTACACTAAATCTGCACAATTTGTATCTAAAGAAGATGCAGCCGAAGCGCATAGTAAAGAAATTGGTGAAGATTTTTTAACATTCTTAGGGCATAATCCGCTTCAAAACTCAATAGATGTTCAGCTAAAAGCTCCTTATGTGTTACCGGACAGCTTAAGTAAGATAGCGTCTGATATAGCCTCGAGAGATTATGTTGATGAAGTATCTTATGACAACGTATTAATTGATTTGTTAGCTGAAAACGTAAAGCGTATTAGCGCATGGATGCTTATTGCAAGTGGTATTTTCACCATAATAGCTGTTTTACTTATAAACAACTCAATACGCCTATCTATCTATTCTAAACGTTTTATAATTAAAACTATGCAAATGGTAGGCGCAACCAAACAATTTATAAGAAAGCCTTTTATTTGGCAGAATGTTAAATTAGGTATGGTGGGTGCTATACTTGCTATAATAGGTATGGGTGTTATGCTCTACTATTTAGACCAGCTTTATCCGGACTTAAATATTATTCAAGACCCATTACTTTTAAGTGCGGTGTTTGGTGGAGTGCTTGTACTCGGAATTGTAATTTCTGCTGTAAGCACCTATTTTGCTACGCAACGTTTTTTAAATTTGCGTACAGACGATTTGTACTATTAAAAATGAATTCATGAAAAAGCAAAAAAAACCTCAAAACAATAAAAACAACACCAATTTTATTTTTGGTAAAAAAAACTACCAATTTATGTTTATTGGTTTACTTTTTATTACTGTCGGATTTATTTTAATGAGTGGTGGCGGTAGTAACGATCCTGAGGTTTTTAATCCTGAAATCTACAATTTTAGAAGAATTAGGTTAGCACCTACATTAGTTTTAATAGGTTTTGCCATACAAGTGTATGCCATTTTGTTAAACCCTAACAAAAAATAACATTCCTGTTGGATATAATAGATGCCATAGTTTTAGGTATTATTCAGGGGCTCACAGAATTCTTGCCTGTATCTTCTAGTGGCCATTTAGAGCTTGGCAAAGCTATTTTAGGAGATAAAATGGTTCCGCAAGAAAGCTTGCTTTTTACAATTGTACTCCACTTTGCAACTGCTGTTAGTACTCTGGTAGTTTTCAGAAAAGAAGTAACCGAAATTGTTGGCGGACTTTTAAAGTTTTCTTGGAACGAAGAAACAGCTTTTTCTGTTAAAATAATTCTATCAATGCTTCCGGCTGTATTTATTGGTCTTTTTTTTGAAACACAATTAGAGACTCTCTTTGGAGAAAACATTCAGCTGGTAGGTTTCATGCTAATTATCACAGCACTTTTATTGTTTTTGGCAGATAAAGCCAAAAAAACCCAAAAACATGTAAGTTATAACAACGCTTTTATTATTGGCATTGCCCAAGCTATAGCAATGCTTCCGGGTATTTCTAGAAGCGGTGCAACTATATCGGCCTCTGTGCTTTTAGGTATAGATAAAACCAAAGCTGCCCGTTTCTCGTTTTTAATGGTAGTGCCTTTAATATTTGGTAGTATTGCTAAGCAACTTTTACAAGGTAATATCTCTTTTAAGAGTGAAGCAATTACACCTTTAGCCATTGGTTTTGTTGCAGCATTCTTATCTGGTTTAATTGCTTGCACATGGATGATTAAACTGGTAAAAAACAGTAAACTCTCTTATTTTGCTGTGTATTGCTTGATTGTAGGGATTGGAGCCATTATTTTTGCCTTTTTATCGTAATGTATACACAAGCAAGCATACAAGAGGGACAAATTTTATTGATTGATAAGCCGTTAACTTGGTCATCATTTCAAGCAGTAAACAAAATAAAGTGGGCAATCAAAAAAAAATACAACTTAAAAAAAATTAAAGTTGGGCATGCCGGAACTTTAGATCCCTTAGCAACCGGATTGCTTTTAATTTGTACAGGTAAATTCACAAAAAAAATTCCTCAATTACAAGGTCAATTAAAAGAGTACACCGGCACTTTTACACTTGGTGCAACTACACCATCATATGATTTAGAAACAGAGGTTAACAACACGTATCCGATAAATCATATCACGCCAGAACTACTAAACAATACAGCTACAGCGTTTTTAGGAGAAATTAATCAATACCCTCCCATATTTTCTGCCATAAAAAAAGACGGAAAAAGATTGTATGAGCTTGCCAGAGAAGGCAAAACTACAGCAATAGAGCCCAGAAAAGTAACTATACACGAATTTACATTAACACGGGTTTCACTCCCCGAAGTAGATTTTAAAGTGGTTTGCAGTAAAGGTACTTACATTAGGTCTTTAGCAAATGATTTTGGTAAAGCATTAAATTCTGGTGCTTATTTATCGGCTCTTAGAAGAACCAAAATAGGCGATTATAACGTAGATAATGCTATTGCGCCCGACAATTTTGCAAGTTTACTAACGTAATTTTAAGTTAGTTTTAAAAAATATTTCCTGAAAAATTCGTTTATTAAAGTATGAACTTGAATCTTAATAACAAGCAATTATCATTACTAATTACTACTATGCTTATGATGCTGGTAGTGTTGTTGCTTATTAACATTCATTTAGCTGCCGGTGCTGAAGACGAATATTTATACGAAATAAGTCTTGAAGAAGAAGATATTGAAGAGCTTTTACAAGAAAAAGAAGCTTTAGAGCAAGAACTTGCTGCACAACAAAAAATAAAAACACACATGGCTTTTAACCAAGCTGCTAAAAATAAATTTACAGACGACGAGCCTTTTAAAACACTCGATGAGCTTATGCAAGAAGCTCAAAACAACGATAGCAATGAGGCTGAAGATTTAAACGATGACAGTGGTAATAATCCTTCTGCAGAGGGTTATGCTTTAGATAAATACAAAGAACGGTTACAACAACTAAAGGCATCGAGAGGAGATAACAAAACTCAAGAATTGCTACAAAATAATACAGCAAACAGTAACACCTCGGTATCTTATTCTCTAGTGAACAGAAGTCATATACAGCTTCCAAGCCCTATATATACATGCTTAGTATCCGGAAAGGTTGTTGTAAATATTGTTGTAGATGCCAATGGTTTTGTGGTAGAAGCAACATTTAACGAGGCTAGTTCTAACACCACAAACGGCTGTTTAATAGATAACGCGATAGCTTACGCACTTAAAGCAAAATTTAACAAGGGCTCCAAACCTCAGCAATTAGGGACAATTACCTATTTATTCCAAGGAAAGTAGTTGTAATAAATCATTTACAGTGCTCTCTCCCTTATCTTTATTGTACCAAATTTGAAGATCTTGTTTAAACTCTGGGGTTAAGGCCCCGTGTTGAGCTTTAAATTCTTTTACCATTTTGGTTGCTACGCTGGGTCTTGGTCCCCAAGTATCTATAATCTCTTGAGACTCATCATCAATCATTATTAACTTAGGAATTGCTCGGCTTCCATTGGTTAAAAAAGCATCCATTAAATCAGGATGTTCGTCTCTTAATACAATTTTTAAAGAGATGTTTTCATTTAAACTCGCTACTTTATTTATAACTGGTAACGTTTGTGCAGAATCGCCACACCAACCTTCAGAAATTACCAACCAAGTAACTTTTTTAGAATACGATTTTATTTTATTTGCCGCATCTTCAGGTATTTTAATTGTTTTATCTAACCTGTGCATGCGTCTATCGTTTAATTTAGAGTAATCTAATAATGATTGTGTTTGTTCCGGCCCGGTAGATTTTCCTTCTTCTAACAACTTAGATACCAACAACCTATACTCATTATAGGTCATGGCTTTTTTTATACTATTAGCTATAATGTGCTGTACTGTAATTTCCATATTTCAAAAGTAGTGGCTATATTCTCTTGTAGAAATGACATTAGTCAGGTTTTTCCAAAAAACTTACTACCTTCCTTGAAAAATTAAACTATGAGTAAAAAAAGATGTGGTTGGTGTGTAGGAGATCCACTTTATGAAGCGTATCACGATACAGAATGGGGTGTTCCGGTGTATGATGATGATACCCTTTTTGAGTTTTTAGTTTTAGAAACTTTTCAGGCTGGATTAAGTTGGATAACTATTTTAAAGAAACGTGAGAATTTTAGAGCTGCTTTAGATGATTTTAATTATTTGAAAATTGCCAATTATAATGACAAAAAGATAAATGAATTACTTAGCAACCCCGGTATTATTAGAAATAAGCTTAAAATAAAAGCCACCGTTACCAATGCCCAAGCATTTATAAAAGTGCAAAAAGAATTTGGTAGTTTTAGTAACTACATCTGGAAATTTACAAATGGGCAACCTATACAAAATGCTATTAAGAATTATAAAGATGCTCCGGCTAACACAAAATTGTCTGATACCATTAGTGCCGATTTAAAAAAACGAGGCTTTAAGTTTGTAGGTTCTACCGTAGTTTATGCTCATATGCAAGCTACAGGAATGGTTAATGATCACGAAATAAGTTGTTTTAGATATAAACAAGTGCAGCAATTGGCTAAAAAGTAATTGTGTTAGCGCAAATAAGACAAGAAAACCTCCCTAGGTATTTCTTCTGCTCCAAAGCTAGCTAAATACTGAGTGTAAATTTGACAATCTATAAGTTTATATTTTTCTTGTTTTAGTTTATTTACTAAAGCAACAAAACCAACTTTACTGGCATTAGACACTTTACTAAACATACTTTCACCACAAAAAACACTTCCAATATTAACCCCGTAAAGTCCACCAACCAATTCATTGTCTTTCCATACCTCAACAGATTTCGCGTATCCTAAATCATTTAGTTTGCAGTAAGCTTCAATCATTTGTTGTGTTATCCAGGTGCCTTTTTGCCCTTTGCGTTTAATAGTTGCACAGCTTTTTATTACTTCTTTAAAATTTGTATTAAACGTTACTGTAAAGTATTCTTTTTTTAAAAAAGATTTTAAACTCTTAGAAATTTTAAGTTTATCGGGAAATAGTACCATTCTCGGATCAGGACTCCACCAAAGTATGGGAGAACCTTCTTCAAACCAAGGGAAAATACCACTTTTATAAGCTAAAATTAGGCGTTCTACAGATAAGTCTCCTCCAATGGCAACTATACCTTCAGGAGAAGCTGTTTCTACGGGAGGAAAAACAATATCTTTAGTTAAAAAAACCATTATGGGTTAATATAATTATCAATTAATCTTATAAATCTGTTAAAAAAACGGTTTTTTCTTTGAGAATCTAATATTTTTCTGCAACTTTGTTAATGCCTTTATAGCAAAATTTTTCATCATTGCTTTTTGAGTTCGCTATAAAGGTGAAACCTAAAACCACAACATTAAAAGTCCTTTTTTAAAGGACTTTTTTTATATTAATAACAATCCTACTAAAAAAACAATAGTTCCTACCAGCATTGCTAATAAGGTATAAGGCAAAATTTCTTTGGCTTTAAGTTTTGTAATTCCTAAAAGCGGCAGCGCCCAAAAAGGTTGTAGCATATTGGTTATTTGGTCTCCATAAGCTAAGGCCATAATAGCTTTGGGTAAAGGAACTCCAAGTTGTAAAGCACTTTCAACTACTATTGGCCCCTGTACTGCCCATTGCCCACCTCCGCTGGGCACAAAAATATTTACCAACCCGGCACTAAAAAATGTAAAAATAGGAAGTGTGGTTGCAGTAGCTACTTCAGAAAAAAACGAAGATATATCTTGTATTAAACCACTACTACTCATAACTCCCATTATACCAAAATATAACGGAAATTGAATTAAAATGCCCGAAGTTCCTTTTATAGCTTCTTCTAAAGCTTTTAAAAAATGTTTAAAACTCCCGTGTAATAGTATTGCTACTCCAAACATAAAAAGGTTTAACATGTTTGGTGTAATTGTTAAGGTAGTTATTAAGTTGGTGTATTGTGCAAAAAATGCCATCAAAATTAGTCCCCCAAATAAAAGAGCAGCAATTTTAGAGGTTTCTAACTTCTCTGCTCCTTTAGCCCTATCTGATTTTAAAACACCAATTTTATAAGCTTTTAGCTTTACGGGTTTAACAGAAACTTTTTTACCAAGCCAATAAAACATGCCTGGAACAAGCAGTAACAGTACTGCAAACAGCAGCAAATTCCAACTACTAAGTACAGTAGTACTTGTTGCAATACTCTCAGGAAGTTTATTTAATACCTCTGGCGTAGAAACCCCTTGCATTAAAGCTTTTA
>JBPEWY010000010.1:0-18166 GCA_052032225.1 Flavobacteriaceae bacterium
AAGACAAGGCCATACCTAACCCTAACAGGTAAGCACCAGATTGCGGGTATGAATGTGCTGTAAAATTTAAAATGTCTTTAGAGCCAAATAAAGGAGGTTGGAAGCCCATTATGGAGCCATCTGGGTTGGTAAATTTCATAATGGCTTTCGGGTCTAAATCATGACCGTAATCATATTCCCATAAATAAAAATCATAAATACCGGCAGCAGCTAATAAAACCATTATAATCCCCCAAATTAAATACCACTTGTAATTTGCTTTTAGTGCTGCTAATAATCCTAAAACAGACATGGTAATAATTACAGCAGGAAATATTTTAAACTCCGGAATACTTTCTGGAATATACTTCATGCCAACATAGTGGTTCATTAAGTTAATGTTTTGTATATCGTGCGGATGCGCATCAGCAAAATCATTAATGTAAATGTACATTCCCAGTGGTGTTGGGTATTGCGGAGCCTCGAGTGTAATATTCCATAGCGGTAAAACAAACAATGCTAAGGGTAAAAGGGCTCCTAACATCATCAATAATCGAGATGTTTTCATAGTGGTAATATTTTAAAGAGATTGTTATAAAGAAAGCGGGTTCTTTGGTTTGGGTTAGTAAACTGAACCCGCTTTCTAACTAGTTACAGTAAATTATGCTATTCTATATCTTCTCCAACAGACCAAGCTAATTTTACATTAGAGTCTTTAGGAGATACTCTTACGTAACCTTGCATTTCTTGGTGAAGTGCAGAACAGAAATCGGTACAATAAAACGGCCATACACCCACTTGTTTAGGTTCCCACACAAAAGTTTCTGTTTGCCCGGGCATAATTAAAAGCTCTGAGGTGTTTGCGCCAATCATACTAATTCCGTGAGGCACATCATAATCTTGCTCTAAGTTGGTTACGTGAAAGTAAACCTTGTCGCCCACTTTAATACCTTCTATATTATCTGGTGCAAAGTGGCTTCTAATAGTGGTCATGTAAACATGCACTATATTACCATCACGTTCTACACGAGTTTCTGCTTCGCTTTTTACAGCATATGGGTGCTCGTTTTCGTCTAGTTTAAATATTTTTTTAGAACGAGGCTTAATTAAATCGGCCGGGCAACCAGCTGCATAGTGAGGTTCACCAACAGTAGGGAAATCTAATAACAGCTCCATTTTATCACCAGAAATATCATAAAGCTGGGCAGATTGAGTAACTTCCGGACCGGTTGGTAAATAACGGTCTTTAGTAATTTTATTCATAGCTAAAACATACTTACCAAATGGCTTTCTAGAGTTACCTCCCGGAATCATTAAGTGCCCAACAGAGTAGTAGCAAGGCTGTCTATCTACCACTTCCCAAGTACCAACCTTCCATTTTACAACTTCAGATGAGATAAAGAAGGTAGTATAGGCAAATCCTTTGTCATCAAACTCTGTATGTAATGGCCCTAAGCCTGGCTGTTCTACCACACCGGCAAGCACATCTTCGAAGTTTAAAATTGGAATACCATATGCTTCTCCGGCAAACTTTTCGTTTTCAATAGCATCGAGCATTTTTGTAAACGAGTGTACGGTTAAGTTAGCAGAAAGTTTACCGTTACCCACAATATATTCTCCGGTAGGATCAACATCACAACCGTGAGGAGATTTAGGAGTAGGCAGTAAGTATACTAATCCGGGGAGCTCACTGGCATCTAATATTCTAACTTCTTTTTTCATGGTAGAAGTAGCCATGTGCTTTTTCTCATCATAAACATTGTGAGCGTAGTTAGCCGGCATAGTTTTAAACTTACCTTGTTTTATGTATTCTTCGGCTTTTTTCCAGTTAACGGCAGCAATAAAGTCTTTATCATTTTGCGATGCATTAACTTCCATTAACGTGCTGGCTTCTTCTGAGTTATATGTAGAGAAGAAGAACCAACCGTGCGATTTGCCTCTACCCGGGTGTGCTAAATCGTAATCAAATCCGGGCATTAGAATTTGAAACTCTAAATTCATTCGTCCATCTTCCGGAGCAACAGAAATAAAAGATAATGTGCCTTTAAAGTTTCCTTTGTATTCTTTAATAGGCATATCGCGTTGCGGAACAGGAACAGAAAAACGTGTTCCGGCAACAACATACTCTGTGTTTTCTGTTACAAAAGACGAACTGTGGTTACCTGCACTATTAGGAATCTCTATAATTTCTGTGGTTTCAAAGGTAGAGAGGTCTATTTTAGCAATACGCGGGGTATTGTTACCATTAATAAACACCCATCTACCATCTATTTCTCCGTTAGTTTGAGAGATATCCGGATGGTGTGCATCATCCCAAGGCACAAAACCATGCGAAGTGTTTAACATGGGTTTAGTTTCTTCGTTATAACCCCAAGCTTTTTCTGCATCTTGAGAGAATACAGGAATTACTTTAAATAATCTTCCCGAAGGTAAGCCGTAAACAGATAACTGTCCGCTAAATCCTCCAGAAACAAATGCATAAAACTCATCGTGTTCTCCCGGGGCTACATATACTTTTTCTGCAGCACTACTGGCTAAGGCCCCAGAGTTTTTATCGGATTTAGAAGCGTTGTTACAACTTGTAAAAACCAAAGAGAGGCTTACAATTGCTACGCTAATTTTTAAAATGTTTTTCATAGTTTATAAAATTTACATTAAGTGATGTTATTCGTTAGAAGGGGGTAGTAACACTTTATCTATTACATGTACAATACCGTTTCCGGCAGGCACACTCGCAATAATTCTGGCGCCTCCAATAATTGGTTCGCCATCTTTAACCTCTACAGGTACATATTGGTTGTTTGCTTGCCCTAATTGCTTAAACTTTGTTAAAAAATCTTTGCTTAGGTTACCGGGTGTTACATGAAATTTTAAAATATCTGCCAGCTGGTTTTTGTTTTCCGGCTTTAACAGATTTTCTACAGTACCTTCCGGTAAAGCATTAAAAGCTTCGTTTGTTGGTGCAAAAACAGTAAGTGGGCCGGCATTAACTAAGGCATTTTCTAATTCTGCAGCTTGTACTGCAGCTACTAAAGTGCTATGGTCTTCAGACCCGATAGCAATTTGTAGTACATTTGGTTTTGCCTCATCATCTGTTATAAAGGCCTGGCCTTGTTTTTTACCGTTGTCGGTATTTTCTACACTGGTAGTGTTTGGCTGGTCGTTCTCTTTGGTTTGATTTTTACACGAGATAAAAACCAAAACCATTAGAAAGGCAATGAGAATGTTAATACGGGTTTTCATACGGTTTTATTTTAAGGTTCTAAAGTATTCTAATACTGCTCTGGCTTCGTCTTCGGTAAGATTTTGGTTAGCCATGGGAGAACCATTAAATTCTATTAAAAGCTCTTTTGCTAAAGGATCTTTTTGAACCATCTCTTCCGGATTTAAAATCATATTCATAACCCATTCCGGAGATCTTCTTTCTAGTATTCCTTTAGGAGCCGGACCAATAAACTTTTTGTCTGGTCTGTGGCATGCTGCACAAAGTTTTTTAAACACTTCTTCTCCTTTTGCTGCTAAATCATTATCAATAGTTTCTGGGAGCGTTAGGTTTTTAATGGGTCCAACGCCTTTAGTAGACAAATCAACTCTTTTAGAGGCCGGAATTTTGTCTTCAACTTTTTTCTCTACTTTTTTTGTAGTAGTGGCTTTACGTTCGTAGGTGAATCCTTTTTTCTCTGCTTTTTCTTCTTTTCCTCCGCAACCTATCATTAAAAAGGCTAAACATAATGCGGTGATAAATGTTACAGTTGGTTTCATAGTATTTGATTTTATTCAGAAACAAAACTATTACCTGTAACTCGTTTAAAATATGACAAATATCATATTTAAGACAAAAAAGTCTTTTTTATATTTGTTAACTCAAAAACTGCAGCAGATTAATGTTTTCTAAAACTTCTAAATACGCTATAAAAGCAGTTCTTTTTTTGGCTTTACACACTACAGAAAAAAGGAAAGTAGCCGTAAAAGAAATAGCAAAATATATAAATGTTCCCCAGCCGTATATGGCTAAAATTTTACAAGAGCTTTCACGGCAAAACATAATCTCGTCGGTAAGAGGTCCTAAAGGAGGATTTTATTTAAGCGATGAGAACAAAAATCAACCTTTAATGCAAATTATAAGTGCTATAGAAGGCCATCAGAAAGTATATGAATGTGCACTAAGTTTAGAAGAATGTAACAAAAACAAACCTTGTCCGATACATAATTTAATTGTAGAATCTAAAGAAAAGCTACTGGAAAATTTAAAAACAAAAACCATTTTAGATTTAGCAGAAAAGGTAAAAAATGGAGAGGCATACCTACCCGATTAACTCGATTTTTTTAAGCATATAGCAGCTAACTGTTTATTAACTTCTACTTCAACTTTTTTTAATTGTTAAAAACATTTTAATTCCTTGTAGAATTTGTGAGTCATAAATACGAAATGTTGTATTTTTGAACAAATTTTGTCAAAACGAAAGAGACAGACATAAACCATGGATAAATATTCCTTTTTAAATGCTGCTCATACAGCATATTTTGCTGAACTATACGAACAATATTTGCAAAATCCGGATAGTGTAGAACCCAGCTGGCGTGCTTTTTTTCAGGGGTACGATTTTGGGTCGGAAAACTACGGGTTAGATGGAGAAATTGTTGAAGGAGTTTCTACGCAAATTCCGGAGCATGTACAAAAAGAATTTCAGGTTGTACAACTTATAAATAGTTACAGAACTCGCGGACATTTGTTTACAAAAACAAATCCGGTTAGAGAGCGTAGAAAATATACCCCAACGTTAGACATTAAAAACTTCGGATTAACCGAAGAAGATTTAGACACTGTTTTTAATGCAGGCGAAACTTTAGGCATTGGCGCGCAAACGCTAAGAGAAATTATTAGACATCTTGAAGCAATTTATTGTGATGCCATTGGTATAGAATATATGTACATAAGGCAGCCTGAAGAAATAGATTGGATTCAGAAAAAATTAAACATAAACGATAACCACCCGAACTTTACCAAAGCGCAAAAACTACATATTTTAAAGAAGCTAAATGAAGCGGTGGTTTTTGAAAACTTTTTACACACCAAATATGTTGGTCAGAAAAGATTTTCTCTAGAAGGAGGAGAGTCACTTATTCCGGCATTAGATGCTGTAATAGAAAAAGCAGCAGATTATGGTGTTAAAGAGTTTGTAATGGGAATGGCACACCGTGGAAGGCTAAATACATTAACCAATATATTTGGTAAATCGGCTAAAGATATATTTAGTGAATTTGAAGGGAAAGACTACGAACAAGAAGTTTTTGATGGTGATGTTAAATACCATTTAGGCTGGACCAGCAACCGAAAAACAGACTCCGGGAAACTTATAAATTTAAATATTGCGCCAAATCCTTCACACTTAGAAACAGTTGGAGCAGTTGTAGAAGGTATTGCACGTGCAAAACAAGACGATAAATATCCTGACAACGCATCGCAAGTATTACCAATTATTGTACATGGCGATGCTGCGATAGCCGGGCAAGGTATAGTTTACGAAGTGGTTCAAATGGCTGGTTTAGATGGTTATAAAACCAATGGTACTATTCATATAGTAGTAAATAACCAAGTTGGTTTTACAACCAATTATCTGGATGGCCGTTCCAGCACCTATTGTACCGATGTAGCTAAAGTAACATTATCTCCCGTTTTACATGTTAATGCAGATGATGTAGAAGCGGTTGTACATGCAGTATTATTTGCTTTAGATTTTAGAATGCAGTTTAAACGCGATGTGTTTATAGATTTACTTGGTTACAGAAAGTACGGTCATAATGAAGGAGATGAGCCTCGCTTTACACAACCTAAACTTTACAAAGCAATTGCAAAACATAAAAACCCAAGAGATATTTACGCAGAAAAGTTACTACAAGAAGGCGTAATTAATAAAGAATACTTAAAAGAGCTCGAAGCAAACTACAGAGCAACTTTAGAAGAAGAATTTGAAGATTCCAGAAAAACTTCAAAAACGGTAATCACTCCGTTTATGCAAGACGAGTGGGAAGATTTTGAGTATGTTACCGAAGAAAAAATGATGGAGCCAATAGATACCACATGCTCAAAAGAAACACTTGCTAAAATTACCAAAGTGCTATCTACGTTGCCTGAGGACAAAAAATTTATCAGAAAAATAGAGCGGTTAATTGAGTCTAGGCAAAAAATGTTTGATGACAATAAGCTCGATTGGTCTATGGCAGAGCATTTAGCATATGGTACTTTGCTAGAAGAAGGCTTTGATGTTAGAATATCTGGGCAAGATGTAGAAAGAGGAACCTTCTCTCATCGTCATGCTGTAATAAAAGTAGAAGACAGCGAAGAAGAAATTATCTTGCACAACAACATAAGTGAAAACCAAGGTAAGTTTTATATATACAACTCATTATTATCAGAATACGGAGTTGTAGGTTTTGATTATGGGTATGCCATGGCAAGCCCAAAAACACTTACCATTTGGGAGGCGCAGTTTGGAGATTTCAGTAACGGTGCTCAAATCATGATAGATCAGTACATATCGTCTGCCGAAGATAAATGGAAAGTACAAAACGGGTTAGTAATGTTACTGCCACATGGTTACGAGGGGCAAGGAGCAGAGCACTCATCGGCAAGAATGGAACGTTACTTACAGCTTTGCGCTAAAGACAATATGTATGTGGCAGATTGTACCACTCCGGCAAACATGTTTCATTTGTTACGCAGGCAAATGAAAGCTAAATTTAGAAAACCTCTTATAGTGTTCACGCCAAAAAGTTTACTGCGTCATCCAAGAGTAGTATCTACGGTAGATGAGTTTGCAAACGGAAGTTTTCAAATGGTTATAGACGATGCTACCGTAACCCCTAAAAAAGTAAAAACCCTAGTGTTTGTAACCGGTAAGTTTTATTATGATTTGCTAGAAGAAAGAGAAAAATTAAATAGAGAAGATGTAGCTTTAGTAAGAATAGAGCAATTGTTCCCACTTCCTGTAAATCAAATCAGAGAAATACTTAAAAAGTATGCCCATGTAGATGATGTAGTTTGGGCGCAAGAAGAGCCCAGAAACATGGGGGCGTATAGCCATATGTTAATGCATTTAGAAGAAGCACGTTCGTTTAGAGCGGCTACCAGAAGACCGTATGCAGCACCGGCTGCCGGAAGTGCTACACGATCTAAACGTAGACATCAGGAAGTAATAGATTATGTGTTTGATAAAACAAAAAATAATCAAAGAAGAAAATAACCAAGAACAAAATAAAATTATAGAATAATGATTTTAGAAATGAAAGTTCCCTCACCGGGAGAATCTATAACCGAAGTAGAAATAGCCCAGTGGTTGGTAGAAGATGGTGATTATGTAGAAAAAGACCAGGCAATTGCCGAGGTAGATTCAGATAAAGCTACCTTAGAACTTCCTGCAGAAGCGAGCGGAATCATTACACTAAAAGCAGAAGAAGGCGATGCGGTTGCTGTTGGTGATGTGGTATGCTTAATAGATACTAGTGCTGCAAAACCAGAAGGAGAATCATCTGAAAAGAAAGATGATACACCGAAAGAAGAGAAAAAAGAAACGCCTAAAGCTGAGCCTGCAAAAGAAGAAACTAAAACTACTTATGCAACAGGAACAGCTTCTCCGGCTGCTAAAAAAATATTAGCAGAAAAAGGAATTTCAGCTTCAGAAGTTAAAGGTACCGGTAAAGATGGTAGGGTTACTAAAGAAGATGCTCTTAAGGCTGTACCAAGCATGGGGACTCCTACCGGAGGCAGCAGATCTCAAACGCGTACTAAGCTTTCTATGCTTAGAAGAAAAGTAGCAGAGCGTTTAGTTGCGGCTAAAAATGAGACAGCTATGCTTACTACATTTAATGAAGTAGACATGTCGGCTGTTTTTGAAATCAGAAGCAAATATAAAGAAGCCTTTAAAGCTAAGCATGGAGTAAGCCTTGGGTTTATGAGTTTCTTTACGCTTGCAACTGTAAGAGCATTAAAGCTTTTCCCTGCTGTAAACTCTATGATAGACGGTAAAGAAATGGTAACTTATGATTTTTACGATATTAGTATTGCCGTTTCTGGTCCGAAAGGACTTATGGTGCCTGTAATTAGAAATGCTGAAAACTTAACATTCAGAGGAGTAGAAGCAGAGGTAAAACGGTTGGCTACCAGAGCAAGAGATGGGCAGATTACCGTTGATGAGATGACCGGGGGTACTTTTACCATTTCTAACGGAGGGGTGTTTGGTAGTATGCTATCTACACCAATTATTAACCCTCCTCAGAGCGGTATTTTAGGAATGCATAATATTGTTGAGCGCCCGGTTGCTGTAAACGGCAAAGTAGAAATCAGACCAATAATGTATGTGGCGTTGTCTTACGATCACAGAATAATTGATGGTCGTGAGAGCGTAGGTTTTTTAGTTGCTATAAAAGAAGCAATAGAAAATCCGGTTGAATTGTTAATGGACAATAATATTGAGAAAGCTTTAGAGCTTTAATAAACATTGTATTTTTTAAGCAAAGAGCGAGGATTAATCCTCGCTTTTTTGTTTTTTACCTTTTGTTTTTAAGTATAAACTTTTGTTAGCATAATCTATAATTGCTTTCCCTTTTTTTAAAACATCGGCACCAATAATACCGTCAACCGGTTCTGCATCATGCTGTGTTAGTGCAGTGTTTACATGAGTTAAATCAAATAAAACAATTTTAAGCTTTTTCTTTTTCCATTTACCAATAGATAAAGTATTCTTTTTTGCTAACAAAGTAGTCATATCTGTAGCGCCGGCACCGGCAGCCTTTATATCTGATTCTTCTGTAATAAGGTTAAATAAAGTTGCCGAATTAAAATCTACACAAGTGCTAGAAGCACCTGTATCTACAATAAAACGCCCGGCAACACCATTTAAAGAAGCCTTAATTTCAAAATGATTTGTTGTTGTGTAACGCAACGGAATTCTAACATATCCTTTCTCTTTTAAAAAAGTTTTTAATGTTTTCATATACAATAGTGCAAAAGCTATTTTTAGCAAATATAACCATTGCCTATTTTTGCAACATGATTTTAACCGATACACACACGCATTTATATACAGAAGCCTTTAATGACGATAGAGACAAGGTTATAAAAGAGGCTATCAAAGAAAATATTACTCGTTTTTTTATTCCGGCTATAGACGCCTCTTATACTAACAGCATGCTACAGCTGCAAGAGCGCTATCCGGACAACGTATATTTAATGGCAGGACTGCATCCAACGCATGTTAAAGAAAATTTTAAAACAGAGCTATTGCATGTAGAAGAGCAGCTAAAAAAGCATAAATATTATGCAATAGGAGAAACCGGAATAGATTTATATTGGGATAAAAGCACACTTGCCTGGCAGCAAGAAGCTTTTGTTTACCAAATACAATTAGCCAAAAAACATAAGCTGCCTGTTGTTATACATTGTAGAGATGCATTTGATGAGATTTTTGAGGTGCTTGAAGGCGAAAAAGACGATGAGCTGTTTGGTATTTTTCATTGTTTTACCGGTAATTTAGAGCAAGCAGAAAGAGCCTTGTCGTTTAATATGAAATTAGGAATTGGAGGGGTTGTAACTTTTAAAAATGGTAAAATTGATACGTTTTTAAATCAAATACCAATAGAACATATTGTTTTAGAAACAGACGCCCCTTATTTAGCACCTACACCATACAGAGGAAAACGTAACGAACCTGTTTATTTAAAATTGGTAGCACAAAAAGTAGCCCAGATTTATAACATATCTTTAGATGAGGTTGCTAACATAACTACCGAAAACGCTAAAGCTGTTTTTGGGATTTAAAGTAGAATACTCAGGTAGTTAAAATTAAATTTTGTTCATTTGAAACATAGTAAAGCCATGCCAAAATTATTTGATGATATTAGACCATACCATGATGCCGAAGTTTCTGAGGCTTTAAAGACATATGGTTCTCATCCAATGATAAAGGCATTGTTGCATTTTACGTTTCCGGAAAAAAACTTTTCTGAAATTAAAAAGATTTTAAACGAGTGCCATTCTATTAAAGACTTTCAGACAAAAATTATATATCATTCCGTAAAAAATGTAATCGAAAAAAGCTCCGATGGGTTTACTACATCCGGATTTAATAATCTTGAGCCTAATAAACCCTATTTGTTTATTTCTAATCACAGAGATATAATTTTAGACACCTCTTTGCTTAATGTAGCTTTATTTGAGAACGGTTTAGTAATGACAGCCTCTGCTATTGGCGATAACTTAGTAAAAAAACCTTTCTTATTGGCACTCTCTAAACTCAATAGAAATTTTTTAATAAAAAGAGGGGTGGCCCCTAGAGAAATGCTGCAAAACTCTATCACAGTTTCTAACTACATTAAGCATCTTTTAAAAGAAGAAAACCGTTCTGTTTGGATTGCTCAAAGAGAAGGAAGAACCAAAGATGGTAACGATAAAACACAGCAGGGAGTTTTAAAAATGATTGGCCTTGCATCTGGAAAGCAAGATGTATTAACATATTTGGCAGACCTCAATATAGTACCTGTAGCCATATCGTATGAATTTGACCCTACCGATATGCTGAAAATGCCTGAACTAATGGCAAAACATTACGATATTGAATATAAAAAAAGTAACAATGAAGACTTTAATACCATATTAAAAGGAGTAATGGGGCAAAAAAAACGAATGCATATTGCGGTAGGGCCGCTACTTAACAATGAGATTTTAGCCTTAAAAGAACAAAACGAAACAGTAAATAAACAGTTGCAATTAGTTGCAGATCTTATAGATAAGCATATACATTCGTTGTATAAGTTATGGCCCACTAACTATATAGCGTACGACATGCTCACAAAAACAAACACTTTTAAAGACAAATATACGCTCAAGCAGTTAAGGCAATTTAAAAGACGTATTGCAAAAAGAGTAGAAGATAACAACACCGTAGCATTAGAAAACTTTTTAAAAATGTATGCCAATCCGGTAAAAAATCAACATAAATTATAATGAGCAACAAACCTAAAATACTTTTATTATATACCGGAGGAACCATCGGGATGATAAAAGATTATAATTCTGGTGCATTAAAAGCATTTAACTTTAATAAGTTGCTAAAACGTATTCCGGAGCTTTCACATTTAGATTGTAAAATAGAAACGTTGTCTTTTAATGAGCCAATAGATTCTTCAAATATGAATCCTGACTATTGGATTCAAATAGCATCGGTTATTGAAGAGCACTATAATTTGTTTGATGGTTTTGTGGTTTTACATGGTAGCGATACCATGAGTTATACGGCTTCTGCTTTAAGCTTTATGTTAGAAAACCTAAGCAAGCCGGTAATTTTTACAGGCTCTCAATTGCCTATTGGAGATTTAAGAACCGATGCAAAAGAAAATTTAATTACAGCCATACAAATTGCAGCTTTACAAGAGCACGGAAAACCGGTTATAAAAGAAGTATGTTTGTATTTTGAGTATAAACTTTATAGAGCAAACAGGACTACTAAAATTAATGCAGAACATTTTGAGGCATTTGCATCACTAAATTATCCGCCATTGGCAGAATCGGGAGTTCATTTAAAAATAAACTACGAGCACCTCTGGAAAAACGAACCCAAAAAACCGTTTGCAGTACATAAAGAGTTAGATAGTAATATTGTAATTGTTAAACTGTTTCCGGGGTTAAACCAAACCGTTTTAAACCAAATACTTACAACACCAAATCTCAAAGCAGTAATTTTAGAAACTTATGGGTCTGGTAACGCTCCAACAAATTCGTGGTTTTATAATGAAATAAATAACGCTATTAAAAGAGGGTTGCATATAATTAATGTTACGCAATGCTCCGGAGGAAGCGTTATTATGGGTCAGTATGAAACCAGCACACATTTAAAAGAGCTTAATTTAATTAGCGGAAAAGATATTACCACAGAAGCAGCAGTTGCCAAGTTAATGTACCTTTTAGGAAGAAAAACTCCTACAGAAACCTTCAAAACTATGTTTGAAACCTCGTTAAGAGGCGAAATGCTGTAAATATTAGCATGCAAAATTTGATGTAATAAAAAAAATTTTGTTAATTGCCCCACCCTAAAACTCGACAAACAGAGAGGTGGCCGAGTGGTCTAAGGCGCACGCCTGGAAAGTGTGTATACGGCAAAACCGTATCGAGGGTTCGAATCCCTTCCTCTCTGCTAAGATGTTTTAACGTTTTTGTTGTAAAATTTTTATATATTTAACCCTATTAACTAACTAATTTAAGTTTAAAAGAAATGAAAAGATTATTCTCTATCCTGGCCGTTGCCGGATTGTTTGTTTTGAGTGTAGCAACAGTTAATGCAAAAGACACTATGCCTGTTGTTTCTGAAAACGTATCAGAGTTTGTTGCTTCTGTAGATGCTGCTGTAGCATTACAAGAAGAAGCAGCCGAGGAAAGCAAAGCTTTCCACCAAGTACTTAAAGATCGTTTTATTGAAGGTGGTGCCGGATTTATGGGTATCGTGTTATTATGTTTAATTTTAGGTTTAGCAGTAGCTATAGAAAGAATTATTTTCTTAAACATGGCTACCACAAACACAAAAAAATTAGTGGCTAACGTAGAAGAGGCTCTTAACTCTGGAGGAGTAGAAGCAGCTAAAGAAGTTTGCCGTAACACAAGAGGTCCTGTAGCTTCTATTTTCTACCAAGGTTTAGACAGAGCTAGCGAAGGTGTTGACCACGCAGAAAAAGCTGTTGTTGGATACGGTGGTGTGCAAATGGGACAATTAGAGAAAAACGTTTCTTGGCTTACATTATTTATCGCTATCGCTCCGATGCTTGGATTCATGGGAACGGTAATTGGTATGATTCAAGCATTCGATAAAATTAGTGCAGCCGGTGGATTAGACGCTTCACTTATTGCAGGAGATATTAAGGTAGCGTTATTAACAACAGTGTTTGGTTTGATTGTTGCGATTATTCTTCAAATTTTCTACAACTACATTATCTCTAAAATAGATAGTATAGTAAACGATATGGAAGATGCATCAATCTCACTTATCGATTTATTAGTAGATCGTAAAAAATAAACCAACACAAAGACTTTAAAAGATCATGAATATATTTAGAATATTAGCAATTGCAGTTGGAATCATAGGGATTGTTCTCTGGATTTTACTGCTAGGCTCTGAAGAACCCTATACAGATTATATGTTGCACTTGGGTAAAGGGCTAGTGTGGATTGCTGCAATCTTAACGCTTTTCTTTACCATTAAAAACTTAGTAGCTCATCCAGACAAGCTTAAAAAAGCAATTATAACCATTGTAGCATTTTTAGCAGTTGTTGGTATAGCATACGCTGTAGCCGATGGTACTGCTACAGACCAAGCGTCTGAGTCTGCTTCTAAGTGGGTAGGTACCGGATTATATACATTTTATTTCTTGGTTGTGCTAGCGCTTATAGCAATGGCATGGTCTGGAGTTAAAAAACTAACAAATAAATAATTATGGCGAGAAGATCAGCACCGGAAGTAAATGCCGGTTCAATGGCAGACATTGCGTTCTTACTCTTAATCTTTTTCTTAGTAACAACTACTATAGAAACAGATTCTGGGTTAGACCGTAAGCTACCACCTCTTGAACCGCCAGATACAGATGTAATTATTAAAAAGAAAAATATATTGCAAGTAATGATTAATAAGAACAATCAGCTTTTAGCCGACGATCAGTTGGTGCAGCTGAAAGATCTTAAACAAATTGCAATAGATTTTCTAGATAATGGTGGCGGTACCGGTGAAGATGCTTGTAGCTATTGTAAGGGTAAAAAAGATCCATCATCTTCAGACAACCCAGACAAAGCTATCATCTCACTACAAAATGACCGTGAAACCAAATACAGCACTTATATAGCTGTACAAAATGAGTTGGTTGCTGCCTATAACCATTTGCGTAATAGAGAAGCAAGACGTCTTTTTGGAAGAGACTTTACCGATATGGAGGCTGAATACAATGACCCTAAAACTCCATCTGAGGTAAAAGACGAGCTGAAAGAGAAAATTGAGCGTATTAAGAAAATGTACCCTCAAAAATTATCTGAAGCTGAACCAAAAAGCAATTAACCAATAAACAACATTATAAGTATGTCTAAATTCGCAAAAAAGAAAGATGGCGATATACCTGCAGTAAACACAGCATCATTACCGGATATTGTGTTTATGCTCCTGTTCTTCTTTATGACGGTAACGGTAATGAAAGATAGCTCCCTTATGGTAGAGAACGATCTTCCTTTTGCCGACCAAACACAAAAATTAGATAAGAAGGATAGAGTAATCTATATTTATGCAGGAAAACCATCAGAGCGATATCAAGATACCTATGGTACGGCAGCTAAAATTCAGCTTAACGATAAGTTTGCAGATGTTTCTGATGTTGCAGCTTACGTTTTAGCAGAAAGAGCAAGCAAGCGTCAAGAGTTACAAAATGTATTGACAACTGCTCTTAAAGTTGATGATGATACCAACATGGGATTGATATCTGATATAAAACAAGAACTTAGAAAAGTAAATGCGCTTAAAATTAACTACACCACCAGAGAAGGTGATGCTAGTAGAAACTTACAACAGCGCTAACTTTTATAGCATTTCTTTAAACCAAAATAAGCCCTCTGGAATAATCCAAAGGGCTTATTTTTTTAAATTATATTTGCTGTTATGAGAAGCTTTTTTATTATAGTATTACTCTTTGCCACATCAGGCTTTTGCATAGCCCAAGACTCACTGGTTATGCAATATACACCTGATACAAAATATGTAGAAGATCAGTTTTATGTTGGGGTTACGTATAACATTTTGGCCAATAGGCCTAGTAATGTTTCACAAAATAGCCTGTCGTATGGAGTACAGCTTGGCTTTATAAAAGATATCCCTGTAAATGAAAGAAGAAATTGGGCTCTGGGTCTTGGTGTAGGATATGTTACAGCTTCATACTATAATAATTTAAAAGCAACGCCAATTAATAACGGTGTAGAGTATAGTGTAATAGATGGAACGACATCTTTTAGTGTAAATAAAATAGAAACTCATGGTATTGAATTTCCACTAGAAATTAGATGGAGAACTTCTACAGCGCAAACCTTTAAGTTTTGGCGTGTTTACACAGGGTTTAAAGTAGGATATTTATTTGCTTACCAATCTAAATATTCCGGCGATGGTGAAGATTTTTCGTTTACTAATGATGATATAGAACGCCTAAGGTATGGTATTACATTAGCAGTGGGCTATAGTACCTGGAATTTTTACACCTATTTTGGATTAAATTCTTTAGTAAAAAATAATACAGCAACTAATTTGAACGAGCCAATCAATTTTTATCCAATAAAAGTGGGCCTACAGTTTTACATACTATAGCCAATAAGTAAAGGTTACAAGTTGCAAAGTGGCTCCTATAAAAAAAGCAATCAAAAGCTCGGTAGTATTATGTGCTTTTAAGTATAATCTTGCTGATGCTACACTTCCTAAAATTAGCACAAAAGTTCCTATTATTAGCGTCATGTTTACCTCAAAATGAATGCTTAATCCTATTAAAAACATTAAAATATTACTGAGGCCTAAAATATGCAGACTTATTTTAGTTTTAAAGAAAGCTAAAATTAAGCTAGCCAAATAAGCTCCTAATAACCCAACAAAAAAGTAATATAACTCTAATGTATAAGAAACCGGAATTATTTGATTTAACACTATGTAAATAAGTATTAAATTAACGCCAATAGGGACTTTTCTTTGATTAACATTACTAATAAAAATATCTGAAACCAACCCCATACTTTTTAAAAGCAAATAAGTTATTATAGGAATAGCTACTGTGAGTATAAGAATAGAAAATAACATTCCGGCTCTAATTTCATCAGGCAAATATTTTGGGCTTACAAAAAAATAAATAAGCGTACCTATTAGCGGTATAAATATAGGATGAAACAGGTATGATGTAAGTTTTGAGAGTTGTTTCACGTTTAAATTTCTTTACGTAATCTGGCTACAGGAATCTCTAATTGTTCTCTGTATTTAGCAACGGTTCTACGAGCAATAGGATAGCCTTTTTCTTTTAAAATTTGAGCAAGTTTATCGTCTGTTAATGGCTTCTTTTTATCTTCTTCTTGAATAACTGTTTCAAGTATTTTTTTGATTTCTTTTGTAGAAACATCTTCTCCTTGCTCATTTTTAATTGCTTCAGAAAAAAAGTCTTTTATTAATTTAGTGCCATAGGGAGTGTCTACATATTTACTGTTGGCTACTCTGGAAACCGTAGACACATCCATTCCAATTTTGTCTGCAATATCTTTTAAAATCATGGGCTTAAGGTTACGCTCATCTCCTGTTAAAAAATAGTCTTTTTGATATTGCATTATAGCATTCATGGTTACCAAAAGAGTTTCTTGACGTTGCTTAATGGCTTCTATAAACCATTTGGCTGCATCTAATTTTTGTTTTATAAATAAAACGGCATCTTTTTGAGATTTAGTTTTTTCTTTAGAAGCTTTATAGCCTTCAAGCATGTTGTTATATTCTTTAGAAACGTGTAACTCGGGAGCGTTACGCCCGTTTAAAGAAAGCTCTAATTCACCATCAACTATCCTAATGGTGAAATCTGGCACAATATGCTCTACAATTTTATTACTACCGGAATAAGAACCTCCGGGTTTAGGGTTTAAACGTTCAATTTCGTTAACGGCAGCTCTTAATTCTTCTTCAGTAATATTATGCCGTTGTAACAGTTTTTTGTAATGTTTTTTTGAAAACTGCTCGAACGATCGTTCTAAAATTTCGATAGCCAACTTGGTGTTTTCTGTTTGTTCTTTACGCTCTAATTGAATAAGTAAACATTCTTGCAAATTTCTTGCACCAACACCTGCCGGTTCTAACTCATGAATAACATTTAAAAGTACATCTCTTACCTGTTCTTCGTCAGTATATACATTTTGCGTAAAAGCCAAATCGTCTACAATATCAGGGATGCTTCTGCGTATGTAACCGCTTTCATCTATACTGCCAACTAAAAACTCGGCTATATCTCTTTCTGTGTCAGAGAGTCTGAATGTGTTTAATTGATTAAGTAAGTGCTGATGAAAAGTTACACCTGCTGCATAGGGTATAGTTTTTTCATCATCATCAGAACTGTAATTATTGCTTTGTGTTCTGTATTCAGGAATCTCATCATCGCTTAAATATTCATCTACATTAATATCTTCGGCTTCAATAGATTCGTTATCGTTAAACTCATCAAAATCTGAAGATAGGTCATCATCTAGGTTTTCTTTTTCCTCTTTACCACTTTCTAAAGCCGGATTTTCTTCTAACTCTTGCTTGAGGCGTTGCTCAAAAGCTTGTGTTGGAAGCTGTATGAGCTTCATTAACTGAATTTGCTGAGGAGAAAGCTTCTGCGATAACTTAAATTGTAATTGCTGTTTTAGCATCAACTATCTTTTATTACAAGTATATAGCAAAAATAAATAAATAGTAGCTAAAACTATATTAAAAAATAAGTAGGGAGTGAGTGTTAGAGTAGTTTTAAAATGTTTTTATTTTTTAAATCTAATCTACCATATGCAACTTTTATATAATATTCTACAGCAACTTCTTTAGGCAGGTTTTTTAAGGCATTATACGCTTCATTATCTTGTTGTAATAAATTGTAAAATGGCGCCATATATTCCCATGGAAGAACACCAAATGGTAAAATGGTATTGTTTAACTGAAAATATAAATCGTCTGTTTTAGGATCTATAAAGAAAAATAACGGACTCTTTTTGGTAGGTGTGGTTAAGATGCAAATTGGGTATTTTTCATACGATTCGTATTCAATGGTAAGCGGAATTATAGTCATGGGGTTAACATTTTGTTAACAGCTAAAGTATCTGAACGGGTTTTACTGTGCAATGTATACCACTCGATATTTATAAATTTGGGGTGTATTTTTAAGAATTTAGACAATAGCTTAAAAAAAACACTAAGTTTGTATTAAGACTTAACTTACAAATGAAAAAACATCTACCAGTAGTAAGTGTACTGCTAATTATATTTACACATTTTACTTTTTCTCAGAATTCTACCAAGATTGTCCCACACGATTCTATTATTAATAAATCTTACGAAGAAATATATGCTTTGTTTAACTCTTACGAAAGTAAGGGAGACATAGAAAAAGCAGCGTTGTATGCAAG
>JBPEWY010000011.1:0-4269 GCA_052032225.1 Flavobacteriaceae bacterium
TTTCTTTTTAGAAGGTATGGCTGAGCAAGGCGTTGCCATGGATATTGAGTTCACTATTACTAAAAAATACGACGGGTTAGCTTCTACTGTAAAAGAAGATGACGAAGACGAAGATGAGTAAGAGAGTAACCTACATAATTTTGCCTAAATAAAAAATCCGCAAGAGTTAATAATTCTTGCGGATTTTTTGATTTCTGTTTATAGAAATTTTAGTTGTTTCCTTTTTTATAATCGGCTAAAAACTTCTCTAAACCTATATCTGTTAACGGATGCTTTAATAAGCCCATTATAGACGATAAAGGTCCGGTCATTACATCAGCACCAATTCTTGCACACTCAATCACGTGCATTGTATGCCTAACAGAAGCAGCTAAAATTTGAGTATCAAAAGCATAATTGTCGTAAACCTGACGAATATCTGCAATTAAATTAAGTCCATCTGTAGAGATATCATCTAATCTACCAATAAAAGGAGACACATAAGTTGCTCCTGCCTTGGCAGCAAGTAATGCCTGCCCTAAAGAAAAAACAAGCGTACAATTAGTTTTAATCCCTTTATCGCTAAAGTATTTAATTGCCTTTACGCCATCTTTAATCATAGGAACTTTTACCACAATTTGCTCGTGCAAATCAGCTAGTTCTTCTCCTTCTTTAATAATTCCTTCAAAATCTGTAGCGATAACCTCTGCAGAAACATCACCATCTACAATATTGCAAATATCTACATAGTGCTTTAAAATATTGTTTTTGCCGGTAATGCCCTCTTTGGCCATTAGTGATGGGTTTGTGGTTACACCATCTAAAACACCTAAGGATTGAGCCTCTTTTATTTGCTCTAAATTGGCTGTGTCTATAAAAAATTTCATTGTTTGGTACTTATAATTTAGTTGTGTTTAAAATTTGCAGCAAAACTACAATTTATAATGATTTATTAAGAGCTTTTCGTAAACTTTATCAGGTAAAATAGCTTTTAGTACAACAGAAAACTTTTCCATAAAAGCCCCTACTTTGTAGTGCAATTTGGGGTTGGCCGTATTGATTATTTTATGCACTTTTTTGGCTACTAAAATTGGATTTGCTCCTTTAGTAACATCTGCATCTATAAGTTTTAACGTGTTTGCATACGGTTTTTTATAAGCAGAGTGCTCATAAACCGGAGTATGATACCTGCCTGCAGCTATATTAGTGGCAAAATCTCCCGGAGCAACATTGGTTACTTTAACATTAAAATCTTTAGTTTCTATACTCAACGCTTCTGTTACCAACTCTAAAGCCCCTTTTGTGGCAGAATAAATTCCTCGGTACGGCAATCCCATGTACCCGGCTATTGATGTAATATTAATTATAAGTCCGTTGTTCTGCTTACGCATTACAGGTAAAACCGCTTTAACTAAGTTTATTGGTCCGTATAAATTAGTTTTAAAAGCTTTCTCTACTTCTTCTATCGGGGTTTCTTCTATCGGGCCGGTAATACCCACTCCTGCATTATTAACCAAAACATCTACTCTGCCTTGCTCTGCTACTAATTTAGCAACAGCTTTCTCTATAGTTTCCGGCTTAGTAACATCTAATTCCAATAAATTAAAAGATACTTTTTCTTGTACCTTCCTTGGGTCTCTACTTGTTCCGTAAACTATAAAATTTTTACTTGAAAGGTATTCGCATATAGTTTTACCAATGCCTGACGAACCTCCGGTAACTAAAACAACTTTTTGCATACTATTTTTGATTGCGAGTTGATACAAATAAACATAAAAAAGTGCAGAAATTTAGGTAAAAAGAAGGCATAAAAAAAGGCAAGCTACCTACATCGCACCGCTACAACCACATACCCTTGCTGCGTTCCCGCCCTGGGGGATTCTGCAGGAGCTGGTCGTGTAGGACTTGCCGGGTGCAAAGATACCATATTTTTAACTTTTTGCAATTGTTTTACTATCTTAAATTTATTAAATACCTTGGCAAACCTAATTACTTAAAGCATGATAAAAAATAACATCCTAATATTCAGTTTTTTATTGATTTTTTTAGGTGCTTGCAACGGAACAAAAAAAAGTTCTGTTTCTAAGTTTTCTATTGTTACAGCTAATAAAAAGAGTAAATTTAAATACGGAGAAACTGTTTCAGTAAGCATACAAAATCCTAAAAGTGTAGTTATAGATTCTGTTGTTTTTTCTATTAATAACAAATCTTTATCATACAAAAACAATCAAATACAATTAGAAGGTGTTAAGCTTGGACATCAGGTTTTAAAAGCTACTGTTTATCACAACGGAACATCTGAAGTTACCACAAAAAAAATTACGGTTTTAGCCAACAAAGCTCCTGTTATTTACACCTATACAATTGTTAACGAGTATCCGCATGATATGAATGCTTATACCCAAGGGCTTGAGTTTTACAACGACACACTTTACGAAAGTACCGGTAGGAATGGTTTCTCTAGCTTACGAAAAGTAGATTATAAAACCGGGAAAGTGCTTAAGAAAATAGATTTAGACAGGGCTTACTTTGGTGAAGGAATAACTATTTTAAACAACAAAATTTATCAGCTTACCTGGCTCAAAAAAATAGGCTTTATTTACGATGTGAGCACCTTTAAACAAATAGACACTTTTAACTATAATAAAAGTAAAGAGGGTTGGGGTTTATGTAATGATGGTAAGGTACTTTACAAAAGTGATGGAACAGAGAAAATTTGGATTTTAAATCCTGAAACGCTCAAAGAAGAAGATTACATACAAACGGTTACCAACACTTCTGTTTTTAATAGAGCCAATGAGTTAGAATACGTTAATGGTAAAATTTATGCCAACGTGTACCAGAAAGAAAGCATGATGATTATAGATGCCAAAACTGGTGCTATAGAAGGTGTTGTTAATTTTTCCGGATTAAGAAAAAAAGTTACGCAACATGCCAATTTAGATGTTTTAAATGGTGTGGCTTACAATAGTAAAACCAATACCTTTTTTGTTACCGGTAAAAACTGGGATAAACTTTTTGAAGTAACAATAGTCCCTAAACAATGAAAAAACACCAAAAAATAATATTGGTAACCCAAACGCATTTAGATGAACTTAATCACGTTAATAATGTTCAATACGTGCAATGGGTTCAAGATGTTGCTAAAGAGCACTGGCAACAACTTGCTACACCTAATTTGCAAGAACAATATTTCTGGGTAGTGTTAAATCATAATATTAACTACAAAAACCAAGCATTTTTAAATGATGAAGTTTTAATTGAAACCTACGTGCAAGAAAGTAAAGGGGTTACCTCTGTAAGAGTAGTGAATATGTATAATGCAAAAACAAAAGTAATACTTGTTACTGCTAAAACCATATGGTGTTTACTTAACAAAAACACAAAAAAGCCGGCGCGAATCCCTGAAGAAATAATCACTTTGTTTCATTAATAAATAACACAACCTTAAAATTTTACATACATTTATGCTATGGTTAAACAGCTGCTTTTTTTTGTGTTAAGTGGTTTCTTTTTAATATTTGCATCATGCAATAACGAGCTTACATTTACAGTAAGTACTCAGCCTCTCTCCTTCTCTAAAGATACTGTGTATTTAGATACCGTTTTTACAAATATTGGCTCAAGCACTTATACACTAAAAGTATACAACAACACGTCTAAAGATATTTATATACCATCTATTACACTCCAAAATGGAGAGCAATCTTATTACAGGCTTAATGTAGATGGCCTAACCGGCAAATCGTTCTCCAATGTAGAATTATTAGCTAAAGACAGTTTGTATATTTTTATTGAAACTACCATAGATATAGCTCAACTAACCTCTACTGAAACTCAATTTTTATATACCGATGCACTACAATTTAATCATGCATCATTACAGCAAACAATACCACTAATTACATTAGTAAAAGATGCTGTTTTTTTATATCCGGAAAAATTTTTGGATGGTACAACAGAAACCATCTCTTTAACTGCCGGAAGCCAATCAGAAGTTATAAACGGCTTTTATTTAACAGATAGCGAGCTTACTTTTACAAATTCTAAGCCCTATGTAATTTACGGTTATGCTGCAGTACCAGAAGGTAAAACATTAACTATTGAAGCCGGTGCAAGAGTTCATTTTCATGAAAACTCGGGCATATTGGTTGGTAAAGATGCATCTTTACAGGTTAATGGTGCTTTAAGTACAGATTTAAATACCCTTGAAAACGAAGTTATTTTTGAAGGAGATAGATTAGAGCCCGGTTTTACCTCTATTCCCGGTCAGTGGGGAACTATTTGGCT
>JBPEWY010000012.1:0-12125 GCA_052032225.1 Flavobacteriaceae bacterium
GGTTTTGCTAACGCAAAACCCGCAACGCCCAAAGTGTTTTTAATGATTAAACCGGACAGCTTGTTATTTCTGTAACACGTAGCGTGTTTACCATTCCTTTTTCTTTTATAGGCATAGCAGCAAGGCTAATCATCATATCGCCTACATCTACAAAGCCTTTTTTACAAGCTATTTCATTTACATCTTCTATGGTTTCGTCTGTGCTCACAAACTTATCGTAATAAAACGCTTTTACACCCCAAAGTAAATTAAGCTGGGTTAAAATGCGTTTGTTTGATGTAAAAACCAAAATATGAGCGCTAGGCCTCCAGGCCGATATTTGAAAAGCTGTATAACCGCTATTAGTGAGTGTAGAGATTACTTTGGCTTTAATTTCGTTGGCCATTAGTGCTGCATGGTAGCAAACAGATTTGGTAATGTAGCGTTTGGTACGAATATGTGGGGGATCTTGCGGAACTTTAATTAGTGGTGAGTGTTCTACCCCTTTTATTATACTTGACATTTTTTGGATTACTTCTACCGGATAACTTCCTACCGATGTTTCTCCCGAAAGCATTACGGCATCTGCTCCATCCATTACAGAGTTTGCTACATCGTTTACTTCGGCTCGGGTTGGAGTTAGGCTGGAAATCATGGTTTCCATCATTTGTGTGGCAATAATTACCGGGATTCTGGCACGTTTAGCTCGTAGCACTAGTTGCTTTTGAATTAACGGAACTTCTTCTGCCGGCATCTCTACTCCTAAATCGCCTCGAGCCACCATTAAGCCATCACAATACGCCACAATTTTATCGATGTTTGCTACAGCTTCAGGCTTCTCTATTTTAGCAATGATTGGTATTTTATGTGTAGAGTGTTTTTTTATGATTTCTTGCAGGTCTATTAAATCTTGACTGTGCCTTACAAAAGACAACGCAATCCAATCTACCTCTTGTTCTATTGCAAAAAGGGCATCTTCTATATCTTTTTTTGTTAGTGCCGGTAATGATATATTGGTTTTAGGAAGGTTTACTCCTTTTTTAGAGCGTAGTGGCCCACCTTGTATTACTTTTGCTTTTACCGTACTTTTTTTATCGGTTTCTACAACTTCAAAAATTAGTTTACCGTCATCTAGCAAAATGGTTTCTCCGGGATTAACATCTTTTGGGAAAGCGCTGTAGTTCATGTACACTTTCTCAGAGGTTCCTTTAAACTCTTTACCGGTAACAAATAAAATTTCGTCTCCCGGACTAACCACAACCTCTTCTTGCATTGTTCCAATTCTAAGCTTTGGGCCTTGTAAATCGGCTAAAATGGCGGTATTAAAGCCATATTCTTCGTTAAGCTCTCTAATAGCTTTAATGCGTTCTTTTACATCGTTATAATCTGCATGAGAGAAGTTTATTCTAAAAACATCTACTCCTGCCTCCATCATTTTATGTAGCACTTCTTTTTTAGAGGTAGAGGGTCCTAATGTAGCTACAATCTTAGTTTTTTTTCTGTCTGGCATTATGCATGTAATTTAGTTGGTCTTTACTTTTTAGTTGGTCTGTTGCTATTTCATAGCAGGTAACAATTTGAGGTATTTGCGAAATTGTTGCAAGCACCTGTCTGGTATATTTAAATGTATTTTCTCCGTTATCTATTTTTAAAACATAATCTGCTTGTTTGCACTCCGGTACTAAATTTACAGAACGCTTTAATGTTTGTTGGTTGCTAAAAAGCGTACTGGCTTCTGCTGTGTCTTGCTCTACAACTGCTTTATTTTTAATTAAATGCCAAAAGGTATCTTCCAGCACATTGTACCACTCATAAATACTAAATTCTGCTTGTTTAAATGGTATGTTATATGAGAGACGATGTAACTGTATTTTAAGATCTCTATTAAAATAGTACGCCAGCTTATAATCTGGCAATGCCGTATGTATGGCTATGAGTGTAAAGGGTGCATCAGCTAAATCGTCTGCTATTGTATATATTGCCATATATAGTTAATATGGAAATGTAAATATATAATATTAACAGCATTTACCCTACTAAATATGGGCGGTTTAAAGATAAATTAACTACGAAATCGTTTTCGGTAAGTGTTATTTTCGCTCTATTTTATTTTGTAGTGCAAAATAGGCGCGTTTAGAAGCTGTTTCTTCGGCTTTTTTCTTTGATGTCCCTCTGGCTTTTGCCACAAGTTTATCGTCTATGTAAAGTTTAACGGCAAAATGTTTTACTAAATCATTGCCGTCGTCTTCATAAACATCGTAATGAAAATGTTTTTTTTGTTTTTGGCACCACTCTATTACTAAACTTTTGTAGCTTATAATTTTACCCTCAAGTTTTTCTATATCTACATATGGTTTAATTACGCGTTTTTTTACAAACTTTTTTACATAATTAAAACCTCTATCTAAGTATATGGCGCCAACAAGAGCTTCAAAAACATTACCGTGAATATTATCTCCAAAATTTTGCTTAGGAATATTACTAATTACCAAATTTATAAGCTCTAAATCTTTGCCAAGCTCATTTAAATGCTCTCTACTAACTACCTTAGAGCGCATTTTGGTGAGATATCCTTCATCTCCGGTTGGTACTTCTTTATACAAATGATGAGATATAACGGCTCCCAGCATTACATCACCTAAAAACTCAAGGCGTTCATAATTAACCGGGTTTCCGTTTTCGTCTTTAATATTAGACGACCTGTGTGTGAATGCCTTTTTATAAATTTCTAAATTTTTAGGCTTAAAGCCCAAAATTTTAGATAATACCAAAAAAAATTCCCCCTCTTCTTTAGAGCGGGAATTCCATATTTTGTGAATAAAGCTCATTCAATAGCTTTCTCTAGTCTACTTTCTTAAATAAAATGCAGGCATTATGACCACCAAAACCAAAGGTGTTACTCATAGCTACATTAACCTCTCTGTCTTGAGCTTTATTTAAGGTTAAATTAAGCTCCGGATTAATGTTTTCGTCAACAACACTATGGTTTATGGTTGGCGGCACTAAGCTGTGCTCTATAGCTAATATAGAGGCTATAGCTTCTACCGCTCCTGCAGCTCCGAGCAAGTGACCGGTCATAGATTTAGTTGAGTTAATGTTAATGTTTTTAGCATGATCACCAAATACATCACTAATAGCTCCTAACTCGGCTACATCACCAAGCGGAGTAGAAGTTCCGTGGGTGTTAATAGCATCAACATCTTCTGGTTTTAATCCGGCATTTTCAAGGCAATTTAGCATTACTGCTTTTACCCCAACACCTTCCGGATGAGGTGCAGTCATGTGGTGAGCATCTGCCGATAGGCCTCCTCCCACTACTTCTGCATAAATTTTAGCCCCTCTGGCCTTAGCACTTTCATATTCTTCTAAAATAAGTGCTCCTGCTCCTTCGCCCAATACAAAACCATCTCTTGTGGCATCAAATGGCCTAGAAGCTGTTTCAGGGCTGTCATTTCTGGTAGATAAGGCGTGCATAGCATTAAAGCCTCCCATACCAGCTTCGGTTACAGCAGCTTCAGAACCTCCTGTAACAACAATATCTGCTAACCCTAAACGAATGTAATTTAAGGCATCTATTAAGGCGTTTGCAGAAGATGCACAGGCTGAAACCGTGGTGAAGTTTGGCCCCCTAAACCCATATTTTATAGAAATTAAGCCCGGTGCTATGTCGGCAATCATTTTAGGGATAAAGAAAGGGTTAAATTTAGGTGTCCCATCGCCTTTGGCAAAGTTCATTACCTCTTGCTGGAACGTTTCTAAACCTCCAATTCCTGCTCCCCAAATTACACCAACACGGTCTTTGTTTAGCTTGTCTACATCTAAACCGGAATCTTCTATAGCTTCGGCCGATGCAACCATGGCGTATTGTGCAAACTTATCGAGTTTGCGAGCCTCTTTTCTATCGAAAAAGTTTAGGGGGTCAAAATTTTTTACTTCACAGGCAAATTGTGTTTTAAATTTTGAGGCATCAAAATGGGTAATTGGTGCAGCACCGCTCACACCATTTTTTAACCCGTTCCAATACTCATTTATATTGTTACCAATGGGTGTAAGTGCCCCTAAACCTGTGACAACAACTCGCCTTAATTTCATATAGTATTTATTATTTTGCTTCTTCTATGTATTTGATAGCTTGACCTACAGTAGCAATGTTTTCTGCTTGATCATCTGGAATTTGAATATCGAATTCTTTCTCAAACTCCATAATCAATTCTACTGTGTCAAGTGAGTCTGCTCCTAAATCGTTAGTGAAGCTTGCTTCTGGCACAACTTCATTCTCGTCAACTCCTAATTTGTCAACGATAATAGCTTTTACTCTTGATGCAATGTCTGACATAATCTTAGATTTTTAAAATTTAATTGTTGGCAAAAATAAAAAACTTTACATTAATACAACTTTTTAGCCTTTAAAATGTGCTTTTAAAAGTAGTAATTTTTACCACAACTATTTTATATTATGTTGTGTATTGTAACTATTTATTAGTTTTTTTGCCATGTATTTAACGAATTTGCTTTCATGAAACGCATAGTTATTTTTGCTTCCGGATCGGGCACAAATGCAGAAAACATTATTAATTATTTTAAAACTTCTAACACAGCAACCGTTGTATTAGTGCTTTCTAACAAGCCAACAGCTAAAGTTTTAGAGCGTGCTTCTGTGCTAAACACCAATGCCTTGTATTTTAATAAAGTGTTATTTAATGACGCCTCATCTTTTTTACCTATTATACAAAGCTTTAACCCCGATTTATTAGTTTTAGCCGGTTTTCTCTGGAAAATACCTGAATATTTAATTAGTGCTTTTCCAAACAAAATTATTAATATTCATCCGGCACTTTTACCAAAATATGGCGGTAAAGGCATGTACGGCATGCATGTTCACAACGCTGTTTTAGCAAATAACGAATCAGAAAGCGGAATTACCATTCACTATGTAAATGAAGCTTACGATGAAGGTGCTATAATTTTTCAGGCCTCGTGCCCTGTTTTAAGTAATGATACTGCAGATACGTTAGCAAAACGAATTCATGAATTAGAATACAAGCACTACCCTAAAATAATAGAGCAACTTTTACATGAGTAATCATAAAGTACACATATACACCGATGGCGCTGCAAGAGGAAACCCCGGACCCGGAGGCTATGGTATTATTATGGAGTGGGTTGGCAAACCTTATATAAAAGAATTCTCTGAAGGGTTTAAGCATACTACCAATAACAGAATGGAGCTGCTGGCTGTAATAGAAGCACTAAAAAAATTAAAAACTCCTAATACTATAGTTACTGTTTTTACAGACTCTAAATATGTGGCAGATGCCGTGCAAAAAGGATGGGTTTTTAAATGGGAAAAAACCAATTTTAAAGGAAAAAAGAATGCTGATTTATGGATTGCTTTTTTAAAAGAATATAGAAAACACCAAGTTTCTTTTAAATGGATTAAAGGACATAACCAACACCCTCAAAATGAACGTTGCGACCAATTGGCAGTGCAGGCCTCTAAAAAGAAACAGCTAAAAACAGATACCGGGTTTGTAAATACACAAGAAGGGTTGTTTTAAAAGTTATCTTTTTTAAGAATCGTTATTTTTGCAAAAAATCAAGTTATTGAAAACTTTCTGGTTAACTTTTTTTACGCTTTTAGTTACCGTAAGCTATGCCCAAACTTGGGAGCTTAAAAAGCAAAAAAACGGTATTTCTATCTACACAAGAAGTTATAAAAACTCAAAATTTAAAGAGTATAAAGCTGTAATGGTAGCTAACACTACTTTAGAGAAAGCCTACAAAACTATTTTAGATGGTAATAATTTATGGAGGTGGAGCTATAAAACAGAACGTAGCGAAGTATTAGCTAAACTCTCAGACTCCAGCTATGTGTTTTACATAAAAAACAACTTGCCCTGGCCGGTATTAAATAGAGATCACCTATCTCTGGTAACAGTAGAAGAAAAAACTCCTAAACGCATTAAAATAACGTTACAACCTTACAACACATTACCAATACCCAAACAACCAAACACCATTAGGATTACAAATTTTAACGGTGTTTGGCTATTAGAGCAAAAGCCCTATGGTATCAAAGTAACACAGCAACTATTTGGTGATCCGGAAGGCAACTTACCTGCTTGGTTTTTAAACTCTTTGCTTACAACATCTCCTTATCAATCTTTTATAAAGTTAAGAGCACTGTTAGAACAGTAAGTGTTAAATATGTGCTTGCAGATTCATCTTAGTATTGGTCTGTTATTTTGCTTTATTTTCAGTACCTTAAAAACGAAAAAAATGTGTAGGTTTGCACAAAATTTTAAGCGTTAATGAGTAAGTTATTAATTGTTGGTACGGTTGCATTTGATGCTATTGAGACTCCTTTCGGGAAAACCGATAAAATTTTAGGTGGTGCGGCAACTTTTATTGGTCTTGCTGCTTCATTTTTTGATGTTGATGCTGCCATTGTTTCTGTAATTGGCGATGATTTTCCGGAAGACTATTTAAGTTTACTTAAAAATAAAAATATAGACCTTAGCGGTGTAGAGGTTGTTAAAGGCGGTAAAACCTTTTTCTGGAGCGGACGCTATCATAACGATATGAATACGCGCGACACCCTCACTACAGAGCTAAATGTATTGGCTGATTTTAATCCGGTTGTGCCCGATAATTATAAAGATGCTCAGGTGGTTATGTTAGGTAACCTTCACCCATCTGTTCAGTTAAGTGTTCTTAATCAAATGAACCAAAAACCTAAATTGGTGATTTTAGACACTATGAATTTCTGGATGAACACTACCTGGAATGAACTTATGGAGGTTATAAAAAAGGTAGATGTTATAACCATTAACGATGAAGAGGCCAGACAATTAACTAAAGAATATTCTTTGGTTAAAGCTGCTCAGAAAATTCACGAAATGGGTCCGGAGTATGTCGTTATAAAAAAAGGAGAGCACGGAGCACTTTTATTTCATGAAGAAAATGTGTTTTTTGCTCCAGCATTACCATTAGAAGAAGTTTTTGACCCAACCGGTGCCGGAGATACATTTGCTGGAGGATTTGCCGGATATATTGCCCAAACCGAAGATAAATCATTCGAGAACATGAAAAACGCCATTATTTATGGCTCTAATCTGGCTTCGTTTTGTGTAGAAAAATTTGGCACACAACGCATGGAGCAGTTAACAAAACAAGAAGTGCATAACAGGTTGCAAGAATTTAAGCAACTAACACAATTTGAAATAGAATTATCATAAAAACACGCCCTGATTTTTCGGGGCTTTTTTATTTTACAACAGTATGAGCGATGCAATAAAACATGAGTGCGGTATAGCGTTAATTCGTCTTTTAAAACCTTTAGAGTTTTACAAAGAAAAATATGGCTCGGCTTTTTATGGCGTTAACAAAATGTACTTAATGATGGAGAAACAGCATAACCGTGGCCAAGATGGTGCCGGTTTTGCCAGCATTAAGTTTAATATGTCTCCCGGCGAACGCTATATGAGCAGAATTCGCTCTAACGCATCGCAACCCATACAAGATATTTTTTCTCAAATTAACGACCGCATTAACACTGCTTTTAAAGAAAATCCGGAATATGCTAATGATGTTGCATTACAAAAAAAACATATTCCTTACATAGGCGAGCTTTTACTTGGCCATGTTAGATACGGCACTTATGGCAAAAACAGTATAGAAAGTGTACATCCTTTTTTACGCCAAAACAACTGGATGCACAGAAATTTAATTGTTGCCGGCAATTTTAACATGACCAATGTTGGAGAGCTTTTTAACAATTTAGTGCAGCTGGGACAGCATCCAAAAGAAATGGCAGATACGGTTACCGTTATGGAAAAAATCGGTCATTTTTTAGACGATGCAGTAGCTAAACTTTACAAAGACATTAAAAAAGAAGGGTACAGTAAAATTGAAGCTTCGCCCCTTATTGCACAACGATTAAACATTGCCAAAATACTCAGGAAAGCAGCCAAAAACTGGGATGGCGGTTATGCTATGGGTGGCCTTTTAGGGCATGGCGATGCGTTTTTATTGAGAGATCCTGCCGGAATAAGACCGGCTTATTATTACATGGATGACGAGGTTGTGGTTGTAGCATCAGAACGTCCGGCTATACAAACCGTATTTAACGTGCCATATGAAGCCATTAACGAGGTTCCGCCCGGGAAAGCTATCATAATAAAAAAGAACGGTAGTGTAAGTTTAAAGAAAATTTTAGATCCGCTCCCCAGAAAAGCTTGTTCTTTTGAGCGCATTTATTTTTCTAGAGGGAGTGATAAAGAAATCTACGAGGAACGTAAAAATTTGGGGAAGCTTTTAATGCCAAAAATTTTAGAAACGGTTAATTATGACATTGCCAATACCGTGTTTTCATACATTCCTAATACGGCAGAAACCTCCTTTTTAGGGATGGTAAAAGAAGCTCAAGATTATTTAAACAAGAAAAAAGAAGAACAAATACTACAGCTTGGCCCTAACATAAGTCCGGAAAAACTACACGATATTTTAACCATAAGACCCAGAATAGAAAAAGTAGCCATTAAGGATGCTAAATTAAGAACCTTCATTACAGAAGATAGCAGCAGAGACGATTTGGTTGCCCATGTTTACGATGTAACTTACGGTTCTGTTAAGCCTACAGATAACCTGGTAATTATAGATGATAGTATTGTTAGAGGCACAACATTAAAAAAGAGCATTTTGAAAATGCTAGACAGGTTGCATCCTAAAACTATAATTGTTGTGTCGTCTGCACCGCAAATTAGATACCCGGATTGTTATGGTATAGATATGGCTCGTTTAGAAGATTTAGTTGCTTTTAGAGCTGCATTAGAGCTACATAAAGAACAAGGCACGCTTTCTATTTTACAAGAAGTATATGAAGAATGCAAAGCGCAAGTTGGTATAGACATTACAACTGTTGTAAATTCTGTTAAGAAAATTTATGATCCGTTTACTGATGAGCAAATATCAGATAAAATTGCAGCATTACTCAGCGATGAATCTATTAAAGCAGATGTAAAAATTATTTTTCAATCTGTAGAGAACCTTCATAAAGCGTGTCCTAAAAATTTAGGCGATTGGTATTTTACAGGCAATTATCCTACTCCGGGAGGGAATAAAGTTGTAAACCAGGCATTTATAAACTTCTATGAAGGAAAAAAAGAACGTGCCTATTAGGCTTCTTTTTTGTGTTAATAATCTGTAAAATCACGCATTTCATCGATGTTTTGTGTTTTTCATCTGATTTTTTAAACGTTTCATTAAATCTAAGATAATTTAGCATTTGCCATAGCATAAGTAGGTTAAGTTCATGGTAAGATTTGGGGCAAAAAAGGTGGAATAACATTTCCACCTTTTTTATTTTAACTACTCTAAAGGCCTTCTATAATTGGTTTAAAATACTTTTTACCTAAAAATTCTTTGTGTTTATCTATTTTATTGATTTGCAAATAAAAAGCTCCTCTATATTTGTGGCCTACCATAGCATAAGTAGGTTTAAGTTCATGGTAAGATTTGGGGCAAAAAAAGGGTGGAAAACTTCCACCCTTTTTTATTTAACCGTTATGTAGTTTAATCTTACTTATTGGCTTCGTATAAGCTAGCCACTTTTTCCCAGTTAATTACATTAAAAAATGCGTTAATATAATCCGGGCGTCTGTTTTGGTAATTTAAATAGTAAGCATGCTCCCAAACATCAAGTCCAAGAATAGGCCATCCGCCACAACCTACACCCGGCATTAAAGGGTTGTCTTGGTTAGGAGTAGAACAAATCTCTAATTTTCCTCCTTTATGAACGCACAGCCAAGCCCAACCAGAGCCAAATCTGGTTGCTGCTGCTTTTGCAAAAGCATCTTTAAAAGCTTCAAATGAGCCAAACGAGCTGTTAATAGCGTCAGCTAATGCTCCTGTTGGCTCTCCTCCTCCGTTTGGCGACATTACTTCCCAAAATAAATTGTGATTGTAATAACCACCACCATTATTTCTAACAGCAGCATTATTCATATCTAACTCTTGCAGTATTGCTTCAATAGATTTTCCTTCTAAATCTGTTCCAGCAACAGCCGCATTTAAGTTGTTTGTATAACCGTTGTGATGTTTTGTGTGATGTATCTCCATTGTACGAGCATCAATATGAGGCTCTAAAGCATCATATGCGTACGGTAATTTAGGTAATTCAAAAGCCATAATGTTTTTATTTTTAAGTTAATACTTTATTATTTTTAAGCACCGTAAAGCTACTAAATTAGCAGCAATTATCTAAACTCAACTTATAGAGATTCATTATTTTGCAATAAAAAAAATCGTTACTACAATATGCCGTTTACAATTTATAATGCCTCTGCCGGGTCGGGTAAAACTTACACTCTTGTAAAAGAGTATTTAACCATAGTTTTGGGTGCAAAATCTCCTGATATAATAAGGCGCATTTTAGCCATAACATTTACCAATAAGGCAGTTAACGAAATGAAATCGCGTATTGTAAGTGCTCTTACAGAGTTTAGTAATCCTTCTGTACTGCAAAGTCCTTCAAGCTTGTTTAGTGATGTGTCGGAAACTTTAAATTTAAATGCGCAAGAGTTACACCACAAGGCTAAAAACACGTTACAATATTTACTGCATAATTATGCTTTTTTTGAGGTAAGTACTATAGACAAGTTTAACCACCGTCTTGTGAGAACTTTTGCTAAAGACTTAAACATCCCTCAAAGCTTTCAGGTAAGTTTAGATACTGATTTAATTTTAAAAGAAGCGGTAGAGAATATTTTAGATAAAGTTGGTGAAGACAAAAAATTAACCTCTATTTTAATTGATTTTGTACTGTATAAAATTGACGATGATAAAAGCTGGAATATATCATACGATTTAAATGAAATTGCCAAACTTCTTATTAATGAAACCCATTATACAGAATTAAAAAAATTAGGTGATAAATCGTTAGACGATTTTAAAATCTTAAAAGAAAGGTTAAAAAATAAAGTTCAAAAACTAAAACAAGAATGTAAAACAGTTAGTAATGATTTTTTTAATTTAATTGAAGCCAATAATATAAAACCAGAGCATTTTAAAGGAAAATATATCCCTAACTATTTTAAAAAATTCCGCTCTGAAAACTATCCTAAAATAGACTACAGTAGCGCCTGGATGCAAAATATAGAAGTGTCGGGGTCTATGTATAATAAAACACAAGATGAATCTGTAAAAGCTATTATAGATACCATCCAGCAAAATATTGCTGCCCTTTTTTACAAGAGTAAAACGCTTTATCACACAATACACTTTTATAAAAAATTACTTTTAGACTTAACTCCTTTTTCTTTGCTAAATGTTATAAAACAAGAAATAGATGCCATAACGCAAGAGAATAATTTAATGTTAATCTCTGAGTTTAATAACATTATTAGTGACACTATAAAAAATCAGCCGGCACCTTTTATTTACGAACGATTAGGAGAAAAGTACAAACATTATTTTATTGATGAGTTTCAAGACACTTCACAAATGCAGTGGGAAAACTTAGTGCCATTAATAAGCAATGCTATAGAAAGTGAAGATCTTTCCGGGCAAACAGGCTCATTAATGCTTGTGGGCGATGTTAAACAATCTATTTACAGATGGAGAGGTGGTTATGTAGCGCAATTTTTAAACCTGTGCAATAACACCAATAATCCTTTTTCTGTTCCTCCAAATAAAAAAGTGTTAAACACAAACTACAGAAGCTTAGATAATATAATACGCTTTAATAATGATTTTTTTAAAACATCTTCTTTGTTTTTAAACAATCCGGAGTTTAAAAAAATATTTGAAGAAGAGAGCGCACAAAAAACTAACAACAAGCCGGGAGGCGTTGTTAGTATAGAATTTATAGAATATGAAAAGAAAGAAGAAGCACAACCTTTATACGCGCAAAAAACTCTCGATAAAATAAAAGAGGTTACTAACAATTCTGGTTTTGCATACAACGATATTTGTGTGTTGGTAAGAAAAAATGATGAAGGAATTGTTATAGCAGAATTTTTAGCAGAAAATAATATCCCGGTGCAATCTTCAGAATCTTTACTATTGCAAAATAGCCCGGATGTTACTTTTTTAATAAAACTTTTGGCATATGCCTTATCCCCAAACAACGAAGAAATACGTAGCGG
>JBPEWY010000013.1:0-81484 GCA_052032225.1 Flavobacteriaceae bacterium
AGGGCTTTTTTTATTCGTTGGTTTCTTCTTCCTCTGTAATAATCTCTGGATAGAGAAAATTATTGTAAGGAAATCTGGTTACATGTATTTTTCTAACTTCTTTATAAACTCTGTTTCTAAACTGCTCTAAGTTTTCTTTGTTAAGTGCCGAAATAAACAATACATTATCGCCCAGTTTATTCATCCAGGTTTGTTTCCAGTCTTTTAACGTAAAATGGCGTTTGGTTTTTTCGGTAACTAAATCATCTTCATCTATTTCATCATGTGTGTACTGGTCTATTTTATTAAACACCATTATAGTAGGCTTGTTAATGCTGTTTATTTCTGCTAAAATATTATTTACAGACTCTATATGTTCTTCAAAATTAGGATGAGATATATCTACCACATGAAGCAATAAATCGGCTTCTCTAACCTCATCTAACGTGCTTTTAAAACTTTCAACCAGTTGTGTAGGGAGTTTTCTAATAAATCCAACCGTATCACTTAACAAAAAGGGAAGGTTGCCAATCACCACTTTTCTAACAGTGGTATCTAATGTTGCAAACAGCTTGTTTTCTGCAAAAACGTTGCTTTTACTAATTACGTTCATTAGGGTAGATTTCCCTACGTTGGTATATCCAACAAGCGCCACACGTACCAACGAGCCCCTATTGCCTCGCTGGGTTTCCATTTGCTTATCTATTTTCTGAAGTTTCTTTTTAAGCAAAGCAATGCGGTCTCTAACAATACGGCGGTCTGTTTCTATTTCTGTTTCACCGGGACCACGCATTCCTATACCACCACGTTGGCGCTCAAGGTGAGTCCAAAGTCCTGTAAGTCTTGGTAATAAATATTCGTATTGAGCAAGCTCTACTTGTGTTCTTGCATAGCTGGTTTGTGCTCGTTGTGCAAAAATGTCTAAAATAAGTCCGGTTCTGTCTAAAATTTTACAACGAAGCAGTTTTTCTATATTGTTTTGTTGCGCTGGAGAAAGCTCATCATCAAAAATAACCGTTCCTACATTATGCTCTTTAACAAAGGTCTCTACCTCTTTCATTTTACCAGAGCCAATATAGGTTTTAGGGTTGGGAGTATCTACACGTTGTATAAATCGCTTTATAACTTCACCACCGGCAGTATAGGTTAAAAACTCAAGCTCATCTAAATATTCGTTTACCTTTTCTTGACTTTGCTCTTTGTTTATAACCCCAATTAACACTGCTTTTTCATAATCTATCGTCTTCTTCTCAAGCATAGTAATAAATTAATTGCAAAGGTAAAAAATAAGATTTTGTTTTTGGTTTTGTATTTTTAACGTAATCCACACAAACTACTTCATGAATTTATCGTTTTTTAACAAACCCAAACCTGTAGTTCAGTTAGATAATAAAATTTTTACGGTTGCTTTTTACAATCTCGAGAATTTATTTGACACAGAAGACGACCCAACTATTTTAGACGATGATTTTACGCCTTCCGGTAAAAAGAAATGGAATAAAAAAAGGTACGAAAAGAAAATACATAAACTGGGTAAGGCCATTGCTAATATTGCTTTTGATAGTGCAAAAAAACCACCCTCTTTGGTAGGTATAGCCGAAGTAGAAAACAAACGTGTTATAGCCGATTTGGTTGCCTCTAAAGCCTTACGAAAACATAATTTTGGATGGGTGCACTTTAACTCTCCTGATGAGCGAGGTATAGATACAGCACTACTGTATTGTAAAAAACATTTTAAGGTAAACACCACAGAGGTACATACGGTTTTGGTGTATAATGAAGAAGGCGAGCGCGATTATACGAGAGATATTTTAGAAGTGTCGGGCTGGTTAAACGGAGCAATGTTACACATTTTGGTTAACCATTGGCCATCAAGAAGACAAGGAGCAGAAGCCACATCATATAAAAGGATAACTGCAGCTAAGAAGGTTGTAGATATTGTTAACAACATAAAAGAGAAAGATACGAATGCTCATATTATTGTTATGGGCGATTTTAACGATGATCCTTTTTCTGAAAGCATACAAACATTGGTAAATGATGCAGGTTTGTTTAACCCAATGCAAACCATTTTAAACCCCTACAAACGCGGTAGTCTAAACCATAAAGGGAATTGGAATTTGTTTGATCAGATAATGTTTACCGATAATTTTTTACAAAACAAATCCGGCAAACTTTCATTTGCACATGCTGATATTTTTGATAAGCGTTTTTTATCTGAATGGAAAGGCAAATACAAAGGTAATCCGTTTAGAACCTATGTAGGAAAAAAATATTTAGGTGGTTATAGTGATCATTTTCCGGTATACGTACAATTACACCGAAATACTTTTTAATACTACACGCTTAAAATTTCAGAATCATCTAAAATATCTTCACCTCTAAAGCGCAAAAATATTTGAGCAACAGCAATCACATCGCGCTCACAATATTGTATAATTGCATCTAAGTCTTCGTTTTCGTAAAAGGTATCTCTAACCATACTACCATCTATATCTTCTTTGGGCGACGGAATGTTAAGTACATTAGTAAGTAGTTTTAATGAAGTATAATGTTTGTAATCACCAAATTTCCATAACTCAAGTGTATCTAAATGTGGCACATCCCATGGTTTTTTACCAAATAAATTTAGTTTACCGGGTAAAGACACTCCATTAATAATCATTCGTCGAGCAATAAAAGGGAAGTCAAACTCCTTACCATTATGAGCGCATAGCAAATGGTATGGTTTATTAAAATAGCTCTCAATGAGGTTTTTAAATTCTAACAAAATCGTTTTCTCGTCCCCGTGAAACGATGTAACTCTAAATTGTCTTTGATCGCCTTTTAACACAAAAAAACCGGCCGAAATACAGATAATTTTACCAAATTCTGCCCAAATCCCGGCACGTTCGTAAAATTCTTCCGGGGTATAATCTTCTTTACGTTGGTAGGCTGTTTTCTGTTCCCACAAAAGTTTTTTTTCATCGGTTAGTGCTGCAAACTCTTTGCTTTCAGGAACCGTTTCTATATCTATAAATAAAATGTGCTCTAGGTTAAGTTTTTGTAACATAGCTTAATTTGTAAGAAAGCACTTAAATATAGTTAAATTTTTAAAATAGTGTTTGTTGTTTATGCGGACTTTCGTGTTCTAACAGCCATTTTTTACGCCAAATGCCTCCTGCATAACCTGTTAGGTCTCCATTACTGCCAATTACCCTATGGCATGGTATAACAATCCATAACGGGTTTTTACCATTTGCTGCAGCCACTGCTCTAATTGCTTTAGGATCTCCTAAGCGCTTAGAAAGGGTAAGATACGAAATGGTTGTACCAAACGGTATATTTTGTAATTCTTGCCAAACTTTTTGTTGGAAACTTGTGCCTTGCGGATTAAGATTTAAAGAAAATGTTTTTCGTGTACCCAAAAAATACTCATTTAATTGGTAAACGGCATCGGTTAAAACATCGGGTATAACATCTGTTACCACAGTTCTAGAAGCACTGTTTAAAATGGTAATACTTTGTAAACCATCTTTATTGCCAATTAATTTAGCAATTCCTAATGGTGTATGTATGTAGGCCTCTTCCATGATGTTTACTCGTCTAAAAGGCCAAGGCGTTTTGCTCTATCTTCCCATCTTTTACGTGCGAGAGCTTGCATATCTTCTACATTATCACTTTCATCCATTATTTCTAAACCTAAAAGAGTTTCAATAACATCTTCCATAGTTACCAAACCACTAATGGCGCCAAACTCATCTACAACTAATGCCATATGGTTTTTAGTTTCTACAAGTTGCTCAAACAGTTTAGGAATTGGTAAGCTTCTTGGAACTAAAATTACGTTGCGTTTAATTTCAGATAAGGGTTTTTTACCATTACCGTTTATAATTTCTTGTAATACTTCGTTTTTTAAAACCAAACCGGTAATGTTGTCTCTTACATCTTGGTAAATGGGGATTCTAGAAAATCGCAAAGTTTGGTTTTTATCAAAAAACTCTTGAATTGTTTGATTTTCCGGAGCCATTTTAATTACGGTTCTGGGAGTCATAACATCTTTTGCTAAAATCTCATCAAATTTTAGCAAGTTTTTAATTACGGTACTCTCAGATCCTTGAAAAACACCTTCTTCTTCTGCTATTTCAGCCATTGCCGAAAAGTCTTCACGACTTAACACGCTTCCGTGATGTGCTTTACCAAAGAGTTTTGTAAACCATTGCATTATCCAAATAATGCCGGTCCATTTAAAAAAGAAAATTAAACCATTAAGTAAAATGGTAGCTGATCGAGCTAGTTGTTTCCAGTAGGTAGCACCAATTGTTTTTGGGATAATTTCTGAAACTACTAAAATTAAAAAAGTCATAACCGACGAGACAATCATAATGGCATTATTACCATTGCCAAAAACCTTTTCGGCTTGCACCCCCACTAAGATAGCACCAACGGTATGCGCAATAGTGTTAAGTGTTAAGATAGCGATTAAAGGCTTGTCTACATCTTTTTTAAGCAATTCTAAAGCGTTTGCATACGATTTACCTTCTTGCTTTTTAACATTTATAAAAGTAGGTGTAACACTCAACAATACAGCCTCTAAAATAGAGCATATGAAAGAAAAAAGAATCGAAATTAATGCATAAAACACCAATAAACCCATAGCAAATTTTTAATTGGTTTAAATGTAGCAATTATTTACTAATTACTTGTATGTAATAAGGCTTTGTAAAACACCTGCTGTAAAGCCGGACGCAAATTTAACTCGTATAATTTTCTGTGTGATCTGTACGGGTAAACCCTATTAGACAAGAGCACAAATACCAATTGGTATTTTGGGTCTGCCCAAACAAAAGTCCCTGTAAAACCTGCATGGCCAAAACTTTCCGGACTAACCTCTGGTGCAGGGTAGGCTTTTTGCAAAGGCAATGTATCATTATTAATTAGAGGCTTATCAAAGCCTAAACCTCTTCTGTTCTTGTTTTCCGGAAACTGTATTTTGGTAAATGCTTTAACGGTTTGCTCTTTTAAATACCGTTTGGTATTATACTTGCCGTATTGAACGTACATAATCATAATTTTAGCCACATCTTGTGCATTGCCAAACAATCCTGCATTACCAGATAAGCCGCCCATAAGTGCTGCATTTTCATCGTGCACCCAACCTTTTACAAGAGTATTTCTAAAAAGAGTGTCTATTTCTGTAGGAACAACATGTTTTAACAGCCCTTTCTGTGCCGGATTGTAAACTAATGTATTACACCCTAAAGGCTTATAGAAATTTTCGGTTATATAATTTTCGTAAGATTTTCCGGTAAGATTCTCTATTAGCTTAGGGTATATTAAAAAGCTCAAACCAGAATATTTGTATTCTTTGTTTTTGCTAACCTTAGAGCGTTTTATTTTCCTATAAATTTTTTTGTTAAAGCGTTTGCTTACAAATAAGTTAGTATAAGCTTGTAATGGGAAGTTTTTATGTTTATAGGGCCTAATAAAACGTTTTTTAAATCTTTTTTTGGGTTTAACTTTTTTTGCAAAAACAATATACGGTTCAAGCCCAGCCTGATGCGCCAGAATTTCTCTTAGTGTTAACTGCTTTTTGTTTTTTTTGTGTTTCCAGGAAGGCCAATAGGTACTAAACGGAACATCTAAGTTAAGTTTTCCCTCTTCATATAGTTTCATTAAAGCAGGTAACGGACCCAAAATTTTGGTAACAGAAGCTAAGTCGTACAAATCTGTTTTTAAAACAGGCCTAATGCTATCGTAGGTATGATAACCATAAGTTTCAAAAAAAACTACTTCCCCTTTGTAAGCAACAAGTAATTGAGCTCCGGGGAATGCTTTTTCTTTTATTCCTAAGGTTATAAGTGAATCTACCTTTTTGTAAATAAATACGGTGTCTAAGCCGACTTGGTTTAAAGTGGTGTACTTTAAATTGTTTTCTTGTGAAAAAGCTGTAAATGCTAAAAGACCGGTTATAAAACTAACAAGAACATATTTATGTAGTAAACTCATAGAATAACAGAAGTATTCTATAAAACTACGAAATCAAATTAACAATATCTTTAGCAAAATAAGAGGCTATTATATCTGCTCCTGCACGTTTAATTGCCGTAACTTGTTCTAACATAACAGCATCATGGTCTAACCAACCCTTCTCTGCAGCTGCTTTAACCATAGCGTATTCTCCGCTTACTTGATAAACAGCAACCGGAACAGATACAGTATCTTTTATTTCTCTAACAATATCTAAATAGCAGAGCCCGGGTTTTACCATTACAATATCGGCTCCTTCTTCTATATCCATAATGGTTTCTTTTATGGCTTCGGTTCTGTTAGCCGGATCCATTTGATAGGTTTTTTTGTCTTTCGGGATATTTTGGGCTTCAACCGGAGCAGAATCTAAGGCATCGCGAAACGGACCATAAAAAGCTGAAGCGTATTTAGCGCTGTAACTCATTATTCCGGTATCGTGAAAACCATTTTCTTCTAAAGTATTGCGTATAGCTAAAATTCTACCATCCATCATATCACTCGGAGCAACAAAATCTGCACCTGCCTGAGCATGCGATAAACTCATTTTTGCCAGTACAGAAACAGTTTCGTCATTGCTAATTTTACCGTTAGAAATAATGCCGTCATGCCCAAACGAAGAATAAGGGTCTAAGGCAACATCGGTCATAACCAGCATATCCGGACAAGCATTTTTAACGGTTTTTATAGCCTTTTGCATTAATCCGTTTGGATTTAGCGCTTCTTTTCCGGTATTATCTTTCAATACATCCGGGACTTTAACAAAAAGTAAAACAGATTGTAAGCCCATTTTGTAAAGCTCTTTCACCTCGGTTTCTAACAAATCAAGGCTTAGCCTGTAATAGTTGGGCATAGAAGGGATTTCTTCTTTTACATTTTTACCTTCTACTACAAATAAAGGCACTAAAAAATCGTGTGGTGTTATAGAGGTTTCTCTAACTAAATTTCTAATAGCGTTATTGGCTCTAAGTCTTCTGTTTCTGAGTAACGGATACATAGTTTTCTTTTTTTAAACCCAATCTTTAGGTTGTTTTAATACTGCTAAAAGCTTTGCTTCTTCTGTGTTTGGTGCAGGCTCATAATTGTACACCCACTGTACGTGTGGTGGAAGGCTCATAAGAATACTTTCTATTCGGCCATTAGTTTTAAGACCAAATAAAGTTCCTTTATCATGAACAAGGTTAAACTCTACATATCTGCCTCTTCTAATTTCTTGCCAATTTCTGTGGTCTTGATTATAAGGAATATTTTTTCGGCGCTCTACAATTGGCAAGTAGGCATTTAAAAAACTATTACCTACTTCTGTTACAAAACTGTACCATTGCTCTATAGAAAAATCTGAAGTAGGTCTGCAATAATCAAAAAACAATCCTCCTACACCACGAGCTTCATTACGATGTGTGTTATAAAAATACTCGTCGCACCTTTTTTTGTAGGTATTGTAAAATGATGTATTATGCTTATCGCAAGCAGTTTTACAAGTTTGATGAAAATGAATTACATCTTCTTCAAAAAGATAATACGGAGTTAAGTCTTGTCCGCCACCAAACCACTGGTCTACAAGCTCTCCTTTATCATCATACAACTCAAAATAACGCCAATTAGCATGAACAGTGGGCACCATAGGGCTAACCGGATGTAAAACCAAGCTCAGCCCACAAGCAAAAAAATTACCATGAGAAACGTTAAAATGTTTTTGCAATGACTCCGGAAGTTCACCATGAACAGCCGAAATATTTACACCGCCTTTTTCAAAAACAGCTCCGTTTTGTATTACACGTGTACGGCCTCCACCTCCTTCTGCACGCTCCCATAAATCTTCTTTAAAAGCAGCTTTGCCATCTACCTTTTCTAAAGCAGTTGTTATGGTGTCTTGAAGCTGTTGTATGTAGTTGTAAAACTTATTTTTCATGGTCTTCTATTAAATATACCAATTGGTTTTTTGCTGCTTCTATTTCTTGTATGCTTGTTACCAATTTACTGTTTTCTAACTCTTGTTGTAATATGGTAATAAAATTGTATTCACTTAAGGGCCAGTTTTCTAAAATCATTTTTTTTATAATAGCTCTTCCTATAGCATTGTTATGCAAATCCATAGCCCTTTCTAAAGCATTATTGGGCGAAAAGGTTTCGTGCCAATCTGTTATTTTTTTTGCCCAATCAAGTGCCTTATTCAAATTATTTTTTTTGGTAAGACACTCTTTGGTTATTAGCATATTCCAGAGGGCATGCCTAAATGCATTGGCTTTTGTATTAATGTGGTGTTTTTTTGGGTACAATTTGTTAGCAATGCGCAAGCAATCTAAAGTTGCTTTTATTGTAGGGTACATTTTAAGCGGATGTTTTAAAAAAACACCGGCAAGCTTTAACAAATGTGTAAATTGTAACGAGAAAATCAGGTTTTTTACTCCCATTCTTCTCTAAGCATTATATGATACTACTGCATCTACAAAAGCCTTAGCATGATCTACCGGAATGTTAGGCAGAATACCGTGCCCAAGGTTTACAATGTATTTATCTTTTCCGAATTCATCAATCATAGTATGCACCATTTTTTTAATGGTTTCCGGAGGAGATAAAAGTCTGGCAGGATCAAAATTTCCTTGAAGCGTGATGTTGCCTCCCGTTAAGTAACGAGCATTTTTTGGAGAGCATGTCCAATCTACTCCTAAGGCCGAAGCATTAGATTTTGCCATTTCCGGTAAAGCAAACCAGCAGCCTTTTGCAAAAGCAATCACCGGGACATCATCTTTTAAAGCCTCTATAATTTGATTGATGTATTGCCATGAAAACTCTTGGTAATCTGTGGGCGATAACATTCCTCCCCACGAATCAAATATTTGAACTGCATTAACACCTGCTTTAACCTTTGCTTTTAAGTAGGCAATGGTAGTATTGGTTATTTTTTGTAAAAGCTCGTGTGCTAACTCAGGGTGTGTAAAACAGAAAGCCTTAGCTTTATCAAACGTTTTGCTTCCTTGCCCTTGTACTACATAACATAAGATTGTCCATGGAGAACCGGCAAATCCAATAAGCGGAACACTGTTGTTTAAAAGCTCTTTAGTTGCCTTAATGGCTTGCATTACATAGTTTAGAGCATCGTTTACATCGGGCTCTATAACGGTTTCTAAAGCTTTTTTACTGTCTATTGGGTTAGGAATATAGGGGCCAAAGTTAGGTTTCATTTGCACCTCTATATTCATGGCTTGCGGGATTACTAAAATATCGCTAAACAAAATTGCAGCATCAAGATCAAAGCGTCTTAAAGGTTGTACTGTAATTTCGCTGGCCAATTCTGGTGTTTGGCAACGAGTAAAAAAATCATACTTTTCTCTAAGGGCCATGAATTCGGGTAAATATCTGCCCGCCTGACGCATCATCCAAACCGGAGGTCTGTTTACAGTTTCTCCTTTTAAAGCTCTTAAAAATAAATCGTTCTTTATCATTTTTTAACTTGTTTGGCAGCTTCTATTAGTACATCTTCTATGGTAGGTTCTGCTGCAATTGCTATATGTTGTGTATGTTTTTTTGCTTCGTTAGCAGTTGTTGTGCCTATACATACAGCCATGGTATTGTTTAGGTTATTGCAAGAAGTATAACTTTGGACACCGCTGGGGCTGTAAAATAGCACAACATCAAAATGCTGTTTAAAAGTTTTAGGATGTAATTTGGTGGTATACACTTGCTGCTCTTTAAAACTAATATTATGTTTTTGTAAGGTGTCCGGCAACTCTGGTCGCCTCATATTACCACATAGTAATAAAAATGATTTATCACTATGATTATTTACAATAATTTTAGCTAACTCTTCGGCATAATTAGCATACGCTACAATTTTTTGATTGTTTTTTTCTAGTAGCTCTTTAGTTTTCTGACCCACACAAAAAATATTGTAAGGTGTTGTTAAGTATTGTTTTGCGTATGCTTTTAAATAGGCTAAGGCACCATTTTTACTGGTTATAATAATGTTTTCGTACTTATCTGAAAGCACAAACGGTAGTAACGATACATTTATGGCATCGTAAGTAGTAAGCGTAATATTTTTGTTTTTTAATAAATTTTTTTGAAGCGGGGTTAATATTTTAGTAGACAGAACATTCATGGCTATTGGTTTTGTAATTCGTTCATAATTTCATTTCCTCCATTTGCTAAAACTTCTTCTGCACATTGTTTGCCAAAGTTTGTATAAGCCTGTAACGGTGTGTGTTTGTTTATAGTTACTTTCTTTTTACCATCAACACTTAATAGTACTCCTTTAAAGTAAAGCACATTGTTTTTTATGGTAGCTTCTGCACCAATGGGAGCAGTACAACCACCTTCTAAAGTTTGTAAAAAATCACGCTCTACTTGGGTACAAATAGCGGTATTTATATGGTTTAATTTACTAAGTGCTTCTAAACAATAAGAATCTTTTTCTAGTGCTACAACCATCATAGCACCTTGCGCCGGAGCAGGAATCATCCAGTCTAACGCTACATAATTTTTTGGTAAAATATTAATGCGCTCTAATCCTGCTTTTGCAAAAATAGCACCCAGCCAATTACTATTACTTAGTTTTTGTAATCTGGTGTTTACGTTACCTCTTAAATTTACAACTTGATGGTTTGGGTACTTGTTAAGCCATTGCGCTTTTCTGCGTAAACTACCGGTTGCAATGACAGCGTTCTCGGGAATATTTTGATGCTCTTTTAAAACTAAAATATCTTGATTAGAGGCTCGTTCTAAAACGGCAGCTTGTACAATGCCTTTAGGTAGCTTAGTAGGAACATCTTTCATAGAGTGCACGGCTATATCTACAGTACCGTTTAGCATTGCTATATCTAGTGTTTTAGTAAAAATGCCTGTTATACCTAACTCATATAATGGCTTGTTAAGCTCTAAATCACCATCAGATTTAACAGGAACAAGTTGTGTAGCGTACCCTAAGCGTTCTAGCTGGTTTTGTACGGTTTTGGCTTGCCAAAGTGCGAGCTCACTATCTCTAGTGCCTATGCGAATGATTTTATGCATGCTCTTGGTCTAATTGAAAAACTTTGTTTATGAGCTCAATACTGTGATCTGAGTTAGCAATATTATCTTTTAAGTGGTTGGCAAAATGAGTGGTGATTTTCTGAATAATTCTATCGCTTATTAATGCAGCTTGCTCTTCGTTAAAGTTTTCAATTTTTTTTCTCTGAAAATCTAACTCAGCTTCTTTTATATGTTTTAGTTTCTTTTTTAAAGCTTTAATGGTTGGTGCAAATTTACGGGTTTCTAACCAAGCCGTAAATTCTGTTTTAAGTTCGTTTATGATAGCCTCGGCTTTGGGTACTTCGGCTTTTCGGCGTTCTAAAGTTTCATCTGTCATTTTAGAAAGCTTATCTAAATGAACCAGTGTAACATTAGAAAGCTCTGTAACGTTATCGGCAACATTTTTTGGGATAGATAAATCTAAAATAAGCAAAGGCTTCTTGGTTGTTATAAGCTCTTTGTAAATGGTAGGATTTTGTGCTCCAGTTGCTACAATTAAAATGTCTGTTTTGTTAAGTTCTGAAGCCAAATCGGCATAATCTTTAACAATTACCTGAAATTTTCCGCCAATTTGTTCTGCTTTTTCTTTGGTACGGTTTATAAGCGTTATGTGCTTGTTTTGGGTATGCTTTATAAGGTTTTCGCAAGTGTTTCTACCTATTTTACCGGCACCAAAAAGCAAGATATTTTTGTTAGACACATCGGTTACATTATTTAAAATGTAGTGCACTGATGCAAACGACACAGAAGTTGCCCCTGAAGAAATTTCTGTTTCGGTTTTTATACGTTTACTGCACTGAATAACCGAGTTAATTAAACGCTCTGTAAAGGCATTAATTAGCCCAAGTTTTTTTGAATAAACAGCAGCATTTTTTATTTGAGCAATAATCTCGAAGTCACCCAAAATCTGACTGTCTAACCCAGAACCAACTCTAAAAATATGATTTATGGCGTCTTGATTTTTGTAGATGTATGCTACTTCCTGAAACTCTTCTATGGTTCCCTTAGTATTCTCGCAAAGTAGTTTTATTAGTTGATACGGATGTTGTGCAAATCCATACATCTCTGTACGGTTGCAAGTAGAGATTAGAACAAGACTCTCTATGCCATTTTGTTTTGCTTGTTGTAAAATAGCAGCCTTGGCCTCTTCACTCACACTAAACCGACCTCTAATTTCTGCATCGGCCTTTTTATAGCTCAATCCTATGGCATAAAAAGTGCCTTTAGATACATGATATTGCTCCATACCTCTATTTGCAATTTCGAGGCAAAAATATAAGCCTTCGTTTAAAAAAAATAACGCTAAAAGAACTTTTAGTGTCGTTATGCGTTTTTTATGTGATTTTTTTAAAATAAAATGATAAATGTCATACTTTTGCCCTGAAATCAATGCTTCCGAATAGCTTTGTTTAGAATCAATCTAAATAAATAAAGAATAATTAATTTGAAATCGCCATCAAAAAATATCGCTAAAAGTGCTTTTGCAGAAATGCAAGTAGATGACGGGTTTTTAGTGCTTACGTATAAAAACGATACCTCTGAAAATCAAATAGTTGAGCGAGCAATAGACCAAAGTTACATTCAGTTTCATTTTGGTGTAAAGGGTACCAGTTTATTACAATTTAATGAAGGCAGGTATCAGCTTCCGTTACAAGAAGAACACTCATTGTTGTTATACAATCCGCAAAGAAGCCTTCCTATTCATATACAAGTATCGCCAAATTCATGGTTGGTTTCGTTGCTTATATCTATAAAAAAATTTCATGGATTGTTTTCTAATGAGGCTGATTATATAACGTTTTTAAGTGATGAGAATAAGGATAAAAAGTATTATAAAGACGAAAAAATAACGCCCTCTTTAGCAATCGTACTTAATCAAATTATCAACTTCAACTTAAATCAATCTATAAAGCATATATATTACAAAGGCAAAGCATACGAAGCACTAGGGTTGTATTTTAATAAAAGTGAAGATGCTAATATTGAGCAATGCCCTTATTTAACAGACGAGGCCAATGTACTTAAAATCAGAAAAGCAAAAGATATAATTATAGCCAGAATGACTGAGCCTCCGAGCCTACAAGAATTAGCCGATGAAATTGGATTGAGCTTAAAAAAACTAAAGGAAGGGTTTAAACAGATTTATGGAGATTCTGTTTACAGTTTTTTATTTGACTACAAAATGGAGGTAGCCCGAAAACTCTTAGAAGCAGGCACACATAATGTAAACGAAGTAGGGTTAAAAGTTGGCTACAGCACAGCCAGCCACTTTATTGCAGCATTTAAAAAGAAATACGGCACAACGCCCAAAAAATACTTAATGTCTTTAGCAGTTAAAACACAAAATAATTCATGAGTAAAGGTGTATTGTTGGTTAATTTAGGGTCTCCGGACAGCCCCGAACCAAAAGATGTAAAGCGTTATTTAGATGAGTTTTTAATGGACGGTAGGGTAATAGATGTGCCTTACCTGTTACGCGCTTTTATAGTTAAAGGAATTATTTTAAATACACGCCCTAAAAAATCTGCCGAAGCATATAAAAAAATATGGTGGGAAGAAGGCTCTCCTTTAATTGTTTTGTCTGAGCGCCTTCAGCGCAAAGTACAGCAAGAAACTACGGTTCCGGTTGGGTTAGCCATGAGGTATGGTAATCCGTCTATAAAAAAAGGACTTACCCAACTTTACAATCAAGGAGTTAAAGAGGTTTTATTGCTTCCGTTGTATCCGCAATATGCTATGGCTACTACCGAAACTATTTTGGTATTGGCTCAGAAGCTTCAAAAAAAATATTTCCCGGATCTTACAATAAAAAGCATTGAACACTTTTATAAAAAACCGGATTATATTGATGTGTTAAGCACATCTATCAAAGAATATTTACAAGACAAAGAGTGGGATCACTTGTTGTTTTCGTATCATGGTGTACCGGAGAGACATATAATTAAATCTGATGTAACTAAATCTCATTGTAAAATAAACGGCACGTGCTGTATAACTCCTTCTCCGGCACATAATTACTGTTATCGTCACCAATGTTACGAGACTACCAGACAGGTTGTTAGCAAATTACAATTGCCCGAAGGAAGCTATAGCACCTCTTTTCAATCAAGGTTAGGAAAAGATCCTTGGTTACAGCCCTACACAGATGCCACCGTACAAGAGCTTGCTAAAAAAGGAGTTAAAAAATTAGCCATTGTAACACCTGCTTTTGTGTCTGATTGTTTAGAAACCCTCGAAGAAATTGGGATGGAAGCGCGTGAAGATTTCTTAGAAAACGGGGGCAAAGCATGCCACGTAATACCTTGCTTAAATGATAGAGACGATTGGGCTAAGGTTTTGGGTAATTGGATTAATCAATGGGCGCAAGTAAAAAAGGCTGTTTTAAATGAGTAAAGTTACAGCCTCGCAATTAGGAACAGACCCAATTGGAAAATTGCTTGTTAAACAGGCTGTTCCGGCTTCTATAGGCATCTTGGTGATGTCTTTAAACATTTTAGTAGACACTATTTTTGTAGGGAACTGGATTGGTGCTACTGCCATAGCAGCAATTAACGTTGTCCTGCCGGTTTCGTTTTTTATTGCAGCTTTAGGAATGGCAATAGGTATTGGCGGTTCGTCTATTATATCCAGAGCACTTGGGGCGAAGAATAAAAGTAAAGCAGTAAAAACGTTTGGCAACCAAATAACACTCACACTACTACTTACAATTACATTAGTGTTGGTTGGCTTATGGTACGTAGATAGCTTAATTCCGAGTTTTGGAGGGAAAGGAGCTATTTTTAATCCGGCAAAAGTTTACTATGTAATTGTGCTGTACGGAGTACCTTTTTTAGCACTTTGCATGATGGGCAACACGGTAATTAGAGCCGAAGGAAAACCACGGTTTGCTATGGTTGCCATGATTATACCTTCTGTTGGAAACCTATTGTTAGACTATATTTTTATAAAAGTTTTTAACTGGGGGATGTATGGTGCGGCTTGGGCAACTACAGGTTCTTACCTACTCTGCTTTGCATATATTCTGTGGTTTTTTATCTCAAAAAACTCAGAGCTTAAACTTACTATTTCGAGTTTTAGTCTTCAAAAAAATATTGTAAACGAAATAGCTTCGTTAGGAGGGGTTACCTTAGCAAGACAGGCAGTTGTTAGCATTACGTACTTGTTTTTAAATAATATTTTGTTTGATTTAGGAGGTGAGGCATCTGTAACGGTGTATGCCATTATTGGCAGAATGCTCATGTTTGCACTGTTTCCGGTGTTAGGTATTACACAAGGATTTTTGCCTATTGCCGGCTATAACTACGGAGCTAAACAATACGTTAGAGTAAGGCAATCTATTAAAACAGCTATCATCTATGCAGCATTATTAGGACTATTAATTTTTGTTTTTATTATGGTTTTTCCGGAAACCATAACAAAAGTTTTCACTACAGATCCTGATGTTTTAAAAGGGGCGCCACAAGCTATGCGATGGGTTTTTTTAGCAACACCTATTGTAGTAGTACAATTAATTGGGGCTGCTTACTTTCAGGCAGTTGGTAAAGCCATTCCTGCATTGCTACTCACACTTACCAGACAAGGGTTTTTCTTTATTCCGTTAATTTTAATCCTACCAAAATTTTATGGAGAATTAGGGGTTTGGATTTCTTTTCCGTTGGCCGATGTGTTATCTACCATTGTAACGGCTTATTTTTTACATAGAGAAGTAGTGTTAAAGTTACATTAAAACCAATTGCGTGCAGTAAATTATTGTTAATTTTAGCTATTAGCTAACTAACTATCTCTATGTATTATGAATAAACTAATATTGCAAATGAGCATTGTGATGCTCTGTTTTCTTATTGCCCCACACCAAATTCAATCCCAAAAAAACAAACGAAAAAAAACCACCACTCAAAGCTATCCGGAAGAGCTTTACGGAGCTTTAGAGTATAGGTTAATAGGGCCATTTAGAGGAGGGCGCTCGGCAGCTGTAACCGGAGTACCGGGTAAGCCTAATTTATATTATTTTGGAGCTACTGGAGGAGGCATCTGGAAAACCGAAGATGGCGGACGTACTTGGGAAAACATTTCTGATGGATTTTTTGGCGGATCTATTGGAGCTATAACAGTAGCCCAAAGTGATCACAATGTGCTTTATGCCGGGGGAGGTGAAAAAACCGTAAGAGGAAATGTATCTTCAGGATACGGTATCTGGAAAAGTGTAGATGCCGGTAAAACCTGGAAACCCTCCGGATTAGAAAAATCAAGACATATACCCCGAATTGCTGTGCACCCAAAAGATTACAACACGGTGTATGCTGCAGTTATGGGGAATATTTATAAACCCACTAAAGAAAGAGGTATTTATAAAAGCACCGACGGGGGCAAAACCTGGAGACAGGTTTTATTTGTGAACGACCAAGCCGGTGCAGTAGATTTATTACTAGATCCTACAAACCCACGAATTTTATACGCATCTACATGGCGTGTACAACGCACACCCTATAGTTTAAGTAGTGGCGGAGAAGGTTCTGCGCTCTGGAAAAGCACTGATAGTGGTGAAACTTGGACCGAAATTTCTAAAAACGAAGGTTTCCCGCAAGGAACTTTAGGTATTATTGGCGTAACAGTTTCTCCTGTTAATCCGGATAGAGTTTGGGCCATTGTAGAACACAAAGATAAAGGAGGACTTTACCGAAGTGATGATGCCGGAAAAACTTGGCATTACGTTAATAGCGAAAGAAAACTACGCCAGCGCGCGTGGTACTACACACGCGTATATGCCGATACACAAGATGAAGACATAGTGTATGTTCTTAACGTAAACTATCACAAATCTACCGATGGTGGTAAGACCTTTTCTGCGCATAATGCTCCACATGGCGACCATCATGATTTATGGATTGCCCCCGAGAACCCCAACAGAATGATTATTGGAGATGATGGTGGAGCGCAAGTAACCTACGATGGTGGTGAAACCTGGAGCACATACCATAATCAACCAACTTCTCAATTTTACAGGGTAACCACAGATAATGCACATCCGTACAGAATTTATGCGGCTCAACAAGACAATTCTACCGTTAGAATTAAACACAGAAGCGATGGATGGACCATAGACGAAGATGATTGGGAAAGTACAGCCGGTGGAGAATCGGCTCATATAGCAGTAGACCCAACCGATAATGATATTGTATATGGTGGTAGCTATGGAGGATTTTTAACGCGTGTAAACCACAAAACCGGAACGGTAAGAGCAATTAATGTTTGGCCAGACAACCCAATGGGGCATGGAGCCGAAGGAATGAAGTATCGTTTTCAATGGAATTTCCCAATAATTTTCAGCAAACACAATCCTAAAAAATTATATACATTTTCTAACCATGTTCATGTTACAACAAACGAAGGGCAAAGTTGGGAACTTATCAGTCCGGATTTAACACGTAACGATCCTGAAAAACTTAAATCGTCTGGCGGACCAATAACTCAAGATAACACCGGAGTAGAGTACTATTGTACCATTTTTGCAGCAAATGAGAGCCCCTTACAAGAAGGATTGCTATGGGTTGGTAGTGATGATGGGTTAATTCATGTAACTAAAGACGGTGGTAAAACTTGGGATAATGTAACTCCTAAAAACCTGCCCGAGTGGTCTATGATAAATAGTATAGAGCCGAGCGCTTTTGATGCCGGAACGTGTTACGTTGCAGCAACACGTTATAAATTAGGCGATTTTACACCCTACCTGTACAAAACAACAGATTACGGCAAAACTTGGCAAAAAATCACTAATGGTATAGAGGCCGAGCATTTTACACGTGTAGTTAGAGAAGACCCAAAACGCAAAGGATTGCTTTATGCCGGAACCGAAACAGGAATGTATATTTCTTTTGATGATGGTGCAAATTGGCAAAAATTTCAGTTAAATCTACCTATTGTGCCAATTACAGATTTAGCTGTTAAAGACAATAATTTAATTGTAGCAACTCAAGGAAGAAGCTTATGGATTATAGACGATTTAACAGTACTACATCAATTAAACGATGAACTAAAAAGTAAAGATGCCATTTTATACCAACCTAAAGATAGTTACCGTACCAAAGGAGGAGGCGGATTTAAATCTAAAACAGCCGGCACAAACCATCCAAACGGTGTTATAACTTATTTTTATTTAAAGAATTTTGACAAAGAGAAGGATACGGTTTCGTTAACCTTTTTAGAGAAAGATGGCGATACTATAAAAACATTTTCTACACACCATAAAAAAAACAAACTCAAAGTAAAAAAAGGCGGTAATCATTTTGTTTGGGATACCCGTTATGATGGAGCAGAGAAACTTCCGGGAATGATTTTATGGTGGGCAAATTTAAATGGTGCAAAAGCAGTACCCGGAGATTATACGGTTGCTTTAACGGTTAATGGAGAAACCCAAAAACAACCCTTTAAAATTATTCCGGATCCAAGAGCAGAGGCTTCTGTAGCCGATATGCAAAAGCAGTTTGAGTTTGTTGCAAGCATTAATGCAACAATAGATAAGGCTCATAAATCTATAAAAACCATACGCAATATTAATAAGCAATTAGAGGGCTTTGCAAAACAATATAAAGATGATGCAAGGGTAAAACCTTTAATTGAAAAAGCCAATAAGCTTAAAGAGCAATTGTCTGAAATAGAGAAAGCATTGTACCAAACTAAAAACAGGAGCAATCAAGACCCGCTTAATTTTCCAATAAAACTTACCAATAAATTGGGGCATTTAAATAGTTTGGTAACTATAGACGATTTTCCTCCTACAGACCAAGATATTGCGGTTAAGAATGAGCTTACTAAAAAAATAGAAGCGCAATTAAACACATTTAACAAACTACTTTCAGATGAGGTTAAAGCCTTTAACAAAGAGTTTAATAACCTTAATTTAGATTATTTGTTTGTAGAAGAAGAATAAATTAGACGAGTCCCCGTATTTTTGCGGGGACTTTTTTCTGTAAACAAATACTATGGAGTACTACAACTACATAAAATCACTGCATTTAATTTTTGTAATTACTTGGTTTGCCGGATTATTTTACATACCAAGATTATTTATATACCATATAGAAGCCCAAGAAAAACCAAGTCCGGATAAAGAAATTCTCAGTAATCAACTTAAAGTAATGGCCAAAAGGTTGTGGTACATAATTACCTGGCCTTCTGCAATTTTAGCTACTTTGTTTGCAGTATGGTTGCTGTTTTTAATTCCTGAGTGGCTCTCTCAAGGCTGGATGCATGTTAAACTTTTATTTGTAGTGTTGCTTATAGCATATCATTTAAAAACACATCAAATTTTTAAGCAACTTCAAAAAGATGTTATTAAGTATTCCTCTAATTTTATGAGAATCTGGAACGAAGGTGCTACAATTATACTTTTTGCAGTAGTTTTTTTAGTGATTTTAAAAAACACTATAAACTGGATTTTTGGAGTGTTAGGAATTGTGGTTTTAGGCATTTTGCTTATGTTAGGAATTAAGCTTTACAAACGCATAAGAGAAAAAAATCCGAACGCATAAGTTGTTTTATGTGTTTTTTGTAAGTAGGCTTTGGCTTGATTATTGTTATATTTACGAGCAAATGCATAAACGGTGTTTAAGAATTTATCGTTACGATCCCGCATATTTTTCTCTATGATATTTTTGGTAATTATGGCATCGGTCTTAATTGCCTTAGTTACCATTTATCAATACAAAGAACAATCCAGAGATTATCATCAAAACAGGTTAGAACGAAAAGAAAATCAGGTTCAGGCCAGCATAAACTATTTGCTTGAACGCCATACAACCTATCCGGTAGAAACCCAATACTTAGGCTTAATTTTTAATAAAGCCATATATGAAATTGCCGATGTACAGAACGTAAACTTTAATATTTACGACCTGGAAGGTAATTTAATTATAAGCTCTAGACCAAAATTTGAAAATGATTCTATTTCTAAGCAGTTGCCTAAAGGGGTTTTAGAAGCCTTGGCAAAAAGCCCAAACAAACGTTATGTAGAGCATAAAGTTGCAGCCGGAGATAGGTTTCAGGCGTCATATACATACATTACCGATAGGAATTTTAAGCCTATCGGGATTTTAAATCTTCCTTATTTTGAAGACGACTCGTTTAATACCATGGAGCTTAGAGAATTTTTATTTAGGCTCAGCATGGTGTACTTGCTTATGTTAGGGATTGCAATTGTATTGGCCTATTTTATATCAAAATACATAACACGTTCCTTAAAAACAATTTCAGATAAATTAGATAGAACTCGCCTTAGTGAACGCAATGAGAAGATTATTTTAAAAGAGCCCAGCACAGAAATTGCATCATTAGTTAATGCGTATAACAGTATGGTTGATGAGCTCGAAGAAAGCGCTGTAAAACTTGCCAGAAGCGAAAGAGAACAAGCCTGGAGAGAAATGGCAAAACAAGTAGCTCACGAAATTAAAAACCCACTAACTCCTATGCGATTAAGCGTTCAGAATTTTGAACGTAAATTTGATCCTAAAGACCCCGATGTAAAAAATAAAGTAGCAGAGTTTTCTAAAACGCTTATTCAACAAATAGATACCATGAGTAGTATAGCATCGGCTTTTTCAAACTTTGCAAATATGCCGGCGCAACAAACAGAGACGCTTAACGTAGTTAAAATTGTAAAGCTGGCGTTAGAAATTTTCAATGAAGATTTTATTCGATTTATTGCAGACGAAGATGAAATCATTGCTAAACTAGATCGTACACAACTTATCAGAATTATAAATAACTTGGTTAAAAATGCCATACAGGCAATTCCTGAAGATAGAGATCCCAGAATACTGGTGTCTGTAACATCTAACAAAAACACCGTGAAAATTCAAGTCGCAGATAACGGTTTAGGTATTTTAGATGAACACAAAGACAAAGTATTTGAGCCAAAATTTACAACTAAAAGTAGCGGTATGGGACTAGGATTAGGAATGGTAAAAAATATTGTGGAAACCTACAACGGAAGTATTACCTTTACATCGCAACCGGGAAAAGGCACGGTGTTTACTGTAACATTCCCAAAAGAAGTATAATTTAATACTACTAACAATGAGCTTTAATAATATTCTAATAACTACAGACAACCAAATTGCTGTTGTAACTATTAACAGGCCCAAAAAACTAAACGCTTTAAACAGAGAAACTATACAAGAGCTTCATCAAGCGTTTTCAGATTTAGATAACAATAATGATGTTAAATGCATTATTGTTACAGGAAGCGGAGAGAAAGCTTTTGTTGCCGGAGCAGACATCTCTGAATTTGCTCATTTTTCTATCACAGAAGGAGAACAACTAGCTAAAAACGGACAAGAATTATTGTTTGATTTTGTTGAAAATCTATCAACTCCTGTAATTGCAGCTGTAAACGGTTTTGCGCTTGGAGGCGGATTAGAGCTGGCCATGTCATGCCATTTTAGAGTAGCAAGTAATAATGCAAAAATGGGTCTTCCGGAAGTTTCTTTAGGAGTAATTCCGGGGTATGGCGGAACCCAAAGATTACCACAGCTTATAGGAAAAGGTAGAGCGATGGAGCTTATAATGACTGCCCAAATGATAGATGCAGAGAAAGCATTAAACTATGGGCTGGTAAACCATGTTGTACCGCAAGAAGAACTGTTAGATTTTTGTAAAAACATTGCTCAAAAAGTGGTTAGTAATTCGCCGGTAGCTATAAGTTACGCCATTAAAGCCGTAAATGCCGGATTTAACAGAGAAGGCTATACTGCAGAAATTAAAGCCTTTGGCGAATGTTTTGGTACAGCCGATTTTAAAGAAGGTACTACAGCCTTTTTAGAAAAACGCAAGGCTAATTTTCCTGGTAAACAATAAACTATTTACATAATATTTACGTTTACATTAAGGGTTAGGCAATGTTGTCTAACTCTTAGTGCTTAATACCCTACCGTGTTATGAAAAAACTTAGCCTTATTTTGCTTTTGTACCTATTTAGTAGTCAAATTACAGCTCAGAAATTGCAAATATCTTACACTAAAAGCGAGGTGTACAAAGACCGCTATAAGTACTCTACAATTGTAAATAGTTATGAAACTAAAGAGGGAGATATTGTAATTGTAAGAGCCATATACGGAGGGATTATTTTAAGGCCTAAAGGATATTTTATTGAGCGATACGACAACAATTTAAATTTAATTAACGAATACAAATATGAGCCCAATAAAACACAAGTATTAGGAACTCAATTTAGTAATAATAGATTGCATTTTATAGAGTTTTTTTACGATAAAAAAATGCTCTCTTATACGTACCTGGCTAACAGTACAAGTTTAGATTCTATTAGTTTTATTCCCAGAAAATTAGTTTCTGTTAGGGCCAATAAAGAAGAAAAGATTAATGTGTTAGATGTTAAGAGTGATGAGTTTAACACAAACTTTCAAACGCAACTACTAATACATCCAAAAACACAACAAGTGGTGATTTGGGTTAACAATAAACAAAAAGAGTATGCAATGCAGAAAGCTTTTTGTTTTGATAGCAATCTTAACCTAAAATTTGAAGCAGATTTACAAGGAAAACTAAGCAACAAGAATTTAGTATTCGAAAATTTTACATGGCATCCAAACAATAAAGAAGTTTACTTGCTGGCTAAGGCACATTTTATTAGAAAAAAACGTTCTGAAGGAACATTAGGTCGTTACCAATACGAGCTTTATAAAGTTGCCGATAATCAATTATTACAGCAAAACTTTGGCTTTCCTGATTTTCAGTTAGCATCGCTTAAAACTACATTTACAAATAACAAATTGGTTGCCTTGGGCTTTTATTCTAAAAGAGGAGGTAACAGGTATAACGGGGTTTCTTATTTTCAAATAAATCCTTCAAATCTTTCCTTAATAAGCCAAAAAAACATTCCGTTTACAGAGCAGTTTATGATAGATAAATATGGGGTTGCAAAAAACAAAGAAATAGATAATTTGCTGTTTAGAAACTTGCTGGAAACCCCCAACGGCGACTTAATAATTACAGCCGAAGAGTATTATTACACCAAAAACTATCAAACAAACTCAAGTGGTTCTGGTATGTGGGTGTACAGGCATCATTACAATGATATTATTTGTGTTAAAGTGTCTGGTAATGGCAATTTAAAGTGGGCCAGAAATATTAACAAAAAAGAAGTTACAACCGGAGACGAAGCTTACGTATCTTACACAACAATGCTTGCTAACCAAGATGTTTTGTTTTTTATTAATTCTGGAGAGCAACCTCAAAAACTATCTAATAACAGATTACTGTTTAGAGAAAGTTATACCAGAACTCCAGATGTATTTGCTGTTAAACTTAATGAACAAGGAGATTTAACCTATAAAAAAGTACTGGAAGAAGACGATGCTGCAGCACCGTTAATGGTTTCTAGAGCACTTATAAGCAAGCAAGAAAAAGCAGTATATTTTTTAGCAAGACGCGGAAGCAGGAAACAGCTTTTTAAGATTACCTTGCCTTAGCTTTTTAACATTTTGCCACTAAAATACGCCTATATATTTTAGTAACTTTGATACTAAGTAATTGGCAAAGTGGCAGATAAAAACTACATAAAAGGAAGAGGTGCACAGCGTAATGTGCCTAACAGATTTTCTGAAAACTCTCACGAATTAAGAGCTGATTTTTTAGAATATTGCCACAAAGAAGGAGAACAATCACAAAGTAATAAAACACAATACATACCTGTTTTCCCTAAAACTATTGTTAACAAAGTAGATAGCCCGGATGTTGGAATGATGTACTCCATGAATCCTTACCAAGGTTGCGAACATGGGTGTGTATATTGTTATGCTCGCAATGCGCATGAGTTTTGGGGTTACAGTGCAGGATTGGATTTTGAGCGTAAAATTTTAATCAAAAAAAATGCTCCATACTTATTAGAACAAAAACTAAAAAGCAAAAAATGGAAAGCGCACCCTATTGTGCTTTCCGGAAATACAGATTGCTACCAACCTGCCGAGCAGAAATTTAAACTTACAAGAGCGTGTTTAGAGGTGTTTTTAAAATACAAACATCCGGTAGCCATAATCACCAAAAACGCATATATTTTAAGAGACTTAGATGTTTTAAAAGAATTAAATAAAGATTGTTTAATTGCCGTAAATATTTCGGTTACTTCGTTGTCTGAAGAAACCCGCAGAATTTTAGAGCCCAGAACAGCCAGTATTAAAAAACGGTTAGAAACCATTAAAAAATTATCAGAAAACGGTATTCCGGTTAATGCAATGTTGGCCCCAATAATACCGGCCATTAACAGTCATGAAATTTTGCCTATGGCAAAAGCTGTTGCAGATAATGGAGCATTATCTTTTGGGTTTACAGTAGTTAGATTAAATGGAGCTATAGGAGATATTTTTACAGATTGGATTAAAAAAACACTTCCGAATAGAGCTCAAAAAGTGCTACATCAAATTCAAGAGTGTCATGGAGGCACATTAAATGATAGTAGATTTGGGCTCAGAAACAGAGGCGAAGGTAAAATAGCCGAGCAAATACATGCTATGGTTAAGTTGGCTAAGCAAAAGTATTTTAAGAATAAGAAAATGCCACTACTAAACACAGCTTTACATGAGCAATACAAAGACGGGCAGTTAAAACTATTCTAAAACTTTCTCAAAAACAACTTTTGTTTGTCCGCTATCGTTAGTATAAACTTTTATAATATTAAAACCGTTTTTTAGGTTTAAAATCATCATGGGTTTAAAACGGTTCATAGATTTAGTTTGAATACTTTTAAACCCTTGCTTTCTTACCCATTGCTCTTGTGTTAAAGCTAAAGTTTTACCAATGCCTTTTTCTCTAAAACTTTCATCTACACCACCTATCCAGCTATAAAAAACAAGTTTGTTTTTGGGATATCCAATTTTAAATCCAACTAACTTATTATTATAATAAGCAAGAACACTAAAAAGTTTGGGATTTTCTTGTATTCTTTTGTAAAAGAAGGACACATCGGCATCATTAAAAATAGCAGTGTACAACAAAACTATTTCAGAGAGTAGTTGTGCGTTGGGAACTCCTTTTATGGTCTTGTATGTAATGTTATCGTTCTCCATTCCATTCAGCATAAAACTGCTCAAGAAAATGCTCCATGAAAGCGTGGCGTTGTAGCGCGAGTTTCTGACCGGTTTTAGTGTTCATTCTATCTTTTAGCAGCAGCAACTTTTCATAAAAATGATTAATGGTGGGCGATGAAGATTTTTTATACTCTTCTTTACTCATATTTAATTTAGGCGCTATTGCAGGATCGTATAGCTTACGATTTTTAAAACCTCCGTAATTAAAAGCGCGAGCAATACCGATTGCTCCTATGGCATCAAGCCTGTCTGCATCTTGCACAACATCAAGCTCTTTCGATGCAAAAGTACGGGATGTATTACCGCCTTTAAATGATACGTTTTCTATGATTGCTACAACATGGTCTGTAATAGCATTTGCAACACCTAAAGAATGTAAAAAGGCACGTGCTTTTTTAGGACCAACTGTTTCATCACCATCATGAAATTTACTATCGGCAATATCGTGTAATAAGGCTCCTAACCCAACAATTAACGGATCTGCTTGCTCATCTTTTGCAATTAACATGGCATTTTTAAAAACACGTTCTATATGAAACCAATCGTGTCCGCCTTCTGCATTTTCCAGTGTTTTTTTTACAAAAGCAATAGTTTTTTCAATTATTTCAGAATTGGTCATACTTGCACAGCTTGGGTTATTGTTTTTTCAACAGTTTTTATAAGTTCTATTGGATTGTTGTACTGGGCAACCGCTAATGGTTTATGAACAGTAAAAGTAATTAGGTTTCCAATTCCCATAGGGAATTTACCATATTGTAACGTTTTCCAAGAATTATTTATAGTAATAGGCACCACTAAAGCATTGGGCATTTTCTCAAACAATGTTTTTAAACCACCCACCTGAAAGGGTTTTGGCTTACCGGTGCGGCTTCTTGTTCCTTCAGGAAATATTACTACCGATCGGCAATGCTTTTCGGCATAATCTGCTAAATTTTTAATAGCGGTAATGGCTTGTTCAGGATTTTTTCTATCGATTAAAGCAGAGCCTCCATGGCGTAAATTAAACGATACACTCGGAATGCCTTTACCGAGTTCTTTTTTGCTTATAAACTTAGGATGATGCTTTCTCATGTACCATATTATAGGAGGGATATCGTACATGCTTTGGTGGTTGGCAACAATAATCAGAGGCTTATTGGTTGGTAGCTTGTGCTTATTTAAAAATACAACTCTTGTACCTAATAAAAGCAAGCATTGGGTTAAAAAAAAGTTTAATATATCTACACTTTTTTTATGAGCCTGATACCCAAAAAGTTTTAAGCATAACCATTGTATCGGATGAAAAAGAACCAACAACAAGCCAAAAACTAAATAGTATAAAGTGGTTAGTAAATAGGCGATAGCTTTTTTCATTTTTTTAAAAAAGAAACCTCTGAAATGGCAGCTCCAGAGGTTTACATATAAAGACAGGTAAAATTTAGTTTAACAGTGTTCGTTATATGCCTCCATTAAATTTTCGGCAATTAGTTCTGCAGGACGCCCTTCTATATGATGACGCTCTAGCATATGTACCAACTCACCATCTTTAAACAAAGCAATACTTGGCGATGATGGCGGAAACGGAACCATGTAGCTTCTGGCTCTTTCGGTAGCTTCTTTATCTACTCCTGCAAAAACGGTTACTAAATAATCTGGTTTTTTATTGTTTTGTAAACTCATACGAGCGCCCGGACGAGCGTTGGCAGCAGCACATCCACAAACAGAGTTAACCATAACTAAAGTAGTTCCTTTTTGGGCTAATGCTTGGTCTACTTCTTCGGGAGTGTGCAACTCTTTAAAACCAACAGCAGTTAGGTCTTCTCGCATTGGTTTTACTAATTCGGCTGGATACATAATTCATTTTTTTATAAGTAGTGCAAAGATACAAAATTGAGGGCATATTTAAGGCTATTTGCAACTGTAATAAAAAGGATAAAACATAAAGCCTTTGTACAGATGCTTTAGGTATTAATTTAACCAAGGCAAAACAGTATATTTGCGCTAAAATTTATAGCATGATTAGGTGGTTTTTGGCCTTAATTGGTTATTTGTTGTTTAGATTTCCCGGAGCTATTATAGGTTTTTTTGTTGGAAGTTTTTTTGACGATAATAAAAGCAGTTACACATCGGTTTTTGGCACACAAAGGCAAACGGTTTCTCAATCAGAATTCGAGCTTAATTTACTCTCTTTATGCTCTATTGTAATTAAAGCCGATGGTAAAGCAACTCAAACAGAGTTAGATTTTGTACGTCAGTATTTTGTAGCTTCATACGGTAAAGAGCGTGCAAATCATGTGTTTAGAATTTTTAATGAAGTAGTAAAAAAACAAGGAGTTTCTGCCACAGAAATTTGCGCCTTTTTTAGACAAAGAACTCGTTATGAAGTACGGTTGCAATTATTACACTTTTTATTTGGCATAGCACAAGCAGATGGTAAAGTAACACAAGCAGAAACCGATAAAATTCAGGAATTAGCAGGTTACTTGCGCATAGGGCATCATGATTTTGAAAGTATAAAAGCCATGTTTGTTAAAGCAGCAGACAATGCGTATAAAATTCTTGAAGTAAGCCCCGATGCTACAAATGCAGAGATTAAAAAAGCATACAGAACCATGGTTAAAAAATACCATCCGGATAAAGTTCAAAGTCAAGATGAAGCCATAAAAAAAGGAGCCGAAGAGAAATTTAAAGAAGTTCAAAAAGCCTACGAAGAAATACAGCGAGAACGAGGTTTTTAATTTCTTAAATATATTGTAAGTTTGAAACTCCTCAAACTAAAAAAAATTAAACATGTCTCAATTTTGGCTTTATTTTAAGTTAGGACTCAACCACGTACTAGATCTTAATGCCTACGATCACATTCTATTTTTATTAGCACTAACTGTACCTTATGCATTTAAAGATTGGAAGAGGGTACTTATACTAGTGTCTATATTTACGCTTGGGCATACGCTTTCTTTGTTTTTATCGGTATATAAAATTGTAACTATTAATGCTACTTTAATAGAGTTTTTAATACCGGTTACCATTTTTGCAACAGCCTTGTATAATATTATAACAGCCCGTAAAAAAAATAATGAAACTTTGGCTATGGCCTTTGTGTTTACGTTGTTTTTTGGGTTAATTCATGGTTTTGGCTTTTCTAACTACTTTAAACAAATTATTGCCGGCGAAGAAAGCAAAGCATTACCGTTAATTGAGTTTGCGTTAGGTATAGAAGTAGCACAAATAGTAATTGTACTGTTTACGCTATTGATAGGGTTTATTTTTCAGAATATATTTAGAGTTACCAGAAGAGATTGGATTTTAATTGTCTCTGCTATTATAATTGGTATTGTTATACCAATGCTTCAAAATACCTATCCGTATTAGTTTTAGCTTAAAATTAACGTGAAAAGGGTTGCTACACAAACACAAACCCGTTATATTCGTTATCAGATGTCGCAAAAAAAACAAGAACGTTACGATAAGGCCTATTTACGCATGGCCTCAGAGTGGGGAAAACTATCGTACTGTAAAAGAAAACAGGTTGGAGCCATAATTGTAAAAGATCGCATGATTATATCAGACGGTTACAATGGTACGCCAACAGGTTTTGAAAACATTTGTGAAGACGAAGAAGGGTATACCAAATGGTATGTGCTTCATGCAGAGGCAAACGCAATTTTAAAAGTGGCAGCCTCTACCCAATCTTGCGAAGGCGCAACGCTTTACATAACGTTATCGCCATGCAAAGAGTGTAGCAAATTAGTACATCAGGCCGGAATAAAACGTGTGGTGTATCAAAATGCTTATAAAGACGACTCCGGATTACAATTTCTTAAAAAAGCCGGCGTTCAATTAACACATATCCCTAACTTAGACGATTAGGGTTAGTTTTACATTATATGCCTAAAAATAAAAACTATTTACTTCCTTTTTTATTAGCTGCAGCAATTGCAGCCGGAATTTTTATTGGCGGAAAGTTAAATTTTAATGATCGTCCGGAACGCTTTTTTTCTATCTCTACCAATTCTAAAAAAGATAAACTTAATAGGTTAATAGATTATATAGACCATGAATATGTAGATGATGTTAACACCGATAGCATTGTAGATGTTACCGTAAATAATATTTTAGAAAAGCTAGACCCACATTCCGTTTATATACCAAAAAGCGAAATGCAGCAGGTAAATGAGAGCATGAAAGGAGACTTTGTAGGAATAGGTATTAGTTTTTATATGTATAAAGACACCTTGGCGGTCATCAGACCCTTAGAAGGCGGGCCAAGTATAAAAGCAGGTATTTTACCAGGCGATAGAATAATGATTGCAAATGGCGACACCCTTTTTAATAAAAACATAGAGAGTGAAGAAGTTATTCGGAAACTAAAAGGACTACCTAATACTCCGGTTACATTAAAGGTGTATAGAAAGAAAGAAAATAAATGGTTAACCTTTAATATAAAACGAGGTGAGGTTCCCATAAAAAGTGTAGATGCATACTATATGCTGTCAGATAAATTAGGGTACATTAGTATTAATAGGTTTGCAGAATCTACCTATAGAGAGTTTAAAGAAGCATTAAACATTTTACAACAGCAAGGGGCTGTACAATTAGCGTTAGATTTAAGAGATAATCCCGGAGGATATTTAGGGGTTGCAGAGCAAATTGCAGACGAATTTTTAGAAGACGGTAAGCTTATACTGTTTACTAAAAATAAAAAAGGAACCATAGAAAAAACCTTTGCTACAGAAAAAGGAGATTTTGAAAATGGCGAGGTGTTTGTGTTACTAAACGAAAACTCGGCCTCTGCAAGCGAAATTGTAGCCGGAGCACTCCAAGATAACGATGTAGGCACAATAGTTGGCAGAAGATCATTTGGTAAAGGATTGGTGCAGCGCGAAATGGCATTACCCGATGGTTCTGCAGTAAGGTTAACCATTTCTCGTTATTATACACCAACAGGAAGATCAATACAAAGACCATACAGTAATGGCACAGAAGAGTATTATAATGATTTTCATAACCGATACACTAACGGTGAGATGAAATCTGTTGATAGTATTCAACTACCTGATTCTTTAAAATTTACTACACCCAAAGGAAAAACGGTGTATGGCGGTGGAGGGATTATTCCTGATGTGTTCGTGCCAGCCAATAAAACCCGAACACAACGCTATATGGATACCATTTTTGAATCGGGTATAATGGGCTATTTTATTTTTGAACATTTAGATGCTAATAGAGATTTATACGCAGGGTATACTCCTAATGAGTTTTTGTTAAATTTTGAAACTTCTCAAGAATTAGTTAATGCATTTATAACCTATGCAAAAAGTAGTGGTTTAAACATAAACTTTAACCCTTATAAAGAAAGTTTACGCAAACACATAAAAGCATCATTAGCCGAACAACTTTTTGGTACTAACTTGGCTAACAGAATTCGTAACCAAGATGATAATGTTATTCGTAGAGTTTTAGAACTTAGCGTTAATGATGATTTAGTTAATTAACAACCTTATCATGAACCTTGGTGTGCTTACCGTTGTTCCATTCGGTTAAAATATCTGTTGCTACTTGTGCACCACTTCCTGCTGCAATAGCAAACTGACTTCTACCTCCGGCCAAAGTACCGGCAACATAAATACCATCTGTAACTTTATAGTTTTCGTTTGTAAGCTGAATACGTTCTTTGCTGGGCTCAGATAGTTTGTGGGGCACTACGTATTGCGTAAGTCCATCTATAGCAAAAAACTTAGTATACCCAACAGCTACAACAATACATTTTGCGGTATAGCTGTTTTTGTTGGTAGTAACTGTAAAGTTGGGAGCTTGTCCGGATACTGAAATTACTTTTTCTTTTTCTATTTGTACTACATGCGGATATAAATTGGCCAGCTGTTGTTTGCCTTGTTCTAATATTTGCTTGCCGGTTGTTCCGGGAGCAAGTCCTAAAACATTATTAAACAAAGCGTTTTGTAAGTGCGATGCCTTTTGGTGCATTATAATGCCAATTTTTTTTCCTTCGGCGTAGGGTTTATTTTGGGCAGACCCTAACACTAAAGCGCATTGCATACCTGCAGCACCACCTCCAATAATTAAAACATCAAACATTATTTGTTATTAACTTTATCTTGAATTTTTTTAGATAAGTTTAAAATAACTAATAAAACAATAGCACAAAGGGCAGCAACTACACCAATTATTGCCACAAGGCTATCGCCAACCAAAGGGTTATTAAAGTCTACTAATGTTAAATTATAAGCTATTAAACCTATTCCTAAAAGTATTAATATGGCTGTAAATGTTTTCATGAATATATATGGGTTAAAACAGAGCGGCAATATTAGCAGCAAATAGTTTTACGGCAATTGCTAATAAAACAACTCCAAATATTTTTCTAATTACACCTAATCCTGATTTTCCAAGGAATTTTTCAATTTTCCCCGACGATTTTAAAACAATGTAAACAATTATAATATTAATAATTATAGCAACAATTATATTCTCTACATCATATTCTGCTCGTAATGCTAACAAAGATGTCATGGTTCCTGCTCCGGCAATTAACGGAAAAGCAATGGGCACAATCGATGCTGTTTCTGGAGCATCGTCTCTGTACAGGGTAATACCTAAAATCATTTCTAAAGCCAGAAAAAACAGTACAAACGAACCCGCAACAGCAAACGAGTTTACATCAATTCCAATCAGTTTTAAAATCTCTTCACCTACAAACAAAAAAGCAACCATAATAGAAGCAGCAACAATTGATGCTTTGCCCGATTCTATACGACCTACTTTTTTGCGTAAACTTACAATAATTGGGATGCTTCCAAAAATATCTATAATAGCAAACAGCACCATTCCCGACGATATGATTTGTTTTAAATCTAAATTCATTTTGAAAGCCTTTTATTTTGGGCGCAAAAATACTAATATCTAAACGTTTACACAGCATTATGCCGTTAAAATTGATTGTGTTTTCTAAGATTAAAAAAGATATCTTTGCGCCATGTTTCAGTTAAAGCATACCATAGTTTCTGAAGAGATTTTAGAGAACGATTTTGTGTGTAATTTAAATGCATGCAAAGGCGCTTGTTGTGTTGAAGGTGAGGCGGGCGCTCCGCTAGATGAAGAAGAAACCAAAACACTCGAAAAGTTATATCCTGCCATTAAACCATTTTTAAGAGAAGAAGGCATAAAAGCCATAGAGGAGCAAGGAACTTGGGTTACCGGATTAGACGGTGAGCCCGAAACACCTTTAGTAAACGGGAGTGAATGTGCCTATGTGGTTTTTAACGACAGCGGAATTGCTAAATGCGGTATAGAAGAAGCTTACAATGCAGACAAAATAAGTTTTAAAAAACCAATATCGTGTCATCTATATCCGGTTAGAATAAAAAAGTATGCGTCGTTTGCTGCTGTAAATTATCATCAGTGGCATATTTGTAATGACGCGTGTACATTGGGCACATCGCTACAAGTTCCAATCTACAAATTTGTAAAAGAGGCTTTAATTAGAAAATTTGGCGAAGATTGGTATAACCAGTTAGAGCAAGTAGCTAAAGAGCTTAAAAAAAACGAATAATTATTTGGTAAAAAGGTTTTAGTTAATTGTTTTTCAAAAAAGTAAAAAACAATTTCTTGCCTATCCCAATACCTACAATAGCTCATTGCACATTTCAACAATTTGTGAAAAACTTTATCGGTAAAAACAAAAAACTGCCTTTCAATTTTGTTGGCAATTTTAAATCTTTGTTAGTCCCAAGCAATCCCAAAAAGAGTAACACTAACCCCTTAAAATACAAAGAAATGTCAGCTGCAGTAGAACCCATTTTACAAGAAAACAAAGATAGATTTGTACTTTTTCCAATTCAACACCACGATATTTGGGAGTGGTACAAAAAACAAGAAGCCTGTTTTTGGACAGCCGAAGAGATAGATTTACATCAAGATTTAGCTGACTGGAACAACAAATTAACAGACGATGAGCGTTATTTTATAAAGCACATATTAGCGTTTTTTGCTGCTTCTGATGGTATTGTAAATGAAAACTTAGCCGAAAACTTTGTAAACGAAGTACAATATACAGAGGCTAAATTCTTTTACGGGTTTCAGATTATGATGGAGAATATTCATTCAGAAACCTACTCACTACTTATAGATACTTACGTAAAAGACGAGGCAGAAAAAAACACCTTATTTAAAGCCATAGAAAACTTTCCGGCTATTAAGAAAAAAGCAGAGTGGGCTTTACGTTGGATAGAGTCGCCCAGCTTTGCAGAACGTTTAATAGCCTTTGCAGCTGTAGAAGGAATATTTTTCTCTGGTGCATTTTGCTCTATTTTTTGGCTTAAAAAACGTGGTTTAATGCCGGGGTTAACGTTCTCTAACGAGCTAATTTCTAGAGACGAAGGCATGCACTGTGATTTTGCAGTACATCTTCACAATAACCACTTAGTAAATAAAGTACCTAAAGAGCGCATTAAAGAAATTATTATTGATGCGTTAGATATAGAACGTGAATTTATTACAGAATCTCTACCGGTGAGCCTTATTGGAATGAATGCTAAACTCATGACCCAGTATCTTGAGTTTGTAACCGATAGGCTTTTAGTAGAGTTAGGCTGTGAAAAAGAGTATAATGCTACCAACCCGTTTGATTTTATGGATATGATTTCGCTACAAGGAAAAACTAATTTCTTTGAAAAGCGTGTATCAGAATATCAAAAAGCGGGAGTGCTTAACAAAGAGTCTGACGAAAACAAAATTAGTTTCGACGCCGATTTTTAATCAAAAAAATAAATAGCGCCTAACAGGCGTAATTAACCATTAAAAAAAGAAAACTCGGCCCTGGCGGTCAAGGCTGAGCCTACCTAAATATTAACCAAAATAAATGTAGCTTATGTACGTAGTAAAAAGAGACGGCAGAAAAGAGCCCGTAATGTTTGATAAGATAACGGCTCGAATCAGAAAATTATGTTACGGCTTAAATAGCCTGGTAGACCCTGTAAAAGTGGCAATGCGTGTAATTGAAGGATTATACGACGGTGTAACCACTTCTGAATTAGATAATTTGGCTGCCGAAATTGCTGCCACAATGACTACTACACATCCTGATTATGCAAGGCTGGCTGCAAGAATATCGGTTTCTAACTTACATAAAAACACAAAGAAGTCGTTTTCTGAAACCATGACAGATTTGTACAATTATGTAAACCCCAGAACCGGTAAAAAAGCACCATTACTTTCTGACGAGGTGTACAAGGTAATTATGGAGCATGCAGACACCTTAGACTCTACCATAATTTATAACCGCGATTTTGGCTACGATTATTTTGGTTTTAAAACCTTAGAGCGCTCATACCTGCTAAAAATTAATGGTAAAATAGCAGAGCGCCCACAGCATATGCTTATGCGTGTATCGGTTGGAATACATTTAGACGATATAGATAGCGTTATAGAAACGTACGAACTCATGTCTAAAAAGTACTTTACACACGCTACACCAACCTTATTTAACTCGGGGACACCAAAGCCTCAAATGTCGTCTTGCTTTTTATTAACCATGAAAGACGATAGCATTGAGGGTATTTATGATACTTTAAAACAGACCGCAAAAATTTCTCAATCTGCTGGAGGTATTGGTCTTTCTATACATAACATTAGAGCTACAGGAAGCTACATAGCCGGAACCAATGGTACCTCTAACGGAGTTGTACCCATGCTTAGAGTATTTAACGATACAGCGCGTTACGTAGACCAAGGAGGCGGAAAAAGAAAAGGAAGCTTTGCAATTTATGTAGAACCATGGCATGCCGATATTTTTGATTTTCTTGATTTAAAGAAAAACCACGGTAAAGAAGAGATGCGTGCCCGAGATTTGTTTTATGCACTTTGGATTCCGGATTTGTTTATGAAGCGTGTGCAAGAAGACGGACAATGGACTCTAATGTGCCCTAACGAATGTCCGGGGTTATTTGATACCCACAGCGAAGAGTTTGAAGCTCTCTACACCAAATACGAGCAAGAAGGCAAAGGCCGAAAAACCATTAAAGCACGTGAGTTATGGGAGAAAATCCTCGAATCGCAAATAGAAACGGGCACTCCTTACATGTTATATAAAGATGCAGCAAACAGAAAATCTAACCAGAAAAATTTAGGTACAATACGCTCATCTAACCTATGTACAGAAATAATGGAGTACACTTCGCCAGATGAGGTAGCTGTATGTAATTTGGCTTCTATTGCCTTGCCAATGTTTGTTAAAAATGGCGAGTTTGATCATAAAGAACTCTTTAAAGTAACAAAGCGTGTTACTAAAAACTTAAACCGAGTAATAGATAGAAATTACTATCCGGTAGAAGAAGCTAAACGCTCTAATATGCGTCATCGTCCGGTTGGTTTAGGTGTTCAAGGATTGGCAGATGCGTTTATTATGCTTCGATTACCATTTACAAGTGATGAGGCTAAAAAACTAAACCAAGATATTTTTGAAACCCTGTATTATGCAGCCGTTACTGCCTCTATGGAAGAAGCTAAAAAAGACGGGCCGTATGAAACATACGAAGGTTCACCAATATCTAAAGGAGAGTTTCAGTTTAATCTTTGGGGAATAAAAGACGAAGACTTAAGCGGAAGATGGGATTGGGGTAAACTCAGAAAGCAAGTGCTTAAACACGGTGTAAGAAACTCATTGTTAGTAGCGCCAATGCCAACAGCATCTACGTCTCAGATACTAGGAAATAATGAATGTTTTGAGCCTTATACCTCTAACATTTATACACGTAGAGTACTCTCTGGAGAGTTTATTGTAGTTAACAAGCACTTGTTAGAAGATTTGGTTAGACTTGGATTGTGGAACGAAGAGCTTAAACAAGAGCTTATGCGCAATAACGGATCGGTGCAAAATATAGATGTAATTCCGCAAGACATTAAAGAATTATATAAAACCGTTTGGGAGTTGAGTATGAAAGACATTATAGATATGTCTCGTCAGCGAGGGTATTTTATAGACCAATCGCAATCACTTAACTTATTCATGGAAAACGCAACCTTTGCAAAGCTTACTTCTATGCATTTTTATGCTTGGAAAAGCGGATTAAAAACAGGTATGTATTACTTAAGAACAAAATCTGCTGTAGATGCTATTAAGTTTACGTTAGACAATACCAAGAAAAAAGAAAAAGTAACCGAAAAGGCACCTACTACTGCAACGGTTGTACAACCTAAAGTAGAACAAGGTAATGCAGCAGGTGAAGTACAACCCCTAACTCCAGAAGAGCTTAAAGAAATGATAGCTCGTTCTAAAGAAAGCCAAGGGGAAGACGATTGTCTTATGTGTGGCTCATAATAAAACTTCACACCTAAAACTTAACCGTAAGGGAAGCTGGGGAGCTTCCCTTTTTCTTTTTACTTTAAATAATCTGTGCCCAGATATTTATTGTCTTTGTTATAATACCAAGCTCTGTTTTTTGGTATTTTAATTCCGCTAACTTCTTTTATTCCGGTTAATAAAATGTATTCTCCACTATCGGGCTTTTCTTTTCCTTTTTCATCGGTCTTAAAAAATTGGTAAACCTCCATAGCGTAGGTTTTGGGATTAAAATAAAAGTACCAAACATCAGATCCTACATTTGCATCGTAAGTAACTTTAACAACTAAATACTCTTTTCCTTTAAATGTTTTTTTTGATACGTTAGGATGAATATTGGTGCCGGCATCTTTTAATTTCATGGGTAAACCATATAAATATGTGTAGTAGTTTTTGTAAAGATTGGCTCTATCACAATTTAAGTTATGAGCTTTTGCAATACTATCCGGTATGCTTGTGTTACCGTTAAAGGCAATTTGGCACTCTCCTTTGTTAATGGTGTATTCTGTGGTGTTGTTACCTCTTGTTGCCTTTACATAAAAGTAGCGTTTGGGTAAGTTAATAACAATGGTACTATTTCTGTTGGGTTGTGTAGGTGTTTTCATGGTTACTAATAACGTATCGTTAAATGTAGCCCAATTGTTATTTGGGTCGTGGTAAGCAATAGCTCGTTCTACTACTTGTGGCCCGGTTAATTGTTGAGACCAAACATTACTTATTAAACAAAAGCCAAAAAGCAAAAACAGTTTTTTCATTTTTTAAAATTTTTAGAAAGGTATAAAAAAAGGAGCATGATTTTCATGCTCCTTTAGTTTTCTGCTTAAATATTGCTTACTCTTGTGGCTTATAGTATAAATCTATTAAGTTGTTTGCAGCCACTAATAAATCTTGAGTTTCTTGTAATAAATTAAAGTACAAGGTGGTGTTTTTAGCGCTAGATTCTTCTTTTCTGGTGCGCTCAACCTGCTTTTTAATTTTCTTAATAATCAAATCAAAAATACCAGGCATTTTTTCTAATACACCGCCAAGCTCCTCGAAAGATTTACGCTCAAAAATAGAAGCCATCTCAGAGAATAAAGCATCTACGTTTTCTTCTATTTCTTTTAAGTCTTTTAACTGTTTAAAGCGTAGCTTATTGTGGTTATTGTTAACATGCTTATGGCTTATTTTAGCAATGTACTCTAATGATTGGCTCATGTCTTGCAAATAAGCTAACATGTTAATATAGAAATCGCTGGCATGTAAACTAGACTCGTCTAAGTTTTTAATAAAGTAGAAAATATTATCGCGAAGTTCTTCTACCTCATCATTTAACTTATCTATACCTTTTTTACTCTTTTTAAGCTTTTTAAGTTCAAGCCTAGAAAGCCCATCTATAGTATTAGAATAAATTTTATTTCCTCTGGTTAAGAATGATTTAATGTTGGCAGCACTCTCATCCATAACACCTTGAACTGAGCTGCTTTCTGTGCTACTTAAACCATTAATTTCTTTTTCGGCTTTTAATTTGTTTGAATAGTTAATAGCATTTCTAACCAGAAGTAATACCGCTAGCAATAATAATATTGCTACCATAGAAGGCACGTGTATATTAATTAAATAAGCAACTGTAGATGATGCTATAAAGGCAATGATTGCTGTTAAGAACCAACCTCCAATAACATTTAATACTCCGGCAACTCTGTAAACAGCACTTTCGTTACCCCAAGCTCTATCTGCTAATGAAGTACCCATGGCAACCATAAACGTTACGTAGGTTGTAGATAGAGGTAATTTCATTGAAGTAGCTATAGAGATTAGAATACTGGCAACCATAAGGTTTACAGAGGCTCTAACCATATCAAAAGCCGGCATATCTTTAGCTTTTTTAGCAGAAATAGCAAGAGCAGCAGGCTTCTCAAAACGCTTATTTATAAATTGTTTTGTTGTATTTGGTAATAAGGTGCTATAACTAACCGATAAACCATTGGCTAAACGAACAATGCTACGCGATAAAAAGTTAGGCTGAAAACGCTCTTTAGCTTCTCCTTGTCTAGATAAATTAATTTCTGTTTCGGTTACGTGTCTTGACTTTTTAGAGAACCAAAGCGTTAATACCATTATTAAACCTGCAACACCTAATAATAATGTAGGGGTAGGCACTTTACTGGCTAATACACCCATGCTAAACTCTGATGCTGCCATACCAGATGCAGCCCAAGCCTCATAAGATTGCCATGCGGCTATTGGTACACCAATAAAGTTAACCAAATCGTTCCCTGCAAAAGCAAGTGCTAAAGCAAAGGTTCCTATTAAAATTATGAATTTATAAACGTTAATTTTTAAAACACCAACAATTATAGCACAAACAGAAACCCAGAAAACCAGGCTGTATAATACTACTTGTAATGTGTTGTTTTTTACAAACTCTAAAGTAGCTTTATCAACAAACGAAGCTCCTTTAAGCCCCTTTATTAAAATAAAGTAAGTTATGGCAGTTGCAGCTAAACCACCAAAAACAATACTAACCCATTTTGGAAGCTTTTCAAACTCAAAAGATAATAATACTCTAGAGATATACTGCACAATTGCACCTACGGTAAAGGCAATACCAACAGAGAGCAAAATACCCAAAATAATTTGTGTGGCTTTAGCCGTGTTTATATAGTTGCTTAGTTCTGTTGCAGAACCACCATCTGCGTAAATTTTTATTAAAGCTACAGCTACAGAAGCACCTAAAAGCTCAAACACAATAGATACCGTGGTAGAAGTTGGCATTCCCAGTGTGTTAAAGAAATCTAACAGTAAGATATCGGTTATCATTACTGCCATGAAAATAATCATGATCTCATCAAAGTAAAATTGTCCGGGATTCATGATTCCTTTTCGGGCAACCTCCATCATACCACTAGAAAATAATGCTCCACAGGCAATACCAATACTTGCCGTAATCATTATGGTTCTAACAGGTAATGCTTTAGAACCTAATGCAGAGTTTAAAAAGTTAACGGCATCGTTACTAACCCCAACAATAAGGTCTGCAACTGCTAAAACCGCTAACGCAACAATCATTAAAAAATAAATATTCTCCATAGTTAGTTTAGAATAAAATCATGCAAATTTCTGTATAAAGTACTGCACAATTGTTATCAAATTGTTATTTCTTTAAAAATGTAAATCTAACTGCAACCTAAACATTAGTTGGTTGTTACCGCCCTCGTTATCTAAATAACTTATATCTGATTGTACTTTTAGTTTATGACCTACTATAAATTTTGATACTCCTAGGGTGTACTGATGTTGAGGTAATTTTCCGGTTATAGATGCATCTGTTTTAACATTGGTATACCTTCCGGCAAGCTCTAAGTTGTTTTTAAACAAATACCCCATTTGAAGGTTTAAAGATTCTCCAACCTCTACAACATCTCCTGTTGCAGAGCCGTCAGAGTTTGTAGCAATTGGGTTAGAGGCGTCTCTGTGAGCGTATTCTCCCATAAACGAAAACCCATTATGCTTGTACATTGCATCTACAAACCAGGTGTTTATATTAGTTTCGTGTAAACCATAATCTGTTTCCATGTAAGAACCTAAATTACTTCTGGTTTTTACGGCATTGTTATTATGATCAAAAGTAATTCCGATGGCTAATTTAGGTTTAGGTTCACGTTTTAAATCACTACCCGAATAATCTCCCTTGCTTTTAAATGCGCCAAATGGTAATAACTCGATTCTTGAAGTGTATTGATGACCTCCTAAATTACCACGCGTTATATTACGTCCCTCTCCTTGAGATATGGCAAATATTTCTTTAACTATAAAGTTGTTTCCGAGTGTAAAGTGATGACGTAATTGAATACCAATGTCTCGGTCTATGTTAAACCTGCTGTTTAGTAAAGAACGATCTACCAATTGCATGTTTCCAGACGAAATAACACGCTCCCTGTTACCCGGTAATTTTGCCTGACCGGCCCAAAGCTCAAAGTTTTGATAAAAATTCCACTTAATGTAAGCATCAAGTATATACCTTGGAGCATTGTGAGTATAAACAGAAGCTCCAGAGATATCTCTGTTAGATAATCCTAACTCTATTTTATACTTGAGTTTTGGAGAAAAAGCAAATCCGTTAAATTTTAAACGAGCACGTCTGATTAAAGCACTTTGCTCCGGATTTACAAAATCATTATCAACTTCATCCCATGAAAAAGATGATAAAAACTGCATTCTAGCAGAAAAATTCATGCTCCAAGTACTATCTTTAGCTACTACATCTAAAATTCCCTTTCCAAAAGTAGTTTCAGTAGTTTCTTGTGCATTTACAAAGCCAAAAGATAGCAGTAATCCTGCCAACCAAAGTCTGAGTTTCATACGTATTAGTTTTTGTCGCTGCAAATAACCAATACTAATGTTAAGTTAATGTTTCCTAAAGATTAAATAATAATAATAAAATAAGGCTACCTTGGCCGGAGGTAGCCGTGTTTCAGTAATAATACAAGGTTGACAAAAACTAATGTATATATGAAACGCGTCTTATAAGACATCTCAAAATTCTTTTTTTAATGTAAAGTAGGTGTGATTTTAACTTTAAGTAATCTTTACGATTTACAAGTTAATTGCAATATAGTTGAGTGTTTTGTGATTTTCAATATGTTGAAAATCAATTATATACATCATTAATGTTAATTTAACGTTATGCAAATGTTTACTAAATGTAAATTTTTAACTATTTTTGAGTAACGTTAATCCAAAAGCCATGAAAAAATATGTATTCATAGCATTAGCTTTTTTATTTGTTACAGTAGTTAATGCCCAAGAAAAAGATAACGCATCTTACCTAAAAAAGGGTGACGTAATTGAAGCTACTTTTTATTATGACAATGGCAAAGTAAGCCAGCACGGTTTTTTTAATGAAGAAGGCAAGTTGCATGGCAAATGGGTTAGTTATGATGTTAATGGAAAAAAAACTGCTATAGCCCACTATGAAAATGGCAAGAAAGTAGGAAAATGGTTTTTTTGGACCGATGAATCTCTAAAAGAAGTTGATTTTGTAGGTTATAGAGTAGCTAAAGTTGTAGAATGGACAGGCAAAGAAGCCTTAGCAATTAAACAAGAATAACTTACTTAGAATGTATAAGAAAAGGCAGCCTGTTTTGGCTGCCTTTTTTATTTTAAGTGTAATGTTTTATTGTAATCTGGCATCTTTCCATGTCCAGGTAGAGATATCTACTTGTGTTCCGGTGTTATAGTCTGCTGTTGTAGATGCGTCTTCGCCATCTATTTGTATGTTAGTTAATGGGCCGTTGTCTTTCATATCTATATTGGTATCGTAACCATCAAGATAAATGTTTGTAATGGTAGCGCCCGATTGCTTTTTAAATTGTAAAGCAGTACCTCCGGTTGTAGAAACAGCCGTAAAATTAATTAATGATGGGTTGTTGTTTACTCCATCGGCTTCTACTGCTGTTGAGAAACCACTTATGCTGTGCTTAACATAAGTGTTAGTTACGCTTCCGTTCCAACCCTCTGTCCAATCTACAGAGTCGTCTTCGTTGTTTTCTAAGTATAGGTTAGTAACCGACACCGTACCTCCAAAAAACTCAACCCCATCATCTGCACCGTTAATTACTGCAATGTTTTCTACTGTTGTACCAGAACCAACTGCATAGAAAGAGATTCCGTTGTATTGAGATTCAGAGTTAATTTGTGCTCCGGTTCCTAAAATTACCAGGTTTTTTATTACTCCGGAGTTATCAGAATCATTATTACCACCATAAATAAACCCACCAATTTCTGCTACTGCATTAATACCTTCTGTGGTTGATGCGTCTCCGCAAATTGTTAATCCGCCCCAATCCCCAGGATTTGCATTAGGAGAAGACATAACAACCGGATTATCTGGAGTACCGTTAATTTCTATTTGCCCTCCTTTTAATACTGCAATGTAAACGGCAGTACCTTCTGCAGCAGCAGTAATTTTAGTACCTGCCGGAATAATTAATTTACCGCCATCTTCTACAATAAACGAAGAGTTTAATTGGTACGATACATTAGGATCTAAAGTGCGTGTAGTATTTAATGTACCTTGTAAAACAGATTGGTCTAGAGTTAAGTTAGAGTTTACCCAAGCAAAATCATTAACATTTACTGTTGCTTGAGTGGTGTAGCTATTAAACGGATCGGCATCTTCACCATCTATTTGTATGTTAGAGAGTGGGCCATTATCTTTCATATCAATAGAAGTAGTGTAACCGGCTAAAGATAATCCTGTAATGGTTGCACCAGATTCTTTTTTAAACTGTAAAGCAGTGCCACCGGTAGTAGAAACAGCTGTAAAGTTTATTAGCTTAGGATTTTGATTTTCTCCATCGGCTTCAACAGCTGTTGAAAACCCTTGAATGGTATGTAGCACATACGTATTTGTAATAGTTCCACTCCAACCTTCGGTCCAATCTACAGAGTCGTCTTCGTTATTTTCTAAATATAGGTTAGTAACCGATACAGTTCCTCCAAAAAACTCAACGCCATCATCTGCACCATCTAAAATGGCCACATTACTAATGGTAGTACCAGAACCTACAGCATAAAGCGTTAATCCGTTGTATTGAGATTCAGAATTTATTTGAGCTCCGGCACCTTTAATAATTAAATAGTTAATACTACCTGAGTTGTCGTTGTTATCTGTACCCCCATAAACTAAGCCTCCAACTTCTGCAACAGCATCTATGCCTTCTGTTGTTACAGCTTCTCCACATATTAAAAGGCCTCCCCAGTCTCCAGGATCTCCATTTTCTGATGTCATAACAACCGGATTAGAGGCAGTTCCTTGAATAATTATATCTGCACCTTGCTCTACGGCTATGTATCTGTCTGTTCCTTTTTCTGATACAATGGTGGTTCCGGCAGGAATGGTAAGTGTAGCTCCAGACTTAACAGTAAACACGCCGGTAAGCTTGTACTCTTTAGAGGGATCTAATGTTCTGCTTTCTGTAACATCTCCCGTTAACTCTACAGCATTACCATTGTTACCGTTACCATTGTTTGGGTTTATAAACCCATCGTCGCTACTGCTACAAGCAAAAATTGCTACAGCAAAAAATGTTGCTAAAAAATAATTTTTAATGTGTTTGGTTGTTTTCATTGTAATAAAGTATTAATTGTGTTATTTAAAGTTGTAGCTAAACCCTAACCCAATTTGAACTCCATTGGTGTACGATCGTACGGTTTCTTCGGCTTCAATATTGGTTGTGCTTGGTTTATTAAGTTGTGTTCTCTTTATAGTTGGATTTAATAGGTTTTTACCGGTTAATCGTATGGTTAAATTGTTTATTCTTTTACTAACTACTGCATCTAGGGTGACAAACCCTTTTTCTATTATGGCGTCATTGTAAAATTGCTCACTTGCAGATTGAATTTCAGGAGCTCCTAAAGCAAATATTTTATCTGATGCATAATTTGCAGTAAGAGTAGCATCTAATGGGTTGTCGCCATTTGTAGCGAAGTTTAACGAAGTGTTTACAATCCAGTCTGATGCTCCTTGCAAGCCTGTTTCTGTTAATCCTTTATATCTAAAGGTTCTAACAAAGTTCCCGTTCTCATCAAATACTTCTTTAAGGTCTTGTTCATGCCACATTCTTGTTGCGTTAAAGTTTAAATTAAGCTCTGAAGACTCATTGTCTTTCGGTTTAATTATTCCAATTCTGGTTTCTAATTCTAAACCATAAACTGTGGCTTTGTCTCCTGAATTAAAGAAAGAGAAAACTCCGGCAGAACCTCTATCTTGTACTTTGTTAATAGGATCTTCTATAGTCTTGTAGAATGCTGCAATTGATATAAGCTCTGCATTGCTCGGAAAATACTCCCATTTTAAATCGTAATTAAAGTTGGTAGAAGCTTGTAAATTTGGGTTACCTCTGGTTACTTGCCCGGTAGGAGAAACATACTCAAAAGGAGCAATTTCTTTAAACTCCGGAAGCGTGATAGTTTGGCTGGTTGCAAAGCGTAAAGCGTGCTGCTCGTTAATATTGTATTTTATATTGAAGCTTGGGTAAATATTATCGTATGATTTATCTGATTCACCTATTCTTCCCGGAATATTACCAACATCATACAGTACATAAATGTCATCTACTTGGTAGCGTAAACCGGCATTTATGTTAAACTTGTTTAATGTAATAGCAACGTTGGCGTAAGTACCAACAGATTTGAGTTCTCCTAAATATCTGTCTGGTTGTAAAATGTTGTACTTTAATACACCATCTTCAAAATTTTGTGTAGTAAAAATGGCACTTAAATTATCTATTGAGCTCGGATTTATAGCATTTGTAAAAGCTTCTTCTACGCCAATAAACTGCGAACCGAATTTACGCTCTTTATTACGGTAATTAGCGCCAAAAGACACAGCTACACTATGGTTTTCTTTATCTACTAAAGAAAGCTCGTTATTAAGTAATCCATTAAACTCTTCGTCTTCTATTGTTTGCTTTGATTTTCTTTGCTGAAAACCTCCGGTTCTACCTAATTGAATTAGGTCTTCGTTAAAATTAATTTCGTTTCTTATTCTGTTTGGTTCAGAAGCATCAACAAAATTGTATCCTCCGGCCCAATTAATACTGTATTTATCTGTTATGGTGTGTTTACCTGATAGTTGAGCAACCCAAAGACGTGTTTGAATAACATTTTGGTCACGAATAAACTGAAAAAGTCCTTCTGCCGGCTCGGTTTCTTCAAAAATAGTGGCTTGCATACCTCTACCACCTTCAAAAACCTGATCAGTTAATTTATTTACAAATAAAGAAGTAGCTTTAAGTTTGTTTTTTTCGTTGGCAAAAAAAGTAGCATCGGCTAAAACAGTTGTTGTTATTTTTTTTGCAAAAGTTTCTACATCGGGGATAGAATCATCTATAAAATTAGATCTGAATTGTCTGAAAACACCTTTAGTGTGTTCGTGTTTGGTATTCTGTGAAGCAGTTAATATAACGGCTAACTTTTCACCAAATTTTTTACCTAAAGTAGCATTAATACCATAATTTACCGGTGCTTGTAATTGTTGTGTGTTCCACGTTTGTTGGGTAATTGCATCAAAAGTATTTAGCTCTTGAGAATAAAAACCAAATTGGGTATTGTTAGTGTTAGGAGACACTTTAAAATTATCGTAAACTTCGTTACGTGCAACATTGGTATTAATACCTGTGTTTACACCAATACTGTATTCTTCTGATCCGGCTAACTCTCGGGTGGTAATATCTACTGCGCCAGAAGCCTCATCTGCAGAACTTTTAACAGCATAGGTTTTACTAATACTTACATTCTGAATTATTCTGGTAGGGAATAAGCCTAAATCTATATTTTTTCGTTCAACATCATCAGAGGGAACAGGCAGACCGTTCATGGTAGTAATAAGGTATCTGTCTCCCAAACCTCTTACAAATACATCTCCGGAACCTTCACTACTGGTAACCCCAGATATTTTAGTGGTTGCAGTAGCAGCATCAGATACACCTAACTTTGTTAAGGCTTGTGCTCCAATACTTTCTTTAATTTCTACAGCCTTTTTTTGGTCTAATAACAAAGCGGTTTCAGAATCTTTTCGGGCAACAGTTACTACGGTTACTTCTTCTAAACTAACACTGCTGGCCGCCAATGTAGCGTTAACATTGGCTACTTTACCGGTCTCAACAATAACATTTTCTATTTCTAAGGTTTCGTACCCTACGTAGCTAATTACAACGGTATAGTTTCCGGGTTGTAAATTGCCTATTTCAAAAAGACCGTCAAAATCTGTAGTCGTTCCTTTTGTGGTTCCTTTTATAATAACACTTGCAAAGGGTAGCGGCTCATTATTCATTTCTTTGTCTAAAATTTTACCCGCAACACTTCCTGTCTGTCCGTAGCTAATTCCTATTGCTATAAAGAATAAAAGAACTATTAATTTTTTCATTTGATGTGATTGTAGTTTTTGTCACCGCAAAGGAACCTTGTACATGTAAAGTGAGCGTTAACAACGGGTTAAACATTCTTCACGATAAGGTTAACTGAACGTTACCAAACAAGCAGTTATGTTACCTTAACTTTAAGGGTTAATTTGTTTATCTTGCAAGCGCTTTTTATTACCTATTTTATGAACTGGGAACAACTACTTTCATTAAAACGATTTGGAGATACGAATAAAAGATTACGAATAGAGCAAGATGAAACCAGACTTGGTTTTGAGGTAGATTATGACCGAATAATATTTTCTTCGGCATTTAGAAGCCTTCAAGACAAAACCCAAGTAATACCACTTTCTAAAACAGATTTTGTACATACCCGATTAACACATAGTTTAGAGGTTTCTGTAGTTGGACGGAGTTTAGGGAGGTTGGCCGGAAAACAGATTTTAAAAAAACATCCGCATTTACAAAATATTCACGGTTTTAAGTTTAACGACTTCGGGGCTATTGTAGCTGCAGCGTCTTTAATGCACGATATTGGCAACCCACCGTTTGGACATAGCGGAGAGAAAGCTATAGGCACCTATTTTAAAACCGGAGCGGGAAAACAGTTTAAACGCTTTTTAACCGATAAAGAATACCAAGATTTAGTTGATTTTGAAGGGAATGCAAACGGACTTAAAATTGTAACCGATAGTAGAGAGGGAGTACCGGGAGGTTTACGATTAAGTTATGCCACTCTGGGAGCATTCATGAAATACCCAAAAGAGTCGTTGCCAAAAAAGCCAACATCGCATATTGCTCATAAAAAATTCGGTTTTTTTCAGGCTCAAAAAGATATTGTAGCAGATATAGCTCAAGAACTTGGTCTTAAACCTTCACTTTCAGGCTCTGATATTGCTTTTAGCAGGCATCCACTAACATATTTAGTTGAAGCAGCCGATGACATTTGTTATACCATAATAGATTTTGAAGACGGTATAAACTTAGGCTTAATACCCGAAGAGTATGCATTAGAATATTTAATTAAATTGGTAGGCGATAGTATTAACCCTAAAAAGTACGGTTCTTTACAATTTAAAGAAGACAGGCTAAGTTATTTGCGGGCATTAGCCATAAACACACTTATAAATGAAGCAGTATCTGTTTTTATGAAACACGAAGAACAGATTTTAGAAGGAGAATTTAATACTGCATTGTTAGACAAGAGTAGGTTTAAAGCACAAATAGATGATATAATAAAGGTTAGTGTAGCCAAAATATACCAATCTGATGAGGTTATAGAAAAAGAAATTGCCGGGTATAAAATTTTATCAGATTTGCTTCATGTGTATACCTCTGCACTCATAAATATGCACGAAAACAAAGCAGGAAGCTACGAGAAATTGGTTGTTAGAAGCTTACCGGAATATTATCAAAATACACAATTAACACCGTACCAAATTTTATTAAATACGTGCTCGTATATTGCCAGCTTAACAGATGGTAAAGCGGTAACCTTACACGCAAAAATTATGGGGCAGCAAGTGTAAAAAGCTAAAAAGTATAAGCTATGCCTATGCCTAATACTTGTTTAAATTGAATTTTGGTGGTAGAAGAAATTACTTCGCCGTCTTCATTTTTTACTTCATCAAAGCGTACATCGTCATCAAACTTGGTATGTGCTCCTAAATTTGCTTTAATGCTATTGTTTACAACAAAATCAAAATTCACTTCCCAATCAACATCAATATTCCCAAAACTATTTAGGTAATCTGTATAAAGGCTAATCCTGTTCCTTAATGTAATGTTTTTAGCTATCTCTTGTTCCCAATTGCTATTAACCAAGATGCCCAATTCTGTTCTGTGTTTTTCTCCTTTTTCTATAATATTACCATCGTCATCAAACACAGCTTTTTTTACCCCAAAAGCCCCTTGGTTTGCTAATGTTTGGTCTAATACAAAAGTGGTTTTTTGGGTTAGCGGAGAAAGGTAAACAGAGAAAATGCCTGCTAAAGGAGAATACTCTGCACCTAACCCTAAGAAAAAATATCCGGGCGCCATAAATCTAGAGATAGGATTCTCTCTGTCTGGATATTTAAAACCATCTGAAAATTGAGTTTTAAAATTTGTTTTCACAGAAAAAAACCAGTTAGAAAGCGTGTCTTTCCTATAACCGTAGGTAGAACTAAAGTGAATTTGATCATCTGTTTTTCTGAGTTTTTCTCCTTCTTGTGAGTTAATACCGTATTTAAATATAAGTTCATTGTTCCATTGTGATTTTTTGCTTTTGTAATTTCTAACCAGCTGTACATTTCCTAGTGCAGAAACTGAGTTATTACCACCTGCATTCCAATTAACAAAAGCAACTTCGCTGATGGTTAACCCAAAGTGATTCTTTTTTTCCCAAAAAGTAGGCACCGGAAAAACTGTTCTAATTTTTGTGCTCGCTAATTGATCATTCGGAACTCTAAACTTTTTAGTGCTTAATTTTAAGCCGTTTTTTGGTTGAGACAGTACTTTAATTGCCACCGGTTTCCAGTAGGTAGAGTCTTTAAAAGCATCTAAATTTATTTGCTGTCCCCAAGTAGCAGTTGCGCATATAAATAGCACTAAACCTATAGCCTGCTTTAAGTAATTACTCATAATTAGCTACCAACGTATTTAATGTTTTAACAATAGAATCTTTATCTAAACCTATTTCTTGGTGTAACTCTGTAACTGTGCCGTGTTCTATAAACCTATCCGGAACACCTAACCTTGTAACAGGCATGGTGTATTTATTCTCTACCATAAACTCTAAAACGGCGCTACCAAAACCTCCTTGTAAACAACCATCTTCTACTGTAATTATATGGTTATACGATGCGCAAATTTTATGCAAAGCTTTATGATCTAATGGTTTTACAAAGCGCATATTGTAATGCCCAATGACTTGTGGGTTTTTAGTTTCTTTAATTGCATCAGTAACAACATTACCAATATGTCCAATAGTAAGCACAGCTATAGTTGACCCTTTTTTTAGTTGTTCTGATTGGCCAATTTGTATCTCATTAAAAGGTAATTGCCAATGTAAAGTTACACCTCTGCCTCTGGGGTACCTGATTGCAATTGGGTTTTGTAGTCCTTTTTGAGCCGTGTACATTATGTTTCTGAGCTCTATTTCGTTTAAAGGAGCAAATACTATTAAGTTTGGAATGCAGCGTAAATAAGCCAGATCAAAAACACCATGATGTGTAGCACCATCCTGACCAACTATTCCTGAGCGATCTAAACAAAAAATAACCGGTAAGTTTTGCAGCGCCACATCGTGAATTACCTGATCGTAAGCACGCTGTAAAAATGTGGAGTAGATATTGCAAAAAGGGACTAAACCTTGTGTAGCCATGCCGGCAGCTAATGTAACAGCATGTTGCTCTGCAATACCAACATCTAATGCTCTATCCGGAAAAACATCCATCATATATTTTAAAGAACTTCCCGTTGGCATTGCAGGAGTAATGCCTATTATTTTAGTGTTTTTTTTGGCAAGCTCTACAAGTGTATGTCCAAATACATCTTGATATTTTGGTGGTTTAGGAGTTGAGTCTGCCGGAAGCAATTTACCGGTTTTAGCATCAAATTTTCCGGGAGCGTGATACTTAACCTGATCTTCTTCTGCTAGTTTTAATCCTTTCCCTTTAGTGGTAATTACATGTAAAAATTTAGGTCCATTAATTTGCTTTAAACGTGTAAGCTCTTCAATCAGCAAATGCAAATCATGACCGTCTATTGGACCGGAATAATCAAAATTAAGTGCCTTAATAATATTGTTTTGTGCAAGCCTTTTATTAGTTTTTACTTGGGTTAAGTATTGCTTTAATGCACCAACACTTGGGTCTATGCCAATAGCATTATCGTTTAAAACAATAAGCAAATTAGCATCTGTCACACCAGCATGGTTTAAACCTTCAAAAGCCATCCCGCTTGCTATAGATGCATCGCCAATTACTGCAATATGATGTTTAGTGTGGTTGCCTGATAGTTTAGAAGCTATAGCCATTCCTAAAGCTGCCGATATTGAAGTAGAAGAATGCCCCACTCCAAAAGTATCGAATTCACTTTCTGAGCGTTTAGGGAAACCACTAAGCCCTCCTAATGTTCGGTTGGTATGAAAAGAATCTCTTCGGCCGGTTAAAATTTTATGGCCGTAAGCTTGGTGGCCTACATCCCAAATTAGTAAATCATTTGGGGTATCAAAAACATAATGTAGTGCAATAGTTAGTTCTACAACTCCTAGGCTGGCACCCAAATGCCCTTCTTTAGTGGCAACAATGTTAATTATAAACTCTCGGAGCTCTTTTGCTAACTGTTTAAGCTCTTGAATGTTTAGCTTTTTAAGGTCGGCTGGTGAGTTTATATGTTCTAAGAGTCTCGCTTTCATTGCTGTTAGCCTACAAAATTACAATTATTTAGTTCTTGGCATACCTGTTTTTAAGCTATTTAATAGTGTGCATTATCAAAATTCTTGCCTAAGTAGATTATGCATGGTTGTAAATTGTATTTTTGTGGCATGGAGCCAATATTTGATGATGCATACTTTATGAAGAAAGCGCTGCAAGAAGCAGAAGCTGCTTTTGATAAAGACGAAATTCCTGTTGGGGCGGTTGTGGTTATAAACAATACCATTATTGCCAGAGCACATAACCTAACAGAAACGTTAAATGATGTAACTGCCCATGCCGAGATGCAGGCTATTACTGCAGCCGCAAATTACTTAGGCGGAAAATACCTAACAGATTGCACATTGTATGTAACATTAGAGCCATGCCAAATGTGTGCAGGGGCATTATATTGGAGTCAAATTTCTAGAATTGTTTATGGGGCTGCAGATCATAAAAGAGGATTTAAAGTGTTAAAAACTAAACTGCACCCAAAAACAAAAGTAGTAGGGGGGATTTTAGAAAATGAAGCTGCAGACTTGCTTAAGCGATTTTTTATACAAAAAAGAAATTTAAACTAAAAAAGCGCAACATTAGTTGCGCTTTTAAAAATCGTAATCAAAATAAAATACTCTATAATTTAGATAACTTGCACTTGCGAAGCCATCATGCCTTTTCTACCTTCTTCTTCAACATATTCTACTTTGTCACCTTGACGAATTTCTACACCGTTAAGAGAGCTAACGTGTACAAAAATGTCATTGCCAGTTTCTTCGTTGGTAATGAATCCATAACCTTTAGATTCATTGAAAAATTTTACTGTTCCAGTCATTATAAATAAATAAAAATTAAAAAACAAAATTAGTGTTTATATTACAAAAACGCCTGTTTTTTCTGCTTTTTATTTCAAAAGCAGTTCTTTTTCAGGTGGTTATATGTTTTTGTCTCGCATTTTATCAAGAGTTTCTTTGGTAATCATATAGTCTTTTGCACTTTTATTACGATATCTGTAGTATATAAAAAGAGGCATAACCACTAAAAAAAGGGCTAATACACCAAAACCAATAAATTTTTCGGCTAACGGATGTTGTTTTCCTTGTAAAATAAAACCGGTTATTAAAAGCCCCAAGTCTATTAAAAATGTTAGTAATATTATGTATTTCATGACCAGAACATTATCTAGTAAAGGTAATTAACTTTCTTCTGTATGCGGTAAGTAATTTAGATTTAGATACAAATCCTGCGTATTTACCATTTTTAATAACAGGTAAATTCCAAGCGCCACTATCTTGAAACTTTTTCATTACTTGTTTCATGTTGTCTTCTTCGTATATAATGTACTCTGGGGCATCGTGCATAAGGGTTTTTACAGTTATTTTATTGTACAAAGAGGTGTCGAACATAATTTCTCTTATATCATCTAATAAAACAATGCCCACTAGCTCATCTTCTTGGTTTACAACCGGAAATAAATTTCGGGTAGATTTAGCAACCCCTTCATGCAGCATTTCTCCCAGGGTCATATTGGGTGTAAGTTTTACAAACTTATTTTCTATAACGCGGTCTAACTTCATTAATGTTAATACCGTTTGATCTTTATTGTGTGTTAGCAGTGCTCCTTTTTCTGCTAATTCTCGCGTATAAATGGTGTGTTCTAAGGTGTTTTTGGTAATTATAAAAGAGATAGCTGTTGTAATCATTAAAGGCACAAAAAGCTCATATCCTCCCGTGATTTCTGCAATTAAAAATATAGCGGTTAACGGTGCGTGCAATACACCGGCAATAAGCCCAGACATTCCAACTAGTGTAAAGTTTGCTTCAGAAACATGTATGTCTAACCCTAAATTATTTATAACTTTTGCTACTACATTGCCCAGCGCACTACCCATAACCATAGTAGGAATAAAAATTCCTCCGGCACCACCTGCAGCAAAGGTTAGGGTCATTGCAATGGCTTTAAAAATGGTAATGCCAACTAGCAAACCAATAATAACCCAGCTTTTTTCTATAATCGCATCAAAAGGGGTTTTGCCTAAAGCGGCAATATCATTTCCGGCCAATAAATTATTTATAAAACCAAAACCTTCACCATATAAAGGCGGAATAAAATAAAGCATTACACCAATGATACCACCACCAATTAAGAGTTTAAATAAAGCTGATTTAAACTTGCCAAATACTTGTTGAATACCAAAATACATTTTGGTAAAATAAACCGACGCAATTGCTGTGCCTGCTCCCAAAATAATATAAAATGGAGTGTCTTGTATAGCAAATTTGTCGGTAACGGTAAAGCTAAATAAATGGTCGTCTCCTAAAAAAAAGTACGATGTGAGTACCGATGAAACAGAGGCTAACAATAACGGTAAAAGAGACGTTAAAGTTAAATCTAAACTAAATACCTCTACAGCAAAAATAATGGCAGCAATTGGCGATTTAAAAATAGACGAAATTGCTCCAGATGCAGCACAAGCTATAAGTAAAATTCTGGTTTTACTATCTATATGAAATAACCTGCTTATGTTAGAACTTATGGCTGCACCACTTGCCACGGCAGGGCCGAGTAATCCAACAGATCCTCCAAAACCAACAGTAAGCGGAGCTGTTATTAGCGGGTAAAATATTTTAGAGGGTTCTATAATCCCATTTTTCTTAGATAAAGAAAAAAGTATAGATGGGATAGCTTGCTCAATCGGTTTTTTAATTATAAATCGGGCAATTAAATATACTAAAATCAATCCTATCAAAGGCAAAACAAAATAGAGTTGATTTTTAGAGAAAATAATGCCTTGCTCTAAAGCAGACTGAATAGTGAAAGTTATATTTTTAAGTGTAACAGATGCTAACCCTGCCAATAACCCCACTAAGACACTTAAAATGAAAATAAAATTTTTGTTAGAGATGTGCTTGTATCTCCAAATTAAGAAACGAGTTAGTACTGACTTTTTTTGAGTTGCCATACTGCACTAAATTACTGTATTTGTTTAGAATAGCAATCAAAAAATAGTTGCCGTAAGCTAATCTAACTTCAGCTTTATATGCAATTCGTCAAGTTGCTCGTTGTTTATAGGTGCCGGTGCATCTATCATTACATCTCTTCCGGCATTGTTTTTAGGAAACGCAATAAAATCTCTAATAGTTTCTTGGCCGCCTAATATAGCAACTAACCTATCAAAACCAAAAGCAATACCACCATGAGGCGGAGCGCCATATTGGAAAGCGTTCATTAAGAAACCAAATTGCGCTTCGGCTTCTTCTTTGCTAAAACCTAAAAGATCAAACATTTTAGATTGAAGCTCTTTATTAAAAATTCTAATAGAACCACCGCCAATTTCATTACCATTTAAAACCAAGTCGTAAGCATTGGCTCTTACTTGTTCTGGGCTGGTATCTAATAACGGAATATCTTCTGGTTTTGGTGCTGTAAACGGATGGTGCATTGCATGATAGCGCTCAGTCTCATCATCCCATTCAAGCAATGGAAAATCTACAACCCAAAGCGGAGCAAACTCATCAGGTTTTCTTAACCCTAAGCGCTCTGCAAGCTCCATTCTAAGCGCGCTTAGTTGAGGTCTAACTTTTTTAGCTTCGCCGGAGAGAATACAAATTAAATCGCCGGGTTTAGCACCGGTTCTATCAGCCCAAAGTGCCAAATCTTCTTGATTGTAAAATTTATCTACAGACGATTTGTAGGTTCCATCTTCGTTGCATTTTACATATACCATTCCAGAGGCACCTATTTGTGGTCTTTTTACCCAATCTATAAGTTTATCTATCTCTTTTCTGGTAAAAGAGGCAGCACCGGGAACGGCAATACCTACAACAAGTTCTGCATTATTAAAAATACCAAAATCTCTGTGCTGAGCAATATCATTCAGCTCACCAAACTCCATCCCAAATCTAATATCAGGCTTATCATTTCCGTAGCGCTTAATGGCTTCCTGGTAGGTTATTCTTGGGAAAGAATCTACAGTAACTCCTTTAATTTCTTTTAAAAGAAATTTGGTTAACCCTTCAAAAGTGTTCAGGATATCTTCTTGCTCAACAAAAGCCATTTCACAGTCTATCTGTGTAAACTCCGGCTGTCTGTCTGCTCTTAAATCTTCGTCTCTAAAGCATTTTACAATTTGAAAATACTTATCTAATCCTCCAACCATAAGTAACTGCTTAAAGGTTTGAGGAGATTGTGGTAAGGCATAAAACTCACCTTTATTCATTCTTGAAGGCACCAGAAAATCACGTGCACCTTCTGGCGTAGATTTAATTAAATAAGGCGTTTCTACCTCTACAAAACCATTGTTAGATAAGTAGTTTCTAACGGCAATAGCAACTTTGTGCCTAAATAACAAGTTGTTTTTTACCGGGGTTCGCCTAATATCTAAGTACCTGTATTTCATTCTAAGGTCTTCTCCACCATCTGTTTCATCTTCAATGGTAAAAGGAGGTACTTTGGCACTATTTAATATTGTTAAATCTGTTACTAAAATTTCTATATCACCTGTAGCAAGATTTGGGTTTTTAGCTTCACGCTCAATAACAGTTCCTGTTACTTGTATAACAAATTCACGCCCTAGTTTTTTTGCTTGCTCAAAAACAACTTCGGGTGTTCTTTCTTCATCAAAAATTAATTGAGTAATCCCGTAACGATCACGTAGATCTACCCAAATCATAAATCCTTTATCTCTAATTTTTTGAACCCAACCGGCAAGCGTTACTTGTTGGTTTATTTGTGCAATACGTAATTCTCCACAGGTATGACTTCTATACATTTTTAAAGCTAAAAATTAAGGTGCAAAGGTATAAAAGTATCTTTTTAACTAAAACATTTATTATGAGTAAATAAGGCTTTTTGATAGAATATTGCGTAGAGGCTATTTGTGAAAAAAAACTTAAAATTTTTTGTAAAAAATGTTAAAATGTTAGAATATTGTCAGCCTATTAACCAATCAAATTAATATTTATGAAATTAAACTTACGAAACAAAGTATGGGCTTTGCTCTTTTTTGTTGCGCCATTTGCTATGTGGGCACAAGGGGGTGAAGTAACCGGAACTGTTACTGACAGTGGTAATGGAGACCCGTTGCCGGGAGTGAATGTTGTTGTTAAAGGAACAACTAAGGGAACCACAACCGATTTTGATGGAAATTTTGAAATTACTTTAGATGAATTTCCGGCAACGCTTGTGTTTTCTTCGGTAGGATTTAACACCAAAGAAGTTCAAGTTGCCGGTCCGGGTAGAATTAGTGTAACATTACAAGAAGGTGTTGCGCTAGATGAAGTTATTATTTTAGGTAACCGTGCTAAACCCAGAACTATTTTAGATTCTCCTGTACCGATTGATAATATTGGTGTTGAAGAGTTGGTAAACAGTGGTAAGCCAACCATAGAGCGAATGCTTACGTTTAAAGTGCCGTCTTTTAACGCACAAAACCAAGCAATATCTGATGCTACCGCACACTATGATCCGGCTGATTTAAGAGGATTAGGGCCAAGTAGAACACTTGTTTTAATTAACGGAAAAAGAAAAAACCAAAGTGCTCAAGTTTACTTAAACAGAACGCCTGGTAAAGGTGAAGTTGGTATAGATTTAAGAAGTATTCCAACGGCAGCCATAGAACGTGTAGAAGTGTTACGTGATGGTGCATCAGCACAGTACGGATCTGATGCTATTGCCGGTGTAATTAACATGGTGTTAAAGAAAAATGTAGAGTATTCTACTATTTCTGCAAGAACCGGAATTACCTCAGAAGGTGACGGATTTAATTTTGCAGCAGACTTTAATACTGCTTTTAATTTTGGAGATGGTGGTTATATTAATGTTACTTTAGGATATTACAACCAAGAGTTAACCAACAGAGCCGGTACACCTGGTACTGCAGACCTTCCTTCTGATGCAAGACCAAATGAAATTCAGTGGGCTATAGATAATCCGGATTTAGGAATGAAAGTAGGACAACCAGATATGGAAAAAGGTGATTTATTTGTAAACCTTTCACATCCGGTTGGAGAAAATGCAGAGTTTTACTCTTTTCACGGATACAGCGTTAGAACCGGTAGAAGCTTTGCTTACTACAGAGCTCCATACTGGAGAAGAGATGTTGCTGACTCTGGATTTTTAACCCGTCCTGAAGATTTTATGGGATATCAGCCTACCTTCGAGACTAAAATTAAAGACTACATGAACGTAGCGGGAATTAATTTTATGTTAGGAGAAGGTTTTTATGCAGATGCTAGTTTCACGCACGGTGCAAACAATGTAATGTATACTGTAAACAACTCTGTAAATAGAGATTATTTAGCAGATAACGGAACTTCACCGAGAACTTTTCATCCGGGAGGTTATACCTTAAGAAATATTATTGGAAACTTAGACTTTACAAAATCATTCTCAGACCAATTTAACGCGTCTTTTGGTTTTGAATACAAGAAAGAATACTTTCAAGGACATGAAGGAGATCCAATTTCATACTACAAATCAGGATCAGACTCATTTGCAGGTATAAAGCCGGAAGAAGCAGTAGATGTTACCAGAAGCAACTTTGCAGCGTATGCCGGATTAGACTATGATATTAATGACGATTTATTAATTGGTGTTGCCGGGCGTTATGAAGATTTTACTGATTTTGGTGATAATTTCTCATGGAAAGTTAACGGTCGTTACAAATTAGGGGAAGATGGTGCTATTAGAGCTTCATACAGCACTGGGTTCAGAGCGCCAACGTTACACCAGCGTCACTTAACCAATAGCCAGTACATAATTGTAGCAGGTTCATCAGAGCCATTATTACAAGGTACATTAGCAAACGATAACCCTGCAGTACAAGCGTTAGGAGTGCCTAAATTATTTGCTGAAACCTCTAGAAACTTATCGGCAGGAGTAACTTACAAGTTTAACCGTCATTTCTCTGCATCGGTAGATTTTTATCAAATAAATGTAGATGATAGAGTATTATTCTCATCTCAAATTGGATCGGATGACGATGATACTACAACCAACCCTGTTGAGCAAATTTTAGAAGACAACAATGTTGTTGCTGTACAGTTTTTTATTAATGCAGGAGACACAAAGACAACCGGAGCAGATATAGTTTTAAGCTATAACAATATTGAGATGGGTAACGGGAGGCTTAATGCTAATTTAGCGGCTAACTTTAATAAAACAACAATAGACGCTATTGCTACGCCAGATGTATTAGCTCAAAACGGGTATAATATTTTTGCTCGTGAGGAGCGTGGTTTAATTACTAACTCAAGACCAAGATCTAAGTTTATTTTAGGATTAGATTACGATACTCCTAAGGTAAATGTTGGGCTAAACAACACATTATTTGGTCCGGTAACAGTAACCGCTCCAGAATCTGGAGGAGAAGACCAAGAGTTATCATCTAAATTAGTAACCGATTTAAGCTTAACCTACAAGTTTACAGACAGACTTAGCTTAACAGGTGTTATTAATAACATGTTTGATGTTTACCCGGATGAGACACTGCCTTCTACAAACACAGCACAGGCGGGTAGCCGTTTTATTTACTCATCAGAAGTACAACAGCAAGGGCAGTTAGGTGCTAACTTTACTCTTGGGTTAAATTACAGCTTTTAACTAATTAATTAACGGTTTAATAATAAAGCCAAGGTTAAGCCTTGGCTTTATTAGTTTTTTAACAAAAAACTTACTTATTTATTAATTTTCTATATTTGACAATATTTTTAATTAACTAACTAATTCTTTATAGATATGAAAATGAAGTTACTTAAAAAGTTGTGTGCTTTTCTGCTGTTTTTTACGCCCGCTTTAATGTTGGCACAGGGAGAAGTTAAAGGGGTTGTAACAGACCAATCAACAGGAGAACCACTACCGGGAGTGAATGTAGTGATTAAAGGAACCACAAAAGGAACTAACACTGATTTTAATGGAAACTACACCATATCGGTGCCCTCTTTTCCGGCTACACTTGTATTCTCATCAGTTGGTTACAAGACCCAAGAAGTAGAAGTTACTTCGGCCGGAACAATAAATGTTTCGTTGCAAGAAGGAGTTGCTTTAGATGAAGTTGTGCTAGTTGGTAACAGAGCCAAACCAAGAACGGTATTAGAGTCTCCGGTTCCGATAGATAATATTGGGGCTGCAGAGTTAGCTGTTAGTGCTCAGCCTGAAGTAGATAAGATGATTGCTTATAGAGTACCATCTTATAACTCTACCAATCAAACCATTTCTGATGCTACAGCACACTTTGACCCTTCTGAACTCAGAAACTTAGGGCCAAGCCGTACGTTAGTTTTAGTAAACGGAAAGCGTAAAAACCAAAGTGCTTTAGTATATGTAAACGAAACACCCGGACGTGGTGAAGTAGGTGTAGACATGAAAAGTATTCCTGCTGCTGCTATAGAGCGCGTAGAGGTATTACGTGATGGTGCAGCTGCACAATACGGTTCTGATGCTATTGCAGGGGTAATAAATATAATTTTAAAAGATAATGTAGAGCTCACCACTGTTAATCTAGGAACTGGTGTAACTACAGAAGGAGACGGATTTACATATAGTGGTGATATAAATACCGCGTTATCGTTTGATGGTGGAGGATATTTTAATTTTACTGCAGAGTACTATCATCAAGATAGCACTAACAGACCAGGAACTCCGGGTGAAGATAGTTTATTTGGCGTTCCTGCTAACGATCCTACTTGGGGCTCTTGGTTAGCCGAAAACCCTGATTTAGGAATGACCGTTGGACAGCCTGAATATGATAAGTTTGGATTGGCATTTAATGCAGGATTTCCTTATGGAGAGTCGAGCGAGTTCTATTTCTTTGGAAGCTTACAAAAGAGAGACGGTAAGAGTTTTGCTCTTTACAGAGCACCTTACTGGATTCCGGATCCATTTAATTTATTACATGAGCCCGGCACAGAATATCAAGGTTTTCAACCAACCTTCGAAACAGATATTCGCGACAACACAGCTACTGTAGGTAACCGTTGGAAAATGCTTGGAGATTGGAATTTTGATATCAGCTATACATTTGGTAGAAACGCTGTAGATTACACTATTGGAAACACACTAAATGTAGATTTAGGAGCATCTAGTCCAACCAGATTTGAAGCAGGTGGTTATACCTTTAGTAACGATATTGGAAACTTAGACATTAATAAAGATTTTGGTAATGTTGTAGTTTCTTTAGGAACAGAAGTTCGTAGAGAGCGCTTTACAACATTAGCAGGTGAGCCGGCTTCGTATTTTGGTGGCGGAGCGCAATCTTTCCCGGGATTACAACCATCTAACGCTTTAGAAGAAACACGTTCTAACATTGGTGTTTATGCCGGTTTAGATTGGGATGCTACAGAAGAGTTTTTATTAGCTGGAGCTATCAGATACGAAGATTATAGTGATTTTGGTGATAATTTAAGCTGGAAAATAAGTGGACGTTACTTACTTCCGGATGAAAAAGGAGCTATAAGAGCGTCTGTTAATACCGGTTTTAGAGCGCCATCTTTACACCAAATTTATTTAAGTAACATACAAACGTTAGTATCTGGAGGAACAGTTTCTAACCAAGGTACATTTAATAATGTAAGCCCGGTAATTAAAGGGTTAGGAATTGATCCGTTAGATGCAGAAGAATCATTTAACATTGCTGCCGGATTTACGTACAGATTTGCACCAAACTTCTCGGTGTCTTTAGATTACTATAACATTAAATTAGATAACAGAGTATTATTTACCAACGAAATTGGATATATCACCGGATCACCGGGGAACCCACAAAATGTAGTTGAGCAAATACTAGACGACTTTAATGTAACCAGTATTAAATTCTTCGTAAATGCGGTAGATACCAAAAGCCAAGGTATAGACTTAGTTGCCAACTATAAAGGTATAGAGCTTGGTAATGGTAAATTAGATATTAATGCTGCCTTTAACTGGAATGAAACAGATATAGATGGTACAGTTAACGTTCCTGAAACCTTAGCTAATGCCGGCTATACTGATATCTTTAACAGAGAAGAGCAGTCTAGAATTACTACTGCAAGACCTAATTTAAAAGGTGTACTCGGATTAGAGTATGCTGTTGGAAAGTTTGATATTGCATTAAACAACACGTATTTTGGAGAAGTTACCTGGAGACACCCGGCAGACCCTGGTAAAGACCAAACTTTTGCCGGAAAAGTAATTACAGATTTATTAGTTAGATTTAATATTTCTGATAAAATTACTTTAAAAGCTTCAGCAAATAACTTATTAAACGTTTATCCGGATGAAATTAACACCTTTGGTGATGTTATTACCGATTTAGGTGGTAGATTTAAATATCCGTGGGAAGTTAACCAATTCGGGTTTAACGGTACCGTGATTAACGGTGGACTTACTTTTAAATTTTAAAGTGTAATTAGCCAACCAAAGCGAAAAAGGCTGTTTTCTTTTTATAGAAACAGCCTTTTTCATTTTATATAAAAAATGTTTTAAGCTTGTACTTGCACTTGCTTATTTGTAAATATTGCATATTTAAGTTTGGTAACCAAGTAAAATAACACCGGAACAATTATTAGGGTTAAGAATGTTGCAAAGATTAACCCAAAAATAACGGTCCATGCTAAAGGCCCCCAGAAAATAACATTATCTCCTCCTAAATAAATCTTAGGGTCAAATTCGCTAAACAACGAGAAAAAGTCAATATTTAAACCAATGGCAAGTGGTATTAATCCTAAAACAGTTGTAATTGCCGTTAGTATTACAGGGCGTAAACGAGCTTTCCCTCCTTTAACAATTGCCTCTAAAACATGCTGCATTGGTAAGTATTTATCCTCAGGAATTCCAAGTTCAACCTTTTTTCTATCAATTAACAATTGAGTATAATCTAACAGCACAACACCATTATTTACTACAATTCCGGCTAACGATATAATCCCCATCATAGTCATCATAATCACAAAAGGCCATCCGGTAGCAATTAATCCTAAAAATACACCAATAAAACTCAAGAATATAGCCGTCATGATTATAGAAGGCTTAGAAACCGAGTTAAACTGGAATACCAGAATAAACATTATAAGACCTAAACCGGAAATTAATGCGCTAAGTAAAAACGACATCTGTTTGTTTTGCTCCTCTATTTGTCCTGTAAAATCAAACTCAACACCATCTGGTTTGTCAAACTCAGCCATCTCTGCTTGTATTTGAGATACAATTGCTCCGGCATCAGTATAACCGGGTGCCAGGCCGGAATAAACAACTACAACACGTTTTAAGTTACGGTGCTTAATAGCACTAAAAGACGATGTGTTTTGTTGTGTTGCTACGGCCGAAACCGGTATTTCTTTAATTTGTCCGGAAGCAGGATCTCTAAAAATTATATTCTGATTAAATAATGAGTTTTTATTGTACCTGTTTTCTTCATTAAATCGAACATATATATCATAATCTTCACCATCCTTTTTATAAACGGCTGCTTTTTCTCCAAAAATAGAGCGACGTAATTGTGTGCCAATCTGCCCTACAGAGACTCCTAATTCTCCGGCCTTTTTTCTATCTATAGTAACTTCCATGGCAGGTTTGGCTTTGTTTACGTCTATTTTTAATTCTTCTATACCCGGAATGTTTTTACTGTTTATAAAATCGCGCATGCGCTCTGCAGTGGCAATTAGTAAATCGTAATCATCACCTTTAAGCTCTATATTTATAGGATAACCTGCTGGAGGTCCTACCGGATCTTTTTCTACCGAAATAGCTACTCCGGGATAAATGCCTTTAAGCGCTTCTTGAACCTTTTTTCTGAGCACTTCACTGTCTTTGCCACGTCTGTATTTAAACTCTCTCATGGTAGCTGTTATTTTTGCTCTATGAGGCATTTCGGCAGCCGATCCTCCGTCAGTTTGAGGGTTGCCGGCACCTTCACCAACTTGAGACACGGCAGATTCTACCATGAAGTTATAATCGCCATCCATATACTCTTCATCATACAACACGGCATATACACGTTTTTCTATATCTTTTGTGAGTTCATTGGTTTTTGTAATATCGGTACCTTGCGGATACTCAATATAAACTACAATTTGGTTAGGCTTGTTATCAGGGAAAAACTCAACTTTGGTTCTTCCGCTACCAACCGACATGCCAAACATCATTACCGATATAACCAGTAATAGCACTGTACCGAAAGCAAACAGGTAAGGTTTACGTTTACTAAGGGCAAATCTGATTGACTTTTCATACCAGTTTTCCCATTTAGATAATATGTTGTTTTGAAAGAAGTGTGTAGCTTGTTTAATGTAATAACGGTATAGCCAAAACATTCCCGCAAGCACTATCATTAAAGTTCCGAGGCCTCTTACCTGACCACCTATCAAATAAATAAAAATACCAAAACCACCCAGTAAAATACTTAGCCTGATTAGTTGTTTTTTGGTAAGTTGTTTTTCGCCAACTTCCATGAATTGTGAGACCATTACAGAGTTAATAAAAATGGCCACAAATAATGATGAACCAAGCACAACCGATAAAGTAATTGGGAAATAAATCATGAACTCTCCCATAACACCCGGCCATAGACCAAGCGGAACAAAAGCAGCTACTGTAGTTACAGTTGATATAATTATTGGGTAAGCAATCTCGCCAATTCCTTTTTTAGCAGCTTCTATACGGCTCATGCCTTCCTGATCCATTAAACGATAAACGTTTTCTACCACAACAATACCGTTATCTACCATCATTCCTAACCCCATAATAAGGCCAAATAAAATCATGGTGTTCATGGTGTAGCCTAAGGCATTTAAGATCATGAATGACATGAACATAGACATAGGGATGGCAAAACCAACAAAGAGAGCATTCCTAAACCCTAAAAAGAACATTAATACAGTTACAACCAGTATAATACCAAAAATAATGTTGTTTACAAGGTCGTCTACTTGGTTTATGGTTTTTTCGGACTGATCGTTAGCAATAGAAACTTTTAAATCTGATGGGAATACATTGGCTTTGGCATCTGCAACTATTTGTTGTATTTGTTGTGCTGCAGCAACCATATTTTTACCGGAACGCTTTTTAACATCGAGCATTACAACGTTTTGCCCAAGTTCTCTTGCGTAGGTGGTTTTATCTTTTTCTCTAAAGTTAACAGAAGCAATGTCTTTTAAGTAAATAGCTCCTTTTTCTGATTTTACTACAAATTCTTCAAGCTCAGAGGGGTTTTCTACTTCTCCCAGAACACGCAACGTTCTGCGTTGCCCGCTCTTAATTAAACTACCTGCAGAGATGGTTACGTTACCGTTTCTGATGGCATTTATTACATCGGTAAAACTTACTTGTGCAGCCATCATTTTATAAATATCTACAGCAACTTCTACCTCTTTTTCTTGTGCCCCTCTAATATCGGCTTGTTTAATTTCGGGTAAATCTTCTATTTCATCTTCAAGGTATTCTGCAAATTCTTTTAATTTTTCTACAGGGTAATCTCCAGAGATGTTTATGTTAAGAATAGGCATCTCTTCAGAGAAGTTTAAATCAAATACATTGGGCTCTACTTTTGCACCGTTAAAGGTGGGCCAATCTTCTCCGGCTTTTTCAGCATCTACCTCGTCTTTAACTTTAAGTTTAGCAGATTCTACAGAGATGTCTTCATCAAACTCAACAATTATAATACCGTAATCTTCTTGCGATGTAGAAGTTACCTCTACAACATTACTAACATTTTTTAAGCGCTCTTCAAGCGGATCTACAATGAGTTTTTCTATATCTTCTGCTGTATTCCCGGGAAAAGGAGTGCTTATGTATATTTTGGTTTCTTTAATTTCCGGGAAACTCTCTCTGGGCATACTAAAATATGCCGATAAGCCAACTATTAAAAATAGGGCAGACATCACATACATTATGGTTGTGTGGTCTATAGCCCAAGAAGACAGTTTAAATTCTTTATTAACCTTTTTATTAAAATCGCTCATAAGAGATTAGTTTAATATCTTAACTTTTTGTCCGTCTTGTACGCTTCTGGCGCCTTCTTCTATAATTAAATCACCGTTAGAAAGTCCTTCTACAATCTCTACAAAATCACCTTGTATTTTTCCTGTTTTAATGTAGGTGCGTTTGGCAATAGCTTCGTTGTTACCGTTAGTGTTAGTTACAACATAAACATATTGTTGTCCGTTAGCGTTTTCAGAAATAATACTTTGCGGTAATAAAATGGCATTAGGGTTGGTATAATCGTTTATGTGTACCTTGGCGGTAAGGTTGGGTTTTACTTTATTGTTAGTGTTTGGTATACCAACTTCGGCTCTAAAAGAACGGTTGTTAGGCTTAATATAATTACCAACCTGACGTACTGTTGTTGTAATGGTTTCGCTTAAAATTGGAAAATAAACCTTGGCTTCTTTACCTGGTGTAACACTAGTTATATACTTTTCCGGCACATCAGCTTCAATATACATGTTGTTTAAATTAACCAACAGCATTAATGGGGTTCCGGGGGCTACCACGGTACCACGTTCTGTAATTACATCATCAATAACACCAGAGAATGGCGCTCTAACTATTGTTTTTTCCAGCTGACTTTGCATTTGTTTTACAGCTTCTTGTTGTGCTTCAAAATTAGATTTTGCTTGAAGGTACTGTATTTCTGAGCCAATTTTTTGCTCCCATAAACGTTGTTGACGCTCAAAAGTAGTTTTAGCTAAATCTGCTTGAATTTTAAGTTGCGCTAATTGTTGGCTTAAACCACCATCATCTATTTTAGCAAGAATTTGTCCTTTAGCTACTTTTTGCCCTTCTTTTACTAGCACCTGTGTAAGCGTGCCCGAAAATTCTGGGTATATGGTTACCATTTCTTTAGTGGTAACACTTCCTTGTAGCTCTAAATAGTGCTTAAAAACAGTGTCTTTTGCGGTTATTGTGGTAACAAGAGGTAGTTTTTTTATGGTATCTAATGCTCCGATAGCTTTATCTAATTCTTGTAATTGATTGCTAATGTTTTGTTGCTGAATAACCAATTCTGAGCGTTTAGCTCGCATACTTTCTAAATCACCACTTTCTATTATGGCCTCTACAGATTTTTTTTGACCGCCTCCGCATGATAACACAAAAGAAGCAAGTAGTATTATGGTAACTATTTTTCTCATAAGTATTGTTTTAATTAAGTGGTACGGTATTTAAAAGTGTTTCTAATTCTGCTTTTTTAGTAATAAGGTTAAGCATTGATTGTAAATATTCTTGTTGCGAATTGTATAGCTGAGTTTGCGCTTGCCTTAAATCAAAGCTTGTTGCAATACCCTCAAAATATTTAGTCTGATTTTTTTGCTCTATTCTTTCTGCCAAGGCAAGATTTTGCTGTGCAGTTGTAAATTGCTCTATGGCAAATTTGTAATCACTTTTAGCTGCAGCAATCTGCATTTTAAGTTCTTGCTCTTTTTGGGTTAACTCTGTTTTGGCTTTTTCTAAGTTAATTTTAGCGCGCTGAGTTTTAGCGGTACGACCTAAAGAGCTAAAAATTGGAATATTTAAACTAACCCCAACCAACGATGAACCAAACCATTGTTGCTCGCTATCAAAAAAGTTAAACTCGTTGCTGTTTCCGGTGTAGCCACCATTTATAAAAGCATTTAAGGTTGGCAAGGCTTTGCTTTTTTCGAGCTTTACTAAGAGCTCTTTAGAGCGCTTGTTGTTTTCGGCTATTTTATAATCAATGTTTTCTGTAACATCTTCTGTTGCAGAAAGTAATGTGCTGTCTATATTTTTTAGCGCTAAAGCAGATAGCTCGTCGGTTAGTTTAACGGGTATGTCAACATCTATTCCTAAAGTAAGATTAAACAGTTTTTTGGCAATAGTATGCATTCGTTTAGCATTGTTTAAACTGTTTTCTGTAGCCATTAACGTAATTTGAAGTTGCTCTACATTTTCTTCTTCGGTTAAGCCATTTTCATAGAGTTTTTTAGTCTCAAAAAGATTTTTTTGTAGTGTAGCTTTATTTTTCTCTAAAATAGTAACGCTTTCTTTTGCAAGAAGCACATTTCCGTAGGCATTAATAACCGCCTTTCTAACTTCTAGATTAGTTTTTTCTTTGGCGTTTTTTGAGATTTCCAGAAATACTTTGGCAGACTGTAAACCAACCAGATAAGAGCCATCAAATATTAATTGTTTTAATGTTGCGGTTGCATTTACATTTTGCTTAGTTCCAAAAACAACTTCGGCAAATTCTCCGGGCTCACCACCAAAAAATTGGGCCGGAACTAACGAAACCGGTTGTTTTAAAAAATTCTGGTAGTCTATGCTGGCATCTATTTGCGGAAGCCCCATGGTTGTAGTCTCCCACTTTTGTTTTTTAGCAGCCTCTATATCTCTATTGGCATTTATGGCATTGTAATTATTTTCTAATGCATAAGCAATAGCCTCGTTTAAAGAAAACTCTTGTGGTTGTTGCTGTGCAACAATACTTAGGCTAAACATAAAGCAGCATGTAAACAGTAGTTTATTTTTCATGTTGTGAACTTAAAATAGCATTTAAAGTTTCTAATCCTTTTGTTGTTGCTATGGCTCTTACATGGTATTCTAAATACATCTCCATTAAAGAGTTCATGGCATAGTGTTTAGGTGAAAAAAATTCAGGGTTTTTTAAGCCCATAATACCGTTAAAGTATATTTTGGTAACAAAATCAACATCAATTGTTTTACGATAAAAACCTTGCTCAATACCTCGGTTTAGGTTTTCTGTAATACAAGCATTCATTACTTCGAATTGCTTTTTTTTAAGGGTTTCAAAAATTTTAGGGTAATATTTTTGAAGCTGATATTGCGGAGAGGATTTTTCGTCTTTTAAATGATGCATAACAAAGCTCTTTATCTCGTAGAGCTCTTCAATGGGGTTCTTTTTTAAATCGCAGATACAATTTATACCGTGCGATATAATTTCGAACATATAAAAAGAAACGTCTTTAACTAAAGCAGTTTTAGTTTCAAAGTGTGCGTAAATGGTTTTTTTAGATATGCCCAGCGCATCGGCAATATCATCCATGGTAATGCTCTTAAAACCATAGGTTAAAAATAAATCGGCTGCTTTTTCTAAAATTTTATTACGCATGTAATCTATAATAAAGGAGCGCAAATATAGCTCAGGAAACTTTATAAACAATAAAAGTTTCCAAAGTTTTACAATTTTTTAACATTACATTTATCTTAATTTACGTTGGCTTTATAGTATTTTAGTCGAGCTAATTTTACCGTATGCGTAGTACAGAACAATACCAGCAAACAATATTGCAAGCCATAACGGCTTATAGTTTTAAAAAGCAGCCACAAGGGCTTTACCGTCCTTTAGCATATATTTTGCAGTTGGGCGGTAAACGTTTAAGACCGGTTTTAACTTTAATGACTGCCGATGCTTTCTCTGGAAGTTATACCGATGCAATTCCGGCAGCATTAGCAGTAGAATTTTTTCATAACTTCTCATTAATACATGATGATATTATGGATGATGCTCCTGTAAGGCGAGGGCAACCAACTGTTCATGAAAAATGGGATGTGAATACAGGAATATTATCCGGAGATGCCATGCTTGTTAAAGCCTATCAATTTTTTGAAACATATCCGGCAGAGTTGCAAGTAAAATTGATTAAGCTTTTTTCTGAAACAGCACTACACGTATGCGAAGGACAGCAATATGATATGGATTTTGAACAACAACAACAGGTTTCGCTTTCAGATTATTTAAACATGATTAAAGGCAAAACAGCTGTTTTATTAGGGTGTGCATTAAAAATGGGAGCCTATATTGCTGATGCATCAGAAGAGGATGCACAACACATGTATGATTTTGGAGTGCATTTAGGATTGGCTTTTCAAATTCAAGACGATTATCTTGATGCCTTTGGAAATCCCGAAACCTTTGGTAAACAAGTAGGAGGTGATATTTTAGAAAACAAAAAAACGTTTTTGTACCTAAAAGCCTTAGAAAGAGCCGATGCCCAAACAAAAGCTACATTGTTAGATTGGTACGCAATCACAAAAAAATCTGATGATAAAGTACAAAAGGTAAAAAATATTTTTACAGAAACAGGAGCAGCTGCAGAAACCAAAGAAACAGTTGCTTTTTACACACAAAAGGCCTTTAATTATTTAAATAAAACATCGTTATCTGCTACTAACAAAGAACATTTTATAAGCTTTGCCACTTCGTTAATAGACAGGCAATCTTAATACTCCTTAACAACAATATAACCTCGTAAATAAGCGAGGTTTTTATTTGCTTTAAAATATTTTTAGGCTTATCTAAAAAAATGATTACATTTGCCAAAAAATAAAATATGTTTTCTCAGGCCGAAGAAAATTATTTAAAAGCTATTTACAGCCTTGGCGGAATAAATGGTACCGAGGTTAACACCAATTTAATTGCAGAGAAACTGAATACTAAAGCGTCTTCAGTAACCGATATGTTAAAGAAATTGGCCGAGAAAGAATTGGTTATCTATAAAAAATATCAAGGCGTACAGTTGTCTGATAAAGGAAAAAAAGTGGCAGTATCTATTATTAGAAAACACCGTTTGTGGGAAGCGTTTTTGGTAGATAAGCTAAACTTTTCTTGGGATGAGGTTCATGACATTGCCGAGCAATTAGAGCACATAAAATCTGAACGCTTAATTAACAGATTAGAAGCATTTTTAGGCTACCCTACTGTAGATCCGCATGGTGATCCGATTCCGGACAAAGATGGGAATATTACACGAAGAAAAAAGGTTAAACTTTCTACACTACAAGAGAACCAAGAGACAATTTTGTTAGGAGTTAAAGACTCGTCAGACGATTTTTTAAGGTATTTAAACAAAAAGCAAATTGCTATAGGAGATAGCATAAAAGTACTTAGTGTAGAACCATTTGACAACTCTATGCTAATTGCAATAAATAACAATAATAAACATACTATAACAGAAACCGTAGCAAATAATTTATTAGTAAAAGAAGTAGAAAATGACACGAAAATTTAAGATTGTTTTACTTGCGTTAATAGCAGCAGCTAAAGCATATTCACAAGAACAAAAAGAAACGTTAGGTCCATTAGTAACCGATAGGCCCGATGCAACAGAATCTCCATCTGTTGTTCCGGTTGGTTTCATACAGGTAGAAACAGGAACTTTTTACGAATCGTTTAAAGAAAATTCTATTAAAGAGAAAACTACAACCTTTAACACAACTTTAGTTAGGGTTGGTTTGTTAGACAATTTAGAGTTGCGTTTAGGTTGGGATTTTACCGAGCAAGCTTTTGAGTTTAACGGCAATGAAATAGAGAATGTTTTAAGCGGATTTTCGCCATTGCTTTTAGGTGCTAAAGTAGCCATAACGCAAGAAAACGGGTGGTTGCCCGAAATAGGATTAATTGGTCATTTGCAATTACCATTTTTAGCAGCAACAGATTACAGGCCGGAAACTACTGGGGTAGATTTTAGGTTTTCGTTTGCACATACTTTAAGTGAGAATTCTAGCCTTTCGTACAACTTAGGAGCAGAATGGGGCGGTGATTCTCCAGAAGCGAACTATGTATATACTCTTGCCTATGGTTATAGTATAACAGATAAGTTGGGCACTTTTGTAGAGTTATACGGAGAACTTCCGGAAGACAGCAGACCAAGTCATTTATGGGATGCCGGATTTACTTATTTGCTTAGCAATAATGTTCAGTTAGACCTCTCTGGCGGTACTAGTTTAAATAACACTCAAGATTTATACATAAGTGGAGGTATTAGTTTTAGAATTCCTAAATAAAAAGACACATGAAAAAAATAGTTTTATCACTAAGCATATTACTTGTTTTAGGAGCTTGTAAAACAGAAACAAAGCAAAAAAACGAAAAACTTAATGTAGTAACCACAACCACTATGATTACCGATATGTTATCGGTGATTGGTGGCGACAAAATAACACTGCAAGGTTTAATGGGAAGTGGCGTAGATCCTCACCTATACAAAGCCAGTGAAGGAGATGTCTCTAAATTATTTAATGCAGATGTTGTGTTTTATAACGGATTGCATTTAGAAGGGAAGTTGGTTGATATTTTCGAGAAAATGCAGCAGCAAAACAAAACTACCATTGCAATCACAGATGCATTAGATAAAAGTAAACTTATAGGCTCAGATTATTTTGCTTCTAACTACGATCCTCATATTTGGTTTAATATAAACTACTGGAAAAAAGCAGTACAGTTTGTTGCCAATAAATTAGCAGAATTAGATGCTAAAAATGCAGCGTATTATTTAAACAATGCTAATAACTACCTTGCATCGTTAGATGCTTTACAAAAAGAGGTAACCAACGTAGTAAATAAACTGCCGGCAGAGCAGCGTATTTTAGTAACTGCACACGATGCGTTTAATTATTTTGGCGAAGCTTTTAACTTTCAAGTTGTTGGTTTGCAGGGATTATCTACTGCAACAGAAGCCGGAGTGCAAGATGTTCAAAAACTGGCAAACTTTATTATAGAAAACAATGTTAAAGCCATATTTGTAGAGAGCTCTGTACCAAAACGTACTATAGAAGCCCTACAAGCATCTGTTAAAGCTAAAGGTCATGAGGTTACAATAGGAGGAACATTGTATTCTGATGCGTTGGGTGATGCCGGTACACCCGAGGGAACTTACATAGGCATGTTTAAGTATAATGTAAACACTATTGTTAACGCCTTACAATAAAAGATTTGTAATATATGAGCGAAGATCAAAAAATAGCAGTAGCGGTAGATGATTTAACGGTAGCTTACAATTACAAACCGGTGTTGTGGGACATAGATCTTAGAATTCCGGAAGGGGTTTTAATGGCTATTGTTGGACCGAATGGAGCAGGAAAATCAACGCTCATAAAAGCCATACTAGGAATTATCAAGCCATTGGCCGGAAGCATTTCGGTTTATGGAAAACCATACAAAAAACAACGTTCATTAGTGGCCTATGTTCCGCAAAAAGGAAGTGTAGATTGGGATTTTCCTACTACTGCACTAGATGTTGTTATGATGGGAACTTATGGTAGCTTAGGATGGATTAAAAGACCGGGGCAAAAAGAAAAAAAAGCAGCCTTAGAAGCATTAGAAAAAGTTGGGATGCTGCCTTTTAAAGACAGGCAAATTAGTCAATTATCTGGAGGGCAACAACAACGTATTTTCTTAGCTAGAGCACTTGTTCAAAACGCATCTATATACTTTATGGATGAACCTTTTCAAGGGGTAGATGCCACCACAGAAAAAGCAATTATAAATATATTAAAAGAGCTCAGAAAAGCAGGGAAAACAGTTGTAGTTGTTCATCATGATTTGCAAACGGTCCCGGAGTATTTTGATTGGGTTACATTCTTAAACGTAAAACGTATTGCAACCGGACCGGTAAAAGATATTTTTAACGACGATAACCTAACTAAAACCTACGGAATTAATTATAAAGTTAGCGTGCAGCAATAATGAATGTACAAGAATATATTGCAGCAGTTTTAAACGATTATACACTTCGTACCATTACCCTTGGCACAGCTGTATTAGGAGCTGTTTGTGGTATGTTAGGAAGTTTTGCAGTACTCAGAAAACAAAGCTTGCTGGGCGATGCAATATCTCATGCTGCATTGCCGGGTATTGCAATTGCCTTTTTGCTAACCGGAGCAAAAGACAGCAATACTTTTTTATTGGGAGCGCTTTTAAGCGGCCTTATCGGAACATTCTGGATTAGAGGTATTATCACCAAAACACACTTAAAATCAGATACTGCACTTGGTTTAATTTTATCGCTTTTTTTTGGTTTCGGAATGTTGCTGCTAACATTTATTCAAAAGCAACCTAATGCAAATCAAGCTGGGCTAGACACGTATCTTTTTGGTCAAGCAGCAACGCTATTAGAACGTGATGTTTGGTTAATGAGTATAGTGGCAGGTATTTGTTTAATTATTGTGGTGTTATTCTGGAAAGAGTTTAAATTACTTCTTTTTGATGCAGATTATACTAAAACGTTAGGGTTTAACACAAAGGTTATAGATGTTATAATTACTTCGTTTATAGTACTTGCCATTGTTTTAGGACTACAAACTGTAGGAGTAGTTTTAATGAGTGCTATGTTATTAGCTCCGGCAGCAGCTGCAAGGCAATGGACAAATAGTTTGGGGATAATGGTAGTATTAGCAGCACTATTTGGTGCAATATCCGGAGTGGTTGGTACAGCAATTAGTGCTACACAAAATAATTTGTCTACCGGACCTGTAATTGTATTAGTAGCAGCTGCTTTTGTGTTGGTGTCTTTTATATTTTCTCCTAGTAGAGGATTGTTATTTAGAGAGATAAGATTTCAAAAAAGCAGAAACGATTTAAAACTACATAAAACACTTGCTTTTATGTACAATATTGCTAAAACGCATCAAAACATATCGCATCCGCATCATATAAAACTGTTAAACAATTTTCAAGGATTTACTAAAAAATCACTTAAAAAATTAGAGCATAAAAACTACATAACTATTCGTGGTAATATGTGGTCATTAACACAAGAAGGCTTTAATAAAGCAGCTTCTTTATACAACCAACAAGATCAAGAAAAATGACGAGCGCACAAATAGAAATACAACTCATTGCAAGTTTAGTAGCCATGGCCTGTGCTATACCGGGGGTGTTTTTGGTGCTCAGAAAAATGGCCCTTATAAGTGATGCCATAAGCCACTCTATATTACCCGGAATTGTAATAGGGTTTTTTATAACTCACGATTTAGCGTCGCCTTTACTAATAATTTTAGCAGCTGTAACCGGGGTTATCACTGTAGTTTTAGTAGAGTTTATACAAAAAACCGGATTGGTTAAAGAAGATACTGCTATTGGATTGGTTTTTCCGGCATTGTTTAGTATAGGTGTTATTTTAATTGCTAAAAATGCTAACGATGTACACTTAGATGTAGATGCCGTGTTGTTGGGAGAATTAGCTTTTGCTCCTTTTGATAGATTGCTCATAAACGGGTTAGATTTTGGCCCAAAGTCACTTTGGGTAATAGGTGTAATTTTAGTACTAACCGTTGCGTTGCTTTTAGCCTTTTTTAAAGAATTAAAAGTAAGTACGTTTGATGCCGGATTGGCCGCTTCATTAGGATTTTCGCCGGTTGTAATGCATTACGGTTTAATGTCTGTTTCATCGGTAACTATTGTTGGTGCTTTCGATGCTGTTGGTGCCATTTTAGTTGTAGCACTTATGATTGCACCGGCAGCAACAGCCTATTTACTCACAAAAGATTTAAAGCAAATGCTATGGCTTTCGTGCTTTTTTGGAGTTTTTGCTGCTATTACAGGATACTGGGTTGCACATTTATTAGATGCCTCTATAGCCGGGTCTATAACTACTGTTTTAGGAATCGTGTTTTTAGCAGTCTATTTATTTGCTCCGGGCAAAGGCTTGTGGGCTGTATTGTACCGTCAAAAACAACAAAAAATAGAGGTAATGCTTCTTACGTTTTTGTTGCATTTAAAAAATCATTCAGATGAAAAAGAGCGTCATGTAAACCATTTAAGTCAGCATATAAATTGGCAAAAAGTTAAAGCTAAAAAGGTGTTAGACTTGGCACAAAAAAATAACATGATTACCATTAGTAATGGTATTGTTAATTTAACAGAAAAAGGAGACGACTTCACTCAAAAGGCCATCAACTATATTGTTACCAATAAGCATACTCAAATTGAGGCTATGAAAGAAGATTACTTTTTGTTTAGAGGGTAAAAATTCTACCTTAAAAAAATGATTATTTTTAAGGGCATAAAAAATGTCCTTGTCATGAAAAAATCGGTTTTACTAGCTTTTTGTCTTTTAATTATTGTAGAAGCCTTTTCTCAAATCACTCAAAAACCTGCCTTTAAAGATTTAGATGTATTTGATTTAGAATATGTTTCAGACCCTCAAATATCTCCGGATGGAACCTGGGTGGTTTACAGAAGAATGAGGTTTGATATAATGAAAGACAGAGCAGTGGGAAATCTCTGGATAGTTAAATCAGATGGTTCACAACACCAAAAATTAACCACAAGAGAGGTAAATGAGTTCTCTGCCAGATGGTCTCCTTCAGGAAACCGAATTGTTTTTGCAAGCACCACAGACGAAGGTACAGAGCTGTATATGTATTGGGTAAATAGCGGTAAATTTGCCAGAATTTCTCAACTTCCAAAATCGCCATCATCAATATCTTGGTCGCCAGACGAAAACTGGATTGCATTTACCATGAATGTGCCTAAAGCACCACCGGTTTTAGCAAAAATACCTCAAAAACCTAAAGGTGCAAAATGGGCAAAATCTCCTAGAATTACAGACAGATTATATCATGAAGCAGATGGCAGAGGATATATTGAGCCCGGCTTTAATCATATTTTTGTGATTTCATCACAAGGAGGAGCGCCCAGACAAATTACATCGGGAGACTATAATCATAACGGACCAATTTCTTGGCATCCTAATAGTAATACTATTTATTTTACGGCAAACAGATCAGATAATTGGGAGTACGATTATAACAATAGCGAACTGTACAGCGTATCTTTACAAACAGGAGCAATTACTGCATTAACCAACAGACAAGGACCTGATTATAACCCTACAGTTTCTCCTAACGGAAAATATATAGCCTACTTAGGCTACGAAGATAAAGTACAAGCATACCAGATTAGAAAACTTCATATAATGAATGCCGATGGAAGTAATAAACGTGTACTTTCAGAAGCTTTAGACAGGAGCGTATCTAACATAAAATGGGATGCCAAAAGTGAAGGGCTTTATATTACGTATGATGATAAAGGCAATACTAAAATAGGCTACATAAGCCTTTCAGGGAAAGTAACTAAAATTGCCGACAATCTTGGAGGCACATCTATAGGAAGACCTTATCCGGGAGGTTCTTACAGTCTTGCAAAAAACAACACTATTGCTTACACACATACTACACCTAGTTACCCTGCTGCTTTGGCTATCTTGAAACAAAAAAGTAAAAACCCCAAGATTATTGTCGATTTAAACTCAGATTTACTACCCTACAGAACTTTAGGAGAAGTAGAGGAGGTTTGGTACAAGTCTACTGTAGATGGTAGAGATATTCAAGGATGGATTGTAAAACCACCACATTTTAATCCTAATAAAAAGTACCCGCTTTTAGTGGAGAATCATGGTGGGCCAATATTAAATTATGGAGATAGATTTTCTGCCGAAATGCAGTTGTATGCAGCAGCAGGATACATTGTTTTTTATCCTAACCCAAGAGGAAGTACCAGTTACGGAGAGGAGTTTGGTAATTTATTATATAACAATTATCCGGGAGACGACTACCAAGATGTTATGGATGGGGTTGATTATTTAATTGAAAAAGGATTAGCACACGAAGACCAACTGTTTGTTACCGGAGGGAGTGCCGGTGGCATAATGACGGCTTGGATAATTGGAAAAAACAACCGCTTTGAAGCTGCTGTGGTTGCTAAACCCGTAATGAATTGGATTAGTAAAACTCTGGTAGCAGATAATTATTTTAGGTATGCTAATTATCGCTATCCCGGGCAACCATGGGAAAATGTAGAAACTTACTGGAAATTTTCTCCGATTTCTTTAGTTGGCAATATACAAACACCTACTATGGTTATGGTGGGAATGAACGATTTACGTACACCACCAAGCGAAGCAAAACAACTATATCATGCCTTAAAGCTCAGAAAAATACAAACCGTTTTAGTTGAAATTCCGGAGGCTTCACATGGCATTGCCTCAAGACCAAGCAACTTAATAACTAAAATAGCCCACACTATAGCTTGGTTTGAAAAGTACAGGAAACAAAATTAATTTTTACAGCCACAATCTTTGCTAACACAGGAGTTTTGTGGCTGTTTTTTTACCACAAAAAACTTCTTAATTAAATAAGCAATGGCTAAAAACAAGGTTGTATATGCTAATATGTGCTGTATAATTTCCATACTATTTAAGTAATTGATAAGCAATTAAAGCAGCCAAATATGCTATTGTGCTCATAGAAACAAGCTGTAATAATGGCCAACGCCAGCTATTTGTTTCTTTTTTTACAACAGCTAAAGTACTCATGCATTGCATAGCAAATGCGTAAAAAAGTAATAACGATATTCCGGAAGCAAAGTTAAACAACGGGCCGCCTAAAATAGGATTTACCTCTCCGGCCATTCGGTTTTTAATAGTTTCTTCTTCTTCACTGCCAACACTGTAAATGGTAGCAAGGGTTCCTACAAAAACTTCTCTGGCAGCAAAAGAACTTACAATGGCAATACCAATTTTCCAATCGTATCCTAAAGGCCTAATGGCAGGTTCTATGGCTCTTCCTATATACCCTATATAAGAATTCTCTAATTTATACGAAGCTATTTTAGTGCTTAACTCATCTTCAGGTAATGTAGGGTTGATTTCGGTAACTATACGTTCTGCATTTGTAAATTTTTCGGTAGGCCCGTTAGAAGCTAAAAACCATAAAATAATTGAAATAGCTAAAATTATTTTACCGGCACCCAAAACAAAACTTTTGGTTTTTTCTATAACCGTGTAAGCCACATTTTTAAATAAAGGGACTTTATAGTTAGGCATTTCGGCAATAAAAAATGTTTTGCCTTTTATTTGCAGCGTTTTATGTAAAATCCAGGCAGCTATTACTGCCATAACAAAACCTAACAGGTATAAAAGCATTAAGGTAATGCCCTGCAGATTCATTCCCAGAAAACGTTTGTCTGGTATTACTAAGGCAATAATTATTAAATAAACCGGTAAGCGGGCAGAACAGGTTGTAAATGGAGTTACCAGAATAGTTATAAGTCGTTCTTTCCAGCTTTCAATATTTCGGGTGGCCATTATTGCCGGAATTGCACAAGCAGTACCCGAAATAAGTGGTACAACACTTTTACCGCTTAATCCAAAACGGCGCATACCTCTATCCATTAAAAAAACTACCCTACTCATATAACCACTTTCTTCGAGCACCGATATAAACAAAAACAAAAATGCTATTTGCGGAATAAAAATCACGATGCCACCTAAGCCGGGAATAATACCTTCTGCAATTAGGTTAGTAAATACGCCGGGAGGCAGAGTGTTTTTGGTCCAGTCACTAAAAGAAGCAAATAGTTGGTCTATAAAATCCATGGGGTAACTACTCCAATCGTAAATAGCTTGGAAGATAGTTAGCAGGATGATAAAAAATATGGCATATCCCCAAATATGGTGTGTTAAAACCCTGTCTAATGTGGCTGTAAATCCTTTTGCAGAAGCACGGTCTATTTTATAACCTTCTTTAAGAACTCCATTTATAAATTGGTACCTTACAATGGTCTCTTTTTGCTGCATTCTTTTAAGTTCTGCCGTGCTTTTGGTTGTGAAAGCAGAGGTGTCTTTAACAACCTTTTTTTCTAAGGGAGTAAAGTTTACATCTTGTGTAATTACCAACCAAAGTTTATAAATATCTTGGTTGGGAAAGGTTTTTTTAAGATCGGCAAAATACTCCGGATCTATAATAGAGGCGTTAACACACGGCTCTACAGAAAGCGATTTGTAATCTAAAATAAGTTCTTTTAAATGATCTATTCCAACACCTTTTCTGGTAGAAACTAACGCTATTTTAGTTTTTAGGCGGTCTTCTAAAACAGGAATATCTAATGTAATTCCTTTACGTTTCATTCTATCGGCCATGTTAATGACCAATATGGTTGGAATTTTTAAATCTTTAATTTGAGTAAAAAGCAAAAGATTTCGCTTAATGTTTTCTACATCAGTAACTACAACAGCTACATCAGGGAAATCTTTATCATTTTTATTCAGTAAAATTTCTACGGCAACACTTTCATCTAACGATGTGGTATTTAGACTATAGGTGCCGGGTAAATCTAAAATATGTGCTTTAACACCTCTGGGAAGCTTACAAATACCTTCTTTTTTCTCTACAGTTATACCTGGATAATTACCTACTTTTTGGTTTAACCCTGTAAGAGCATTAAAAACAGAAGTTTTACCGGTATTAGGATTCCCTATAAGTGCTACTTTTATTTGCTTACTCATAGGGTAATATCTTGAATTTTTTGAATTTCTATATGAACGGCAGTTTCTTTTCTGATTGCTAAATGAGAGCCGTTTACATTTATGTACATTGGGTCTTTAAAAGGAGCAAGTTGTATAAGTTCTACCTCGTTACCGGGCAAACATCCCATTTCTAAAAGCTTTATAGGAATATGGTTTATAGAGATCTCTTTAATTATACCTTTCTCACCACGTTTTAAATCGGCTACTGTACACATATTCTTATTTAGACTGATTTTAAGTAAGCAAAAATAAGCTAAAAAACTAGTTTTAAAAAGTGTAACGTAAAATTTCTGTTGTTACGGGTTTTTATATTCTTGTTTTAAAATTTTTAAATCAGACAGCAGGCGCTCAATATCTTCGGTATTGGTACCGTCATAAAAACCTCTTATTCGCCTTTTTTTATCAACTAACACAAAATTTTCGGTATGTATCATATCATACGGGCCTCCATCACCATCATCTTTAGCAACTAAATACGATTTTCTTGCTAAGTTGTAAATATGTTTTTTGTTTCCGGTAACCAAATTCCATTTTTCATCTATAACACCCTTTTCTAAAGCATATTTTTTTAATTGAGCAACAGAATCTATTTCTGGTGTTACCGTGTGCGATAAGAGTAATACTTCATCATCATTTTTAATAGCCTCTTGTATAATTACCATATTGTCTGTCATAATTGGGCAAATGGTTGGGCATGTGGTAAAGAAAAAATCGGCTATATAAATTTTGTCTTTGTAATTTTCTTGTGTTATGGTATCTCCGTTTTGGTTTACAAGAGTAAAGTTGCCAATGGTATGGTACTTTTTTACATGTTGTAAAGTGCTGTCTACCAATTCACTATTTACCATAGCAGGTTGGTAAATAGGTAGTTTAGGTTTAGGCTTGAGTGCATTATAAAAAAGGGTAATTATTATGCCGGAAAGCACTAAAAGAGTAATACCTAAATATTTAAATTTGCTAAAAAACTGTAGCATATTAAATTTTTGCGCAAAGGTAGTGTATGTGTGTTATTTATGGTAATTTATTTATGCCAAACACCTGCTAAAACTTTCTTAAAAACAGGTTCAGATTAGTATGTAACTTTTTTTACAACTATTAAAAATGTACTTTTGTGCGGTTTACAAAGTAAGTTAGAATACAACATTATATGAGTCCGTTTATAATTAAAGCAGCACAGCTATTATTAAGTTTATCACTACTAATTGTTTTACATGAGTTAGGACACTTTATTCCTGCCAAGTTATTTAAAACTCGTGTAGAGAAGTTTTTCTTGTTTTTTGATGTAAAGTTTGCACTATTTAAAAAGAAAATTGGCGAAACAGTTTATGGTATAGGGTGGTTGCCATTGGGAGGATATGTTAAAATTGCCGGAATGATTGATGAGAGCATGGATACCGAGCAAATGAAACAAGAACCACAACCGTGGGAATTTAGAAGTAAGCCCGCATGGCAACGACTTATTATAATGTTAGGAGGGGTAACGGTTAACTTTATCTTGGCTATTGTTATTTATATTGGATTAGCCTACGCTTACGGAGAACAATATTTACCCATGAAAAGCCTTAAAGATGGCGTATGGGTAACCCAGCCGGAAATGGGCGAACTTATTGGAGTAAAAACCGGCGACAAAATAATAGCTGTAGATGGAGAAGAAGTTGTAAACTATAATGATTTAGCAGCGCAAATAGTAAACGGGAACTCACTAACTATAGACCGTAATGGCGAAATAATAGAAAAACAAATGCCGGTAGATTTTATCTCTAAGCTTATAGAAAATAAAAACACCGGGTTTTTTATATCGCCAAGAATTCCCTTTGTAGTTGCCGAGGTTCCTAAAGAATCACATAATTATGAAGCCGGATTCAAATCAAAAGATCGCGTAATTAAAATAGGAAACACACCAGTAACCTATCACGATGAAGTTAAAGAGCTGGTAGAACGTTTAAAAGGACAAGAAATTAATTTTACGGTACAGCGTTACGAAGGAGACACGGTTACATTTCCGGTTAAAATTAACAACGAAGGAAAAATTGGAGTACTAACAGGGATGTCGTTATCAGACTTAGAGCGCATGAACGCCATAACCTTAGAAACAAAAGAATATTCGTTTTTAGAAGCAATCCCTGCCGGATTTAACAAAGGAAAAAAAATACTTAGCGGTTATGTGCAACAAATGAAAAAAATATTTAATCCAGAAACCGGAGCTTACAAAGGAGTTGGTGGTTTTGCAGCTATTGGTAATTTGTTTCCGGGAGAGTGGAACTGGGTTAGTTTTTGGCAAACAACAGCCTTTATATCGCTTATATTAGCATTTATGAACATATTGCCAATTCCGGCTTTAGATGGCGGTCATGTAATGTTTTTATTATACGAAATGGTTGTTGGTAAAAAGCCTAGCGATAAGTTTATGGAGTATGCACAAATGGCAGGGTTCTTTATTTTAATTGCATTGTTATTGTTTGCCAACGGAAATGATATTTATAGACTTTTATTTAAAGGATAAAAAAATTATTTTTTGTTTGCGATAAATCAAAAAACAGCTATATTTGCATCCGCAAAAAAGCAATAACATTTTCCTCCTTAGCTCAGTTGGTTAGAGCATCTGACTGTTAATCAGAGGGTCGCTGGTTCGAGCCCAGCAGGGGGAGCAAAATAAAAGCCCGGTAATTACCGGGCTTTTATTTTGCTCCCCCTGCTGGGCTCGAACCAGCGACCCTC
>JBPEWY010000014.1:0-3453 GCA_052032225.1 Flavobacteriaceae bacterium
AACACATTTGAGTCTGCTTCTGATGAATTATTGGTTTACAATGAAGATGGAACAACCCCAGCTGAGTGGCAAAGAGGTGTTCCAACGGGAACTCTTTTAAATCAGACAGCATCCGGTACACAAGTTTACGGCACCAATTTAGCAGGAGACCATAACAACATGGTTAAGAGCTATATAGTAACCAAATGTTATGATTTTTCTACAGTATTAAGTCCGGTTCTTAAATTTAAAATGGCGTATGAGCTCGAAGAAAACTGGGATGTAGTATATGTAGAATATTCTACCGATGGCACTACATGGAATTTATTAGGTACTGTAAATAGCCAACCTAATTGGTACACAAGTGATAGAACCAGTGCAACTACAGGAAATGATTGTTTTAATTGCCCCGGAGGGCAATGGACAGGCACCAATGCAACAATGACCGAGTATGCTTATGATTTTACACTTAATGCTATTAACGGTGAACCTGATTTAAGAAGTGAAACCAACATAATGTTCAGAATTGTGTTTCATTCAGACCAGGCAGTTGTTGAAGAAGGTGCTGTAGTAGACGATTTAATTATTGAAGGATTTCAAGATGATGAAGATGATGATAATGATGGTGTTTTAGATGTAAATGATAACTGTCCGCTTGTGGCTAATGCAGACCAAACCGACACAGATTCTGATGGTATGGGCGATGCTTGCGATACAGACGATGATAATGATGGCGTATTAGATGCAGAAGATAACTGCCCATTAGTAGCCAATCCGGAGCAAGAAGATGTAGATGGAGACGGAATTGGAGATGTTTGTGATGATGATAATGATAATGATGGAGTACCAGATAGTGTAGATCAATGTTTAGGAACTCCACCAAATACTGTAGTAGATGTTACAGGTTGCGAAGTGTTTTCTCTTCCGGCAGATAATTTCTCTATAAAAACAATATCAGAAACATGTATATCGTCAAATAACGGAGCAATAGAAATTACTGCACAACAATCATACAACTACACTGCAACATTAACGGGCAATGGCATAAATAGCGCTCAATCATTTACCAGTGAAACCTCGTTTTCAGACCTTACTTCAGGTGCTTACGAGCTTTGTATAACACTTGCCGAAGAACCGGAATATGAGCAATGTTTTACGGTTACAGTAGCAGAGCCAGAACCGTTATCTGTTTATGCGAGAGTTCAAGATAATGGCAAAAAAGTATCAATAAATTTATCAGGTAGCTCGGTTTATTATATTGAGCTTAATGATAAACTGTTCTCTACAACAGAAAGTTCTATAACACTAAACCTTGAAGCGCCGATAAATACATTAAAAGTTACTACAGACAAAGCTTGTCAAGGAACTTATATTGAAACTATTGTAGTATCAGACCAAGTATTAATCTATCCTAATCCGTTTACAGAAAGTACCATTAATGTAGTATTAGGGCAGGTAAACGAAAATGTTACAGTTTCATTATATTCGTATGCAGGAAGACGCGTATTTACCAAAACTTATAAACCGGATAATGGTAAAATAGTGTTGCATCCACAAAACTTACAAAGCGGAGCTTACATTTTAACCATAAAAACCAACCAAAAACAATTAAGCTATAAAGTAATTAAAAGATAACCCCATGAATACAAAAAAAGCACTAACAACAGTATATTTTTTAGCTCTCTTAGTATTCGCTTCATGTGGCGGAAGCGGAGGAGGCGGAGGTGATGACGGACCAGGACCAACACCAGACCCCGATCCGCCAGCTGCTGCTACACTGGTTTTTCCTGAAAAAGATAAAGAGTGTACAGAAGGGACTGTGATATCAGATACACAAAGTGAAGTTACTTTTAGATGGAATGAGTCTGCTAATACAGATAACTATACTTTAAAAATAAAAAACTTATTAAACGGTAGCACAAGTACATATAATACTAGCGCTACAGAATATGCAGCTACTATTTTACGTGGTACGCCGTATTCTTGGAGTGTAGAGTCTAAAGCAAACGGGGTTTCTCAAACAGCAGAAAGTGAAACCTGGAAGTTTTATAATGCCGGAGAAGGAATAGAAAATTACGCTCCGTATCCGGCCGAAGTTCAAAGTCCTGCTATGGGAGAAAATATTACTGTTTCGGGTGGTGAAATTACACTATCTTGGACTGGTAGTGATTTAGATGGAGATTTAATTAATTATGATGTGTATTTTGATACCGTTACACCTCCTGTAAACCTTGAAGCAACAGCTGTAACCGAAGCATCGTTAACTGTATCTGTTTCTTCTGATACAGTTTATTATTGGCAGGTTGTGAGTAGGGATGCCGAAGGAAACACGTCGCAATCAGAAGTCTTTGAGTTTAAAGTAAACTAATTATAAATCTAGATTACCCAAAAAAATGTTAACGAATTGCAAACTGCTCTTTATGAGCAGTTTTTTTGTTTTAAATTGCATTGAAACTAAGTAATTAACCACAAAATGAAAAAGAACTTTACAAAAACGCTTTTTGTAGTTGCTTTAGCAGGAGCAACAATATCTTCTTGCAAAAAAGAAGCTACAACAGCCAAACAAGATGTAGAGCCGGGTATTAACCTTGCCTACATGGATACATCTGTTAGACCTCAAGACGACTTCTTCAGGTATGTAAACGGTGCTTGGTTAGACTCAACAGAGATTCCTGCAGACAGGACTCGTTGGGGAAGTTTTGATGCGCTCAGAAAGAAAACAGACTCTGACGCACTGGCTATTTTAAACGAAGCTTTAAACGATCCTAATTTAGACCCAAATTCAGATGAGGCTAAAGCGGTGTATCTATATCAAACAATTATGGATATAGAAAACCGCAACAAAATGGGCGTAGCGCCTATTAAACCCTATCTAGAGAAAATAAACGCCATAGAAAACAAAGCGCAATTAGAGCAATTTTTAATTGAAACAGAACCTTACGGAATTTCTGCCTTTTTTGGTGTAGGTGTTAGAGCTGATGCTAAAGACAGTAACAAAAATGTTGCTTTTTTAGGTCCCGGAGCTTTAGGCTTACCAGATAGAGATTATTATGTGGCAGACGATGAAGATTCTAAAGAAAAAAGAGAAAAGTACAAGGCGCATATTGCAAGAATGCTTCAGTTTATAGATTACAATGAAGAGGAAGCACAGAAAGAAGCAGAAAGAATTTTAGCATTCGAAATTATGCTTGCAGAGCCTAGAATGGATAAGGTTGAGCGTAGAGATCCAAGTAAACGTTATAATCCAACTGCTGTTTCAGATTTAAAAAACATGGTGTCTACAGTTAATTGGGATAATTATTTGCAAGGTCTTGGTATGGCACAGGTAGATACCATTGTTGTAACAGACCCTGGGTATTTTAAATCACTTCAAACGGTTCTTTCAAAAAACAATATAGAAGACTGGAAATCATATTTGCGCTGGACAGTACTTAACAATGCAGCCAATATGCTTTCTGAAGAAATTGAGCAAGC
>JBPEWY010000015.1:0-25920 GCA_052032225.1 Flavobacteriaceae bacterium
ACAGATTTATTTGAGAACTTTGGATTTAATGTTGCTTGGAGATGGAGCGATACGTATTTCTGGGAAGCTTCGTTTGGTGACGGTACCGTACCATCATTCCACGTATTAGATGCTCAAATAAACTACAGAGTTCCTAGCTTAAAATCTACCTTTAAAGCAGGTGCTACCAACTTGCTTGGTGAAGAATACTTTACAGCATTCGGAACCGGTAGAATAGGATCTCAGTTTTACGTTTCTTGGACAATTAACAACCTATAATATTAATACAACCAAAAGGCAGTGTTTTATGCTAGTAAAGCACTGCCTGCTTTACAATAAAAAGATTAAAAGGCTATGATAAAATTTAAGTATAACAAGTGGATGCTTTTAGCCCTTTTAGGGATTTTTGCATCATGCGAATCAGATGATGATGGCAATACAATGCCAGATACTCAAATGATCGAAGTAACTGCCGGAGACGCAGATTTTTCTAATTATGTGGCAGTAGGAAACTCTTTAACGGCCGGATTATCAGACGGAGCTTTATTTATTGCCGGACAGCAAAACTCTTTCCCTAACATATTAGCAGCAAAATTTGCTTTAGCTGGAGGAGGAGAGTTTAAACAACCGTTAATGAGCGATAATACCGGAGGTATTCTATTACAAGGAAACCAAATTGTATCAAATCGTTTGGTATTTAATGGTTCTGGTCCTGCACCGTTAGAGTCTGTTATTGGACCGGTTACCCCGCAAACAGAATTAATGGTAAATAACCCTACTGGTCCGTTTAACAATATGGGAGTACCCGGAGCTAAAAGTTTTCATTTACTTGCAAATGGCTATGGTAACGTAGCAAACTTACAAGCCGGTTTAGCTAATCCGTTTTTTGTTAGAATGGCTTCTAACCCAGATGCAAGTGTTTTAGAAGATGTAGTAGCACAAAGTCCTACATTTTTTACTTTATGGATTGGTAATAATGATGTGTTAGGATACGCTACCACAGGAGGAGATGGCTCTAACCCCATTACAGATGTAAATACTTTTACCGGAGCATATAATGCAATTGTAGGGGCTTTAACAGCTAACGGAGCAAAAGGGATTGTTGCAAACATACCAGATGTAACAGCGTTACCTTATTTTACTACAGTACCTTACAATCCGCTACCATTAGATGCACAAACTGCAGCAGCTTTAAACCAAGGATATCAAGACTATAACAATGGATTGCTCTTTATGGAAAGTATAGGTCAAATAACCGCTGAGGAAAGAGAAAGAAGAACCATAAATTTTGTTGAAGGGCAAAATGCAGTTGTTATAGAAGATGAAACTTTAACAGATTTATCAGGTTTTGGAATTCCTCCATACAGGCACGCAACTGCAGATGATTTACTAGTGCTGCCAAGTGCATCGTTTATAGGGACAACTGTTGGAGGAGACCCAACCAAAGTAAACGGAGCTTCTGTTCCGTTAGCAGATAAGTGGGTTTTAATTCCTGCAGAAAAAGAAGAAATTATTACTGCAACAGCAACATTTAACGGCATTATAGAGGCTGCAGCTAATCAGGCCGGATTAGGCTTGTTTGATGCCAACGCAAGAATGAATGAACTTGCAGCCGGATTATTAAAGTTTGACGAATACAACATTAATGCGAGTTTAGTATTTGGAGGGGTGTTCTCTTTAGATGGTATACATCCAAATGCCAGAGGTTATGCCTTTATTGCTAATGAGTTTTTAAAAGCTATAGATGCTACTTACGGTTCTAATTTTGAAGAAGCCGGGGTATTGGCAAAAGCCGGAGATTTCCCAACTAACTACTCTCCAACATTGCCATAATGCTAACAAAATAATAATCAGAAAATAGCCCTCTTTTTGAGGGCTATTTTTTTAGCTACAAAAAGGCTAAAAACCTCTTTTTATTTAAATTAAAAAATTTATCTTTGCAGCGCGAAAAAATAGGATAATTTTTTTCGCAGTAACATTTAGCAAAACATTAAATAGTAAGGTAATGTCAAAAATTACAGGTAAAGTTGCCCAAATTATTGGACCCGTAGTAGATGTAGTGTTTGAGTCAGGTTCTGAACTTCCAAAAATCTACGATTCATTAGAGATTAAAAGAAAAGACGGTTCTACCTTAGTATTAGAGGTGCAATCACATATTGGAGAAGATACGGTTCGTACAATTTCTATGGACTCAACAGACGGACTCAGCAGAGGAGAGGTTGTTGAGGCTACAGGGGCCCCTATACAAATGCCAATTGGCGATGAGGTTTATGGGCGCTTATTTAATGTTATGGGAGACGCTATAGACGGATTAGGAAATCTTCCTAAAGCTGGAGAAGATGGTCTTCCAATACACAGAGAAGCTCCAAAATTCGAAGATTTATCAACTTCAACCGAAGTATTATATACAGGTATCAAAGTAATCGATCTTATTGAGCCATATGCAAAAGGAGGTAAGATTGGTTTATTTGGTGGTGCCGGTGTAGGTAAAACGGTACTTATCCAGGAATTAATTAACAACATTGCAAAAGGTCACGGTGGTCTTTCTGTATTTGCCGGAGTAGGTGAGCGTACTCGTGAGGGTAACGACCTTCTTCGTGAGATGTTAGAGTCTGGAATTATTAAGTACGGAGACGACTTTATGAAGTCTATGGAAGAAGGTGGTTGGGACCTTTCTAAAGTAGATAAAGATGCTTTAAAAGAGTCTAAAGCTACTTTCGTATTCGGACAAATGAACGAACCTCCGGGAGCACGTGCACGTGTTGCACTTTCTGGATTAACTATCGCAGAGTTTTTCCGTGATGGAGCTGGAGACGGACAAGGAAAAGATGTATTATTCTTCGTAGATAACATCTTCCGTTTTACTCAGGCAGGTTCAGAGGTGTCTGCACTTTTAGGACGTATGCCTTCTGCAGTAGGTTACCAGCCTACATTAGCAACAGAGATGGGTGCAATGCAAGAGCGTATTACTTCAACTAAAAAAGGATCTATTACTTCTGTACAGGCAGTTTACGTACCTGCAGACGACTTAACAGACCCTGCTCCTGCTACAACTTTCGCGCACTTAGATGCTACAACAGTATTATCTCGTAAAATTGCAGAGCTTGGTATTTATCCTGCTGTGGATCCGTTAGATTCTACTTCAAGAATTTTAACACCAGAAATTTTAGGAGATGAGCACTATAACTGTGCACAACGTGTAAAAGAGTTATTACAACGCTACAAAGAGCTTCAAGATATTATTGCTATTCTTGGTATGGAAGAGCTTTCTGAAGAAGATAAGCTTGCAGTTGCCAGAGCAAGACGTGTACAACGTTTCTTATCGCAACCATTCCACGTAGCAGAGCAATTTACAGGTATTCCTGGAGTGTTTGTAGATATTAAAGATACTATTAAAGGCTTTAACATGATTATGGATGGTGAGTTAGATCACCTACCAGAAGCAGCTTTCAACCTTAAGGGTACAATAGAAGAGGTTATAGAGGCTGGTGAGAAAATGTTAGCAGAAGCCTAATACAAACCAAAGCTATAGTTAGTTATGTATTTAGAAATTGTAACGCCAGAGGCTACCTTGTTTAGCGGAGAAGTAGAATCGGTGGCTGTACCGGGAGTTAATGGCGAGTTTCAAATGTTAGATAATCACGCTCCAATTGTATCGCTATTAGGAGAAGGCAATATTAAAATTTATGGTAATGTATCTTTAAAAAAAGAAGTTGCCGATAAGTTTACAAAAGGCGATAAAAACGAAACCCTTTTGGCTATTAATAGCGGAACAATAGAGATGAAAAACAATAAAGTAATTGTACTTGCAGACTAAGTTTGTAAGACAATATAAGCTTAAAAAAGCCAAGCAATATGCTTGGCTTTTTTATTTAAAATACCAGGCTATTAAATCCCAATTCTGACCACCGGAGCTATATTTTTTTAATAGCTTAAAACCTACAGCATAATGGGCGTTTAGTGATCTTGTATTCTCTGTATCTACTTCAGTTATAACCATTTTATAACTATCGCGTAGCTCTTTTTGCATAAAAGTATATAACCCTTTAAAAATGCCTTTTTTCCTGAAAGCTTTGTCAATACAAATTTGCCCCATTACAATATAGCTTTGAGTAGTAACTAAACTATCTATTTGCTTAAACATTGGTTTTAAAATAGGGATTTGATCTTTAAAAACAGGACTCATACATAGTGCATATCCAACAACTTTATTGTTGTAACAGGCAATAATATGAGGGCACTCATCATTCATTTTCTTTAAAATGTCAAAAGAATGTTTAACAGTTACAAAACCCTCTTTTTGCTTTTCGGTATCGTTAACTGCAGAAAGATGATTTTCTTGTTGCAAATCAAGAATTTCACGCAATTCTTTATCAGTTTCTGCTCGTTTGTATTCTATGCTTATCATTACACAATTCTATCATATATTAATCATAAAGTTATTTAAATAATTACATGATTAGTACTTTTGTGTATGCCTAAAATTCCGGAGCATATTGTATTAGCAATAAAAAACAGAGAAAAAACCAATTCGCTCAGGGTTTTACCGATCGCTGTTAATGATATTGTTGATTTTACTTCTAATGATTATTTAGGGTTTGCCTTAAACAATGATATTAAAATTGAAGCTCAAAAAATTTTACAAGAACACAATATAAATTATAACGGAGCAACAGGTTCAAGATTGCTCACCGGAAATTACAAGCTCTATGACTATGCAGAGCGAATAATTGCAGAGACACATAAAATAGAGAGCGCTTTGCTGTTTAATAGTGGCTACGATGCAAATGTGGGCCTTCTTTCTGCAATTCCGCAAAGACATCATGTTATTTTATACGATGAGCTTTCTCATGCCTCTATTAGAGACGGTATAGCTTTAAGCAAAGCAAAAGCATACAAGTTTAAACACAATAATATTGAACATTTACAGCAGCTTATTAATAAGTTTAATGATGCTGAAGCAATATATGTAGTTACAGAATCTGTTTTTTCAATGGATGGAGATTCTCCCGACTTAAATAAAATTATATCGCTCTGCGAAAAAAATAATTGCTATTTAATTGTAGATGAAGCCCACGCCGTTGGAATTTATAATACAGGGTTAATTGATGCGCTCAGAGTTCAAGATAAAATTTTTGCAAGAGTAATAACGTTTGGCAAAGCTCTGGGTAGTCATGGTGCAGCAGTTTTAGGCTCTAAACCGTTAAAAACATACTTAGTTAATTTTGCCAGAAGTTTAATTTACACAACGGCATTGCCACCACATAGTATTGCAACCACACTTGCTGCCTATAAACAGTTAGCTCAAACCAGAGAAATAGATAGATTACAAGACAATATTAACTTTTTTAAAACACAAATTTCTACCTATAACTTGGCTCAGCGTTTTATTTTAAGTGATACCGCCATTCAGTGCTGCATTGTTCCCGGTAATAGTAACGTAAAACAAGTGTCTAATAAATTGTTAGAGCAAGGGTTTTTAGTTAAGCCAATTTTATCTCCAACAGTTCCGGAAGGGAAAGAACGATTACGATTTTGCATTCATAGCTTTAATTCTAAAACACAAATTACAGAAGTATTGCAGCTACTTACTACTTTTGTTGTTTAAATGCCGATTGTGTTATGAAGCAAAAAAAATATTTTATCACAGGAATATCTACAGAAGTTGGCAAAACCGTTGCTGCTGCCATTATAACCGAAGCGCTACAAGCAGATTATTGGAAACCGGTTCAGGCAGGAGATTTGCATTACTCAGATACCGATAAGGTTAAAAATTGGGTTAGCAACAAAAACTCGGTTTTTCACAAAAATAGCTATGCGTTAAAAACACCAATGAGCCCGCATGCAGCAGCAGAAATAGATAATGTAACAATTACGCTAAACAATATACATGAACCTAAAACTAAAAATCACTTAGTTATAGAAGGAGCCGGAGGTCTTTTAGTTCCTTTAAATGATGAGCATACAATTTTAGATTTAATAAAACCGGATTATCATGTAATTGTTGTTTCCAGACACTATTTAGGGAGCATAAATCATACCCTGCTTACAGTAAATGCACTAAAAGAAAAAGGGTTTACAACATCTATTTTGTTTAACGGAGAAGAGCATCCAACTACAGAAAGCATTATTAAAAAAATGACTCAGGTTCCTGTTATAGGAAGGATAGATAATGAGCCCTATATTGATGCGAATGTGGTTAAAGAATATGCCGATAAGTTTAAAGATAAGTTGTAAATGAATTTGTTAGAACGCGATAAAAAACACATATGGCATCCGCTTACACAGCATAAAACGGCAGCAGATGCTTTACCAATTACAAAGGCCGAAGGAGCGTTGTTATTTGATGATAAAGGGAAAAGCTATATTGATGGGATTGCTTCGTGGTACACCTGTATGTATGGGCATTGTAACCCAAAAATTGTGAATGCTGCCTACTCGCAGATGCAGCAATTAGATCATGTTGTTTTTAGCGGTTTTACACACAAACCTGCCATTTCTTTATCAGAGAAGTTGCTTTCGTTGCTACCCAGTAATCAAAAAAAGGTTTTTTTCTCAGATAATGGTTCTACCAGTGTAGAGGTGGCTATTAAAATGGCGCTTCAATATTATTTTAATAAAGGAGAAAAACGAAATACCATTATAGCTTTAGAAGAAGGATTTCATGGCGACACATTTGGGGCTATGTCTGTTTCTGGTTTGTCTGTTTACAATGGCCCGTTTGAAGATTTCTTTATACAAGTAGAGCGCATACCGGTACCAACGGTGAACAATATTAATAGCGTTTTAAAGCAATTGCAAAACATATGCAGCACAAAGAAAGTTGCAGCCTTTGTTTTTGAACCCCTAGTACAAGGAGCAGCTGCAATGAAAATGTACGATGCTACATTGTTAGATCAATTACTTGCTTGGTGTAAAGAAAATAATGTTTTAACCATTGCCGATGAAGTAATGACGGGATTTGGAAAAACAGGTAAAAACTTTGCGTGTGAGCACTTAACAGAGCAACCCGATTTAATGTGTTTTTCTAAATCGTTAACTGCCGGGTTGGTGCCAATGGCAATTACTACATGTACGCAAAGTATATTTGATGCATTTTATGATGATGATATAGCAAAAGGATTTTTTCATGCGCATACTTATTCGGCCAATCCGGTTGCATGTAGTGCTGCATTAGCAGGGTTGTCTTTACTTGAATCTGAAGAAATTCAGAAAAAAATTCAAGAAATTAGTAATATGCACGACCGGTTTGAGAAAAAAATTGCCAACCACCCAAAAGTAGAAGCTACCAGAAAATTAGGCGTTATTTTTGCTTTAGATGTTAAAGTTAAAATGGAGCGTTACGGAAACCTCAGAAACAAGCTTTTTAATTTTTACATGAGTAAAGGTGTTTTTTTAAGACCGTTAGGTAATACGGTTTACATTTTGCCACCTTATATAATAAGCCAAAAACAGCTTGAGCAAGTGTATAATGCAATTGAAGAGTCGTTAGAAATCATTTAATTCATCACCCGATAAAAATATGGTATCGGTTGTTTTTTCGGGAACAACATATAATTCTTTAAAAATCCATTGATCGTTAATTTTTTCGGCATCCAAGTAAAGTAATGCTTTATTTTTAGGGCCTGAGAGTGTAACGGAAACAGCTGCTTTACTTTCACTATCAGTTACGCTTATTACACCATTAAAAAGCGGTGCAGGTTTTATGGGTGTGCCGAGAGCATTAATTACATCTTTGTTGTTTTGTGCTAAAGACACGGCATAATTATACGGAGTACTATCATTAATTACTTTTTTAATACCAAAAAAAGCAGCGCCTACACCTAAAATTAAAAGCAATGCTAAGGTTAGGCAGCCACCCAAAGGTAGTACCCACATCCAATTTTTACCAAACCAACTTTTTTGTGGTTGTTCTTGCATTGTATTTTACGTATTCTTATTCGTTAAAAAACAACAGATACCTTACTTTTGCCAAAAAACTAATTAGGTGCAAAACCCTGTATATATACACAGTATAGCTTCAGTTTCTCCTTTCGGAAAAACTTTAGAAGAAGCATATCAACAATATACTCAAAAAAAGCATTGTTTTCAACAGATACACACTTTAGATAGTGCTGTTTGGGCAGCTACTTTACCTGAAGACACAAAACAAGAAGTCTTAAAATTAAAAGATAGAGAACGGGTTTACAGGCATTTAGATAATACGGTTTTGTATGCTATGTACGTAGCCGAAAAGGCTGTACAGCAGGCAAATTGGCAAAATCAATTAAACTTTGGGGTTAATATTGGTTCTTCTAGAGGAGCTACACAGCTTTTAGAATCTTACTTTAATGACTTTTATTCGGGGAAAAGAGTTTCTGTGCAGGCATCGCCTTCTACAACTTTAGGTAATGTAGCATCTTGGGTGGCGCATCATGTGCAAACTAAAGGTCCGGAAATTAGTCATTCTATCACTTGCTCTACAGCTTTACATGCTATGTTAAATGGTATAGCTTGGTTAGAAAGTGGTATGAGTGATGCGTTTTTAGTGGGTGGCACAGAAGCAGCAATTACACCGTTTACGTTGGCGCAAATGCAAGCGCTTCAAATTTATTCTAAAATAGAAAATGCTACGTATCCATGTTTGGCTTTAGACTGCACTAAAGCTGAAAACACTATGATTTTAGGCGAAGCTGCTTCGGTTGCTTGTATCTCTAAAAGCTCAGAAAATGCACTTGCAAAAATTGTTGGTATTGGGTATGCTACAGAGCCTCTTAAACATGGGTCTTCTATTTCTACAGATGCTGTTTGCTTTCAACGTTCAATGGCAATGGCAATGCAAAATCACGATACAAAAAGCATAGATGTAATTATTACACATACCCCAGGAACAATTATGGGAGATAAAGCAGAGCTAGAAGCCATTAAAAAAACGTTTAAAAATTATATTCCAGCATTAACTACTAATAAATGGCAATTAGGCCATACTTTTGCAGCCAGCGGAATGTTAAGTATAGAAATGGCTATACTAATGCTGCAAAAGCAAACATTTTTTGAGGTGCCTTATTTACAAGACACCAAAAAACCAGAGAAAATAGAGAAGATATTGGTTAATGCAGTCGGTTTTGGCGGAAATGCAGTTTCTATTTTACTCTCAATCTAATATTAATTGCTATTTTTGAACTTTAAATTCTTGAAACATTAGAGTATGAGCGAGATTAGACACAATTGGACCAAAGAAGAGATTTTAGAAATTTACAACAAACCTTTAATGGAGCTGCTTTACGAAGCAGCCACGGTTCACAGAAAATACCATGATCCCAACACGGTTCAGGTGTCTACTTTACTATCTATAAAAACAGGTGGTTGTCCGGAAGATTGTGGTTATTGTCCGCAAGCAGCCAGATATCATACAGATATTGAGGGTAACGATTTAATGACAGTACAGCAAGTAAAAGCGCAAGCCTTACGTGCTAAAGCAGCCGGGAGTTCTAGAGTTTGCATGGGTGCTGCTTGGAGAAATGTAAAAGACGGTCCGGAGTTTGAACAAGTTTTAGAAATGGTTAGAACCATTAATAAACTCGAAATGGAAGTTTGCTGTACCCTTGGGATGCTTACCGAAAACCAAGCTAAGCGCTTGGCAGAAGCAGGGTTATATGCTTATAATCATAACTTAGACACCTCAGAAGAATACTATAAAGAAATCATTTCTACCAGAGGATATGAAGACCGATTAAAAACCATTGAAAACGTTCGTAAAACAAACGTAACGGTTTGTAGTGGTGGTATTATTGGTATGGGAGAAAAACTAGAAGATAGAGCAGGAATGTTAGTAGCATTAGCTACTTTAGACCCTCAACCGGAATCTGTACCAATAAATGCTCTTGTAGCTGTTGATGGGACTCCGTTAGAAGACCAAAAACCGGTAGAAATATGGGATATGATTAGAATGGTAGCTACTACCAGAATAGTAATGCCAAAAACGCAAGTAAGACTCTCTGCCGGAAGAACTCAAATGAGTAGAGAAGGACAAGCAATGTGCTTTTTTGCCGGTGCTAATTCTATTTTTGCAGGTGATAAACTCCTAACTACACCTAACCCGGATGTAAATGAAGACATGAAAATGTTCGAGTTGCTTGGGTTAAAACCACAAAAGCCTTTTGTTAAAAAAGAGCAACCAAAAACAGTTGAAGCATCTGAGTCTCAATATCAGCCCCTTGGCGAAAAACCAAAATGGTCTAGGCCAAACCATACCATAGAGCGCAACGAAATGGCCAAAGCTAAAGCCAAAACGGCTAAAAGCTAAACATAAACCGGCAATTTGTAACAAACCTATTGCTAACTTTGTGGTTTTAAAAGGTACGCTTTGAAACTAAATTTACAGCAAATACCTCGCGTTAAAAACATTTCTAAAGAAGCGTTTTTAACGAATTATTTTAAGCCTCAAAAACCGGTTGTAATAGAGCGGTTTATTGAGGATTGGCCCGCTTATACCAAGTGGAGCTTAGATTATATGAAAGAGGTTGCAGGGCATAAAACGGTACCATTATATGATGATAGGCCTGTAGATTACAAAGACGGTTTTAACGAGCCTCATGCTAAAATGAAAATGAGCGAGTATATAGACTTGCTTAAGAAAGAACCCACTAAATACCGTATTTTTTTGTGGAATATTTTAAAAGAAGTTCCGGAGCTCCAAAATGATTTCTCTTACCCCGATTTTGGTCTAAAACTAATGAAAGGACTACCAATGTTATTTTTTGGAGGAAGAGATTCATATACTTTTATGCATTACGATATAGATTTGGCTAATATTTTTCATTTTCATTTTGAAGGAAAAAAGCAATGCATATTATTTGATCAATCCCAAAGCGATTACCTTTATAAAATACCACACTCTCTTATTACCAGAGAAGATATAGATTTTACAAACCCTGATTTTTCTAAATGGCCTGCTTTACGTAACGCAAAAGGATATGTTACAGAACTAAATCATGGCGAAGTTTTGTACATGCCCGAAGGGTATTGGCATTATATGCGTTATGTAACTCCAGGGTTTTCAATGAGTTTAAGAGCGTTAGCACGAAACCCAAAAAATTTAGCTAAAGCAATTTATAATGTTCTTGTAATGAGAAATTTAGATAATGTAATGAGAAGAGTAAAAGGACAAAAGTGGATTGACTGGAAAAACGAACAAGCTATAATTAGAACGCACGCAAAAAACAATATAGCTTAACTATTGGCAAAGCTCGTTTACTTTTTGGTAAACCAAATGAGGTTCCCAACCTCTGTATAATAAATAATCTGCTAATTTCTTTTTTCGTTTAAGCTTGTTCGGCTCCCTTAGTTGTGCAGCTTTTTTGTTAGCTAGTTCATTAAAAGTTTTTAGGTAAGTTGCTTCTGAAATTAATTTAAAAGCAGCATCTATATTATACTTTGAAATATTACGTTGTTTAAGCTCTCGTGTTAAGCGTAATCTACCCCATTTTTTTGTAGAAAACTTTCCCAAAACAAATTCTTTGGCAAATCGCTCCTCATTTAAATAATTATTATTAATTAAATGTACAACAATATGGTTTATAGCTTCCGGAATCATGTTCATTTGCTGTAGTTTAGCTACAACTTCTTTGTGGCAACGCTCTTGGTATGCGCAATAATACTCTAGCTTAGCAATAGCTTCCTGTACTGTATATGTTTTGCTTTTAGATTGCATAGCAATTAAAAATTCTGGTATAAAAGTAACTAAATAAAAAAAGCCACAAACAACAGTTTGTGGCTTTATATATTAGTTTAGAATTTTACCGGTTTTATCTTTAAAACGGTATTCTAAGTATGTGTAAGCATCGCGTGGTAAAACTTTTACCCATTTTTTATATTCTAAAAACCATTTAGAACGTATAGATGGAAAACCTTTAGTAAGGTAAGCAGCAATAAAAGGATGCGCGTTTAATACAATTCCTTTTTTGTGCTCATTGTTTTTAATAATTCTGTCTAAATCTGCACTTATTTTTTGGATTAAGACAATCGGAGCTTCAATCTCTCCGTTTCCGCTTGGGTTTTCTTCGCGGGTTTTAATATTCATCTCTGGTCTAACACGTTGTCTTGTAATCTGAACAAGGCCAAACTTGCTGGGAGGTAATATTTTATGTTTGGCTCTGTCGTCTTTCATTTCTTCTTTTAGGTGGTTGTATAGTGTTTTCCTGTTTTCAGGATTAACCATATCTATAAAATCAACCACAATAATTCCGCCCATATCTCTTAGGCGTAACTGTCTGGCAATTTCTGTAGCGGCCAACAAATTAACCTCTAACGCTGTTTCTTCTTGATTTTTTGCTTTGTTAGATCGGTTTCCGCTATTTACATCTATTACATGAAGGGCTTCGGTATGTTCTATTACCAAATACGCACCCTTACTCATAGATACTGTTTTGCCAAAAGAAGTTTTAATTTGTCTTTCTATACCAAACTTCTCAAAAATAGGGATTGAAGATTCGTATAGTTTAACGATAGATTCTTTCTCGGGTGCAATGTTTTGCAAATAATCTTTTATTTGGTAGTAAAGCGTTTCATCGTCTACATGAATTCCGGTAAAGGTATCGTTAAAAACGTCTCGTAAAATAGAGGAAGCTCTATTTAATTCGCTTAATACTTTAGACGGATGAGGCGCTTTATATAATTTTTTACACATGTTATTCCAGCGAGACAATAAGTGCTGAAGATCTTTGTCTAGTTCTGCAACTTTTTTGCCTTCTGCTACGGTACGAACAATAATACCAAAGCCTTTTGGTTTAATGCTTTTCACCAATCGTTTTAAGCGATCTTTTTCTTCTTTGCTTTCTATTTTTTGCGAAACAGAAACACGTTCAGAAAAAGGTACTAAAACAATGTATCTACCCGGAATAGAAAGCTCTGAGCTTATTCTGGGTCCTTTGGTAGATATAGGCTCTTTTACTATTTGTACCAGTATAGACTGATTGGCTTTTAAAACATCGTTTATATTGCCATTCTTGTCTATGTCTTCCTCAAAAGGGAAGTTTTTTAATGAGTAATCTTTTAGTTTACCTGTGCTTACACGTTTTACGAATTTTAACAAGGTAGATAATTGCGGACCTAAATCATGATAATGTAAAAAGGCATCTTTATCATATCCAACATTAACAAAAGCAGCATTTAAACCGGAAACTGGCTTGCGTACTTTAGCTAATAAGATATCGCCTACATTAAAGTCGCTACTATCTTCTTCCTTGTGTAATTCTATTAGTTTTCCATCTTTTAATAAGGCAAAATCAACGTCAGAGGAACCAGCTCTTACAATTAATTCTTTATTCACTCTGAATCAATTTTTATCCACCCCAAACAAAAGGTGTGGGATAGATGGATTAAACAATATTTTCACAGGTTTTTTACGACCCGGCGAAACTTTTTAAAGTTTCTATTTCAATGAACGTTAAAAAGAAAAAGTAGTTGTACTAACTACTTTTTCTTGTGGCGGTTAGCTCTTCTTCTTTTTTTACGCTTGTGCGTGGCTACCTTATGTCTTTTTCTTTTCTTACCACTTGGCATGAGTGTATATTTTTAAATTAATAATTACTTAGTTTCTTTAACTTCTACATTTGTTTTTACGCTCTCTACAAACACTTTAGCAGGTTTAAAAGCAGGAATGTTGTGAGCAGGTATTTTTATGGTAGTATTTTTAGAAATGTTTCTACCGGTTTTCTCTGCTCTGGTTTTAATAATAAAGCTTCCAAAACCTCTTAAATACACGTTGTCACCACTTTCCAACGAGCTCTTAACTTCTTCCATAAACGATTCAACAGTTGCTTGAACATCTCCTTTCTCCATGCCAAGCTTTTCTGAAATTCTCGCTACGATATCTGCTTTCGTCATTTTTTCTTGTTGTTTTATTTAACTATTATATTTTTAGGGGTTGCAAATATATAAATTAATTACACAAGTTATTCGCTAAAGAACTTAATTTTAACTATATAACTTGTAAAGGTTGGTAATTATTTCATTTAGAATGGTTTTTTCTAAAACACTTATTAATTGGTACCAAAAAAACAAGCGTAATTTACCTTGGAGAGAAACTAAAAACCCCTATAAAATATGGCTTTCAGAGATAATGCTACAACAAACTAGAGTAGCACAAGGATTGCCTTATTATTTAAAGTTTATAGAAGCTTTTCCTACTGTTTTTGATCTTGCAAACGCATCAGAAGATACTGTTTTAAAATTGTGGCAAGGGCTTGGGTATTACACAAGAGCCAGAAACTTACATGCTACCGCAAAAGAAATTGCATTTAATAAAAAAGGTGTTTTCCCAGACACTTATAAAGACCTTATAAAGTTAAAAGGAGTTGGTGATTATACAGCCAGTGCCATAGCTTCAATTTGTTTTAATGAGCCTAAAGCAGTTGTAGATGGTAATGTATATCGTGTTTTAGCTAGATACTTTGGAGTTTCCATTCCTATAAACTCAACAGAAGGGCAAAAATACTTTAAAGCATTAGCACAAGAGGTTATAGACAGTAAAGACCCTGCAACATATAACCAAGCCATAATGGAGTTTGGAGCACGACAGTGTACACCTAAAAACCCTAATTGTACAGATTGTGTACTTAAAACCAGCTGTAAAGCACTTGCCGATAAGATGGTGAATAAGCTGCCGGTTAAACAAAAAAAAGTAAAAGTTACGCCCAGGTATTTTAATTATTTTGTGCCTGTAGATTCTGCAAACAAAACCATATTACAACAAAGAAAACAAAAAGGAATTTGGTATAAGTTATATGAGTTTCCATTAGTAGAAACCGTATCAACCATTTCGTTAAAAGAGGCTCAAGAGCATGCGTTACAACTTAATTTAAATTTAAACGGAGCAAAAATTTATCAATTTAATAAAGAGCCCATAGTACATAAATTATCACATCAGCATTTACATACAACTTTTTGGGTTGTACATTTGCAAAAAGAATTAGCCAACGGAATTTCATGGCAAGAAATTAAAAGCTATGCTGTTCCTGTTTTAATAGCAAATTTTATAGAAGATTTTGGTTTTTAGAAGTACTATAATTTTAGTACATTTGATATAATAGAACAAAAGAAAATATGAGTGGAACACTAAATAAAGTAATGTTAATTGGCCATTTAGGAGACGATGTAAAACTACACTATTTTGATGATAGAAATTGTATAGGGAGATTTCCGTTGGCCACTAACGAAACCTATGTTAACAAACAAACACAAGAACGTGTAACCAATACAGAATGGCACAATATTGTTGTTAGAAACAAAGCTGCAGAAATTTGCGAAAAATACCTTAAAAAAGGAGATAGAGTTTACGTTGAAGGAAGAATAAAAACCAGACAATGGCAGGCAGACGATGGTACTACAAGATATTCTACAGAAATTCATGTAACCGATTTTACGTTTTTAACAGATAAACCCAATAAAGAAATGGCTCAGCCAACACAGCCTAAACAAGAAGAGCCAAAACCTAATGTAGAGCCACAGGCAAACTCGGCTGTAGAAGAAGATGACGATTTGCCATTTTAATGATGTCTAACCAAAATTAATGCATTGGACCCAGAACCTTCCAGTTTATACATAGCGTGGTTTATGGAACTCGATGGATTAACCATCATCAAGTTTGTTGTGTTTTTCTTGCTGCTTATGTGCTCTGCTTTAATTTCTGGAGCAGAAGTAGCTATGTTTTCACTATCGCAAACAGATATCAATCAAGAGTTAGAATCTAAAACTACTAAAGGCCTAATAATTGCCAATTTATTAGATAAACCTAAAAAGCTACTTGCCACTATTTTAGTGGCTAACAATTTTATTAATATAGCTATTGTTTTGCTGTTCAGTTCACTTAGCGAAGTGCTTTTTGGAAGTATTCAAGAAGGGTTTTTACGCTTTATTTTAGAAGTTGTTGTAGTAACCTTTTTAATTTTAATGTTCGGAGAAATAATCCCTAAAATATATGCTAACAGAAACAAAGTAACTTTTGCCAGATTTATGGCATATCCGTTAAGAATGTTAGATGTTTTCTTTACCCCGTTAAGCTCTCCCATGAGATCGGTAACACTATTTTTACAAGATAAGTTAGGAAGGCAAAAAACAAATATATCTGTTGATCAGCTTTCCCATGCATTAGAGCTTACATCAGAAGAAGATACCACTAAAGAAGAACAAAAAATTCTTCAAGGAATTGTCTCGTTTGGTAATACAGACACCAGACAAGTAATGCGTCCACGAATAGACATTTTTGCCTTAAATGAAGACATGAAGTTTCAAGAGGTTATAGATGCTATTATAAAAAACGGATATTCTAGAATTCCGGTGTATAGAGACAATATGGATAATATTACCGGAATATTATATATAAAAGATTTGTTGCCTTACATAGATAGAAAGAGTTTTGATTGGACAAAACTGGTTAGGGAAGCCTATTTTGTGCCTGAAAACAAAAAATTAGACGATTTGCTAAAGGAGTTTCAAGAAATGAAAAACCATTTAGCTTTAGTAGTAGATGAATACGGCGGAACCTCTGGGTTGGTTACTTTAGAAGATATTTTAGAAGAAATAGTAGGTGATATTAGCGATGAATTTGATGACGACGATTTAATATTCTCTAAATTAGATGAGTATAATTACGTTTTTGAAGGAAAAACTAATTTAAAAGATTTTTACAGAGTAATTAAAATTGAAGATGAAAGTATTTTTGAAGAGCAAAAAGGTGAATCTGAAACTATTGCCGGTTTAGTACTAGAAATTGCAGGAAGCTTCCCCAAAAAAGGAGAAAAAATTGTTTTTAACAACTACACTTTTACAATAGAAGCCTTAGATAAAAAACGCCTTAAACAAATAAAAGTAACCCTTCCAAAAGAATGAAAATAAACAACCTTATTATACTTGCTTTAGCTTTAGCAACAATAAGCTGCAACAATAACACAGTGCCAAAACCTAAAGCTATGCTTAGGTTGTCTTATCCAAAAGCAAAATATACAGATACAGTATTGCCGTGCTCTTACAGTTTTAAAAAAAATACATTGGCTAAACTTTCTTTAGATTCTGCTTGCAATATGCAATTACATTACCCTTTTATGAAGGCTGCTATTTATCTTACTTATAAGCCAGTAAATAATAATTTAGAAACCTTGTTAAGAGATGCCCAAAAATTAACTTTTGAGCATACTATAAAAGCCGATAATATTACCGAACAGCCTTTTATAAATAATACAGATAAGGTTTATGGAATGTTTTACGAAGTAGGAGGAAATGCAGCTTCGCAATCACAGTTTTATGTTACAGATAGCTTGCATCATTTTGTAACAGGATCGTTATACTTTTATGCCAAACCTAATTACGATTCTATTTTACCGGCTGCAGATTACTTAAAAAAAGACATTAGAAAAATAATAGAAACAATTTCCTGGAAAGAATAAAAAAAAAGCCCTCAAACAGAGGGCTTTAATTTTTAAGTTTTTTTGTTACAACAAGGTTTTTTACAATTTTCCTCGCAGTTTTCAGCTGTTTTTTCAGCCTCTTTTTTACAGCAATCTTTTTTACAATCTTCTTTGCAAGCTTCTTTTTTGTTTTTAGCTGTAGAGAAAGCTTCAACGTTTTTTAAATCAGAAACAGTATAGGTGTCTGAAACTTCAACAACAGCAGTAGCAATATCTTCTAAAGAGAGCTTTTGCTCATTGTATTCTACCATTGCTAATTTCTTGTCAAAATCTACTTTAGCAAAAGCAACACCGTCTTTTTTATTTAAGTTTTTCTGAATGGTTGCTGCGCATCCAATGGCACAGGTCATACCATCTATACTAAATTCTGCTTTGGCGTAAGTAGCATTAGGGTCTTTTTTTGTAGCAGTAGTCTCTACAGCAACAGTTTTAACTTCGGCTTGTTGGTTGTCTTTGCAACCAATAAAAAGCAAGCAAGCCAAAACCATAGTAAAAGTAAATTTCATAAGCAAGTATAATTTGTGTTTATATAACTATTGCAAAAATAAGTAATAATAGTCCTAAAAAAATCATAAAAAACAGCACATTTGCAGTCGTAAAGTTAAATTAATGACTTCTAATAACACTAAATGGTTGTATTTGGCAGTGCTTTCGTTAATTTGGGGAAGCTCTTTTATATTAATGAAAAAAGCACTTATTGGCTTGACAGCTTTTCAGGTAGGGGCACTCCGCATTGTTTTTACTACGGTTTTTTTAGCTTTTGTTGGAGTTAATACACTTAAAGAGATTGAAAAGAATGATTGGAAATGGGTAGCCTTATCTGGTTTTCTCGGTTCATTTTTTCCGGCCTTTTTGTTTGCCTTTGCTCAAACAGAGATAGATAGCGCTATAACTTCTATTTTAAACTCGTTAACACCATTAAATACACTATTGGTAGGAATTTTACTTTTTGGAGTTTTTTTTACAAAAAGACAAATTTTAGGTGTTATTGTTGGTTTAATTGGTACAATTTTATTGATTGTTAAAGGAGCAGAGTTTAACACCGATCAGAATTATTGGTATAGCTCTTTAATTATAGTTTCATCTGTTGGGTATGCTTTAAATATAAATATTATAAAGCAAAAACTTTCGCACTTAAGCGCACTTAGTGTTGCTTTTGGAAATTTTGTTTTTATTATAGCACCTGCTTTAATAGTACTTTATTTTACCGGGTTTTTTAATGTTGTTTTACAGTCGTCTTCTATGCAAAAGGCAATGCTTTTTGTAATTGTATTATCGTTATTCGGGACGGCAATCGCTAAAGTGCTTTTTAATCAATTAATTAAAGTATCTAGCCCGGTTTTTGCAGCTTCTGTAACCTATACAATGCCCTTAGTTGCAATTTTTTGGGGCATTTTAGATGGAGAAAAACTAAGCATTTATCAATTATTAGGAGGAGTAATTATATTACTTGGAGTGTATTTAGCTAATAGGCGAAAACCATAAAAAAAGCAGCACTAACTGTGCTGCTTTTTAATTATAGAAATTAAGGATTATTTAAAATCTTCTTCGGTTACCCCTTCGTTAACTTGAATTTCGGTTACGGTAAACTCTATATTTTGAGGCCCCATGCTTTGTATGTATGCAAATGGGAAAAGAATACCCGAAACTTCTTTATAGTTATCGTAACGTAAAGCTTGTTTCATTTCCATTCCTTGCATTTTAACGGTGGTTACTTGTTGCGTTTTTAATCCGCTTTCTACATCAAAATATAAAGTAACCTTATCGGAAATTTTTACAGCATACGATTTTTTACCGTTTACATCTTCAACACCCTCTAAAGAAATGGCATCACTACTTAATAGGTTTAACTCTGGGAAAGGAGCAGCAGATGCTTTAATATCGTTTATTTGTTCTTCTTTAAGCTCTATTTTTTGACCTTGAGCAACCATGTATCCTTTTTCTCCGTCAAAAACTTGTTTGCTAACAGAGTTGCCCATCATTAAAACATTTTGATAAAACTTATTGTCTTTAGTGTTTTTAATTTCAAGGTTTAATGTCATCCCTTGCATGCTGCCTTCAGCTTTAACAGAAAGAGTATTAACACCAATAAGTTTTTCTGTGCCTCCAATAGCATCAATATATTTTTGTAGAACATCTTTTGCGGTTACTCCTTCGGGCATAGTAGAAGTATAATCCGGACGCTCTACAGGGTTTCCGTATTTATCAAAATAAAGAACAGGTATTTTTTTGCCTTCAAAGGTTATGTTTTCTAACCCTTCAAGAACATCTTTTCCTTTACCTACAACTACTATTCTGGCTTTGTCTAACTTAAAGTATTTGTTAGCTACACGTTGAACGTCTTCTTTTGTAACTGCATTAATTTTTGCAATAAAATTTTTGTAAAAATCTTCCGGAAGATTTTCTGTTTTAATATTTATGGCGTAATCAGCTACGGTTCTGGGGTTTTCTAATGCCATTATAAAGTTGCCTAAAAACTTTGCTTTAGCATTTGCTAAATCTTCATCAGAAACTGGTTCTACACGAATGCGCTTAATTTCTTTTAGCATTTCTACAACAGCACTATCTGTAACTGCATTTCTAACTTTAGTAGTTGCTCTAAAAGTGGTTGTAGAGTTTTTGTTTCTTCCTAATGATGAACGAGCACCATAGGTAAAACCGTGTTTTTCTCTTAAATTCATATTAAGGTAGCTGCCAAAAGCACCGCCTAAAATATAATTAGCCACTAAAGCCGCATGATGATCTTCGTCTGCCATTTTTAAATTAACAGTATTCATCACGGCTAATTCAGACTGTACGGCATTAGGCATATCAACAAAATTAATCTGTCTGTATTGGGCATCTTCTACCTTTGGTAAACTAACTGCCGGAGCTTTACCTGGCAACCAGCTACCAAAATTTTCTTCTATAAGTTTTTTTGCAGCTTCTGTAGTTACATCACCACTTATAACCATATAAGCATTGCTTGGCACAAAGAAATTTGAGTAGTGATTTTTAATATCATCTAAAGTTATATTGTTTACGGTTTCTTCTGTTATGTATTCTCCATACGGATGATTTGTGCCATATGCTAAAACGTTTCTAACTCTTGAAGCTACTGCTGCAGCACTATTTTCACCGCTTTTAATATTTTCTATAAGTTTCTTTTTCTCTGTTTCTAAATCTTCTTCAGTAAACAACGGATTTAAAGCACCGTCTGCTAAAAGTTCAATAATTCTCGGAGTGTATTTAGATAATCCTTGAGCAAATGCACTTTCCGAACCGAAAAATATAGTAGCTCCCATGTAATCTACCTCTTCGTTAAAGGCTTCTTTGCTCATGTTTTTTGTTCCGTTTCCTAACATAGCAGACACTAAACTCGATAAACCTGCTTTGTCTTTTTCAGGATAGGGAGGATTATCTATAGATATACTAACCGATACTCTGGGTAGTTTATGGTCTTCTACAACTAAAACCGTAAGTCCGTTGTCTAATTTAAATGTATAGGGTTTTCCTAAATTAATTGTAGGCGTTGGGCCTGGTTCTGGCATTTTAGAACGATCTACTTGTGCTTGAGCACCAAGTAATGTAACAAATGCTAATATGAATAGAATGAATTTTGATTTCATGATAATTAGTTTAAAATTATTTAGAAGGTTCTGGTAAGTAATCTAACTCTAACCTTTGGTTTTTGTTTAGGTATTTTTTTGCTACACGCTGGATTTCTTCGCGGGTAATAGAGTGGTAAATCTCTATTTCTTTATTAATTAAATTAGTGTCGCCATATAGCATGTAATACCTTGCTAATGAGTTTGCAATACCTTGCATGCTGTTGTTAGAGTTAACAAATTGATTTTCAAACTTATTGTGTAGTTTTTGAAGCTCATCTTCAGAAATCAATTCGGTTTGTAGTTTTTCAATTTCTTCGTCCATTTCCTTCATTAAATCATCTAACGACACATCACCTAAAGGTAATGCAGCCATAATGTAAGTGCCGTAATCTTCCATAGCATCATTAAAGGCAATTACTTGTAAAGCCATTTTTTTCTCATCAACCATTTTTTTGTATAAACGAGAACTTTTACCACCCGTTAATATGGTAGAGATATAATCTAACACATAAGAATCACGCTCTTTTAAACTTGGAGTTCTGTAGGCTAAAGCCTTTAACGGAATTTGAATATTACTATCGTATTCTGTAGCTTTTATAGTTTCGGTTATAGGATCTTCAAGAATTTTGTTTCTAACAATTTTAGGTCCGTTATTTGGAATAGAACCAAAGTATTTGTTAATCATTTCTTTGGTTTTGGCAATATCAATATCGCCGGCCACTACCAAGACAGCATTGTTAGGATTGTAATATTTTTGATTAAATGCAATAAATTCTTCTAACGAAGCCGCATCTAAATCTTCCATGCTTCCAATAACCGATAGTCCATATGGGTGCTTATTAAACAGATATTTGTTTACACCGGTTCTGTATATGATTTTGCCGTAAGGAGCATTATCTATACGTTGTCTTTTTTCTTCTTTTACAACTTCATTCTGTGTTTTAACACCAATTTCGTTAATTACCGGGTGCAACATTCTTTCACTCTCCATCCATAAACCTAATTCTAGATTGTTAGACGGAAACGTTTCGTAATAGTACGTTCTGTCTTGAGTAGTATTTGCATTGTTACTACCTCCATGAGCAGAAACTATTTCAAACCATTTACCACGCTCAATATTTTTAGTCCCTTCAAATAATAAGTGTTCAAAAAAGTGAGCAAAACCCGTTCTTCCGGGTTCTTCGTCTTTTGCACCAACATGGTACATAACAGAGGTGGTTACTACAGGAGCTGCATTGTCTTGATGTAAAATTACATGCAACCCATTTTCAAGATCGTACTCTTCAAAAGTAACTTGTTGGGCATGCAAACTAAACGAAAGTAGTAAGCCCAAAGAAAACATAATTTTTTTCATAGCAAAGTGTAATTAGTAAATAGCGTTAAGTGATTAATTGTTAAGCTATTTGTTTAAATAGTTTAGCCAAAATTTATAATTCCTGAAAAGTAGTAAAATTCTTAAACAGCACAAAATCTTAAATGTTACAATTTTTTTAAAAATCTTTTTTGTAATTTAAACACACGCAAACCAATACCCTATAATTATGAATCCCTCTAAAATACATTTAAGATATGGCTTAGTTACAGGCATAGTTTTGATTGCTTATTTTTTGATTGTTAAGCTTTTTGGAGCGCACGAAAATGTTTGGTTAAGGCTATTAAACGGGTTAATAGTTGGGTACGGAATTTTTGCAGCTATCAGATTAAGAAAAACCTTAGAAGGCAAAACTTTTGATTATTATAACGGATTTAGAACCGGTGTTTATACAGGAGCTCTTGCCACTGTTATTTTTGTTGGATTTATGGCTGTATATATGTATCATTTAGATCCTTCTTTTGCCGAAGGAATTATGGATAAATGGCTTACAGAATATAAGCAAGGGCCAGGAATATTGTTGTTTGTTATTACTGTAGAGGGGCTTGCATCTAGTGTAGTTTTAGCACTTACATTTATGCAAAAGTTTAAAAACACTCAAAATCTCTCAAAAAACACTGCGTAGAAACCATAAAAACATTTGTAGTTTAACTAATTAGCAGTATATTTGCACCCGCCTTAAACAGATTTGGCGGATTATAAGTATAACTAATAATTAATTAAACGCGTTACGCTATGTATGCAATTGTAGAGATAGCAGGGCAGCAGTTTAAAGTTGCAAAAGACCAAAAGGTTTTTGTGAACCGTTTGGCTACCGAAGAAGGTAAGAAAGTTACTTTCGATAATGTTTTATTGGTAGACAACGGTGGAGACATTACCATTGGCGCCCCGGCTATAGACGGAGCCACAGTTGAGGCTAAAGTCTTAAAACACCTTAAAGGAGACAAAGTAATTGTTTTCAAGAAAAAAAGACGTAAAGGATACCGAGTAAAAAACGGTCATCGTCAATTGTTAACAGAAATTGTTATTGAAAATATAGCAACTTCTGGAGCAAAAAAAACAACAAAAAAAGCAGCTAAAGAAGCGCCTAAAGCAGAAGCTAAAAAAGAAGCTACAGAAGATTTAAGCAAATTAACAGTAGCCGAATTAAAAGAAATGGCTAAAGCTAAAGGTATAGAAGGAATCTCTTCTATGAAAAAAGCAGATTTAATTGCTGCACTTAGTAAATAAGTTTAAAAGATTAAAAACAGAGTACAATGGCACATAAAAAAGGAGTTGGTAGCTCGAAAAACGGTAGAGAATCAGAATCGAAACGCTTAGGTGTTAAGATTTTTGGTGGCCAAGCCGCTATTGCCGGAAACATAATTGTTAGACAGCGTGGTACGGCGCACCACCCAGGTGAAAATGTTTACATGGGTAAAGACCATACTTTACATGCCAAAGTAGATGGTATTGTGAAATTTGAAAGAAAGAAAAACAACAAATCTTACGTTTCTGTAGTTCCTTTCGAAGCGTAATTTTAGTATTTTTTTAACAATATTTTCTAAGCCTTCAGCAACTAAGTTGTTGAGGGTTTTTTTATGTTGTTTTTTATCCTAAAAAACTGATTTTTAGTCTAAATAATTTTTTTTTGAATGAATTATATGCTACTTTTGGTGTATACCATAGCATAAGTAGGTTAAGTTCATGGTAAGATTTGGGGCAAAAAAGGTGGAGACTTCTCCACCTTTTTTATTTTTCTGCCCGAAATGAAGCGTGTAAGAAGAGCCAGCTCTGAAAGCTCATCTTGTCAGAATTTTGGCCCTCAAACGCATTTCATCCGATTAAATCGGATTTTGTCCAAAACCTTTTTTGCCCATCACCCTTTGCTCTATTTTTGGAGGACCATAGCATAAGTAGGTTAAGTTCATGGTAAGATTTGGGGAAAAAAGGCAGGAGATTCCTGCCTTTTTTTATTGCTGATAATCAGCATTTTAACAATCATGGCCTTACATTTTCATCTGAAAACTCGATTTTTCAGCTTCTGATATAGCTTAAAATTTCCACAAATTCTTTTGTTATTTCCCACAATACCAGTAATTTAGTCTTGCCATAGCATAAGTAGGTTAAGTTTATGGTAAGATTTGGGACGAAAAGGGCAGAGACTTCTCTGCCCTTTTCTATTTACAAAAAAAGCCACCCCAAATTTCAATTGAGATGGCTTTGTACCGAGTCGGTATTTTTTTATTTGTGCCTGCTGTAATTCTCCGCCACTTCGTCCCAATTAATCACGTTAAAAAACGCATCTACGTAATCAGGTCTGCGGTTTTGATAGTTCAGGTAATAGGCGTGTTCCCATACATCTATTCCAAGAATAGGATAACCGCCACATCCGGTGTTGGGCATTAAGGGGTTGTCCTGGTTGGGTGTGGAACAAATTTCCAGCTTTCCTCCCGGGTGCACACAAAGCCAAGCCCAACCGGAACCGAAACGCGATCCTGCTGCGCTGCTGAATTTTTCTTTGAAGCTCTCAAAAGATCCAAAAGCCTCATTGATGGCATCGGCCAGTTCTCCACTGGTGTTGCCCCCGCCATCGGGAGACATGATGTTCCAAAAAAGGCTGTGGTTGTAAAATCCGCCCCCATTGTTGCGGACGGCTGAATTGGACATATCCAGGTTTTTCAATATTTCTTCTATAGATTGGTTTTCCATATCCGTCCCTTCAATGGCCGCATTGAGTTTAGTGGTATATCCATTGTGGTGCTTGGTATGGTGTATTTCCATAGTCCTGGCATCTATATGCGGTTCTAACGCATCGTAATCATAAGGTAATTTTGGTAATTCGAATCCCATATTATATAATGTTTTTAAGTTAATTCGTCAATCTACCAAAGGTAAGGATTTTAACATATTGAAGTCGCTAATTAATTGTTAACTACTCTTTTGGTTTCCGTAATTTGTCGCTGTAAATGTCAGGGGAAACTTCCTATAAAATATACGACGCTTCTGCCGGCTCCGGGAAAACTTATACCCTGGTTAAAGCCTACCTGGAACGAATCCTGCGTTCAGGGAACCAAAGGGCATTCCGCAATACGCTGGCTATCACGTTTACCAATAAAGCCGTAAATGAGTTAAAGGGTCGCATCCTGCAAAGACTGGCAGATTTTACCCAGGATCCAATACCGGAAGAAGCCATTCCTTTGTTCAGAGAATTGCAGGTAGAATTAGGAATAGACGCTCCGGTACTCCGTGAGCGGGCTGTGGCCGCACTAAAGGAGATCTTACACAATTACGCCTTTTTTGACCTGTCTACCATAGACAAATTTACACATCGCCTGATCCGCACTTTTGCAAGGGACCTCAATCTATCCTACAATTTTGATGTAATCCTGGACACCGATCTTTTAATTGAAGAAGGGGTAGCACGTGTAATTAGCAAGGCCGGGGTAGACGATAAATTATCCGATTACATGGTGGGTTTCGCCCAGGAGAAAACTGATGAAGAAAAAAGTTGGGACATATCGTATGACCTGGAAAAAGTTGGAAAGATCATCTT
>JBPEWY010000016.1:0-21364 GCA_052032225.1 Flavobacteriaceae bacterium
TGTTCATAACTAAAGGTTTTTACCCGATTTGGTATACCAAAGGTGCGAATAAAAGGGATAAAGGGCAAATTTTTTCGACGAAATGCACGTTGAATTGTAACTTAACATCGATGAACTGCACACTAAAAAAGTGTATTTAATCGATGGTGTAAGAAAAACAAAGGCGTAAGAGTGATTGTAAGTAAAATGTTTAAAACGTAGTCTAAAAACTAAAAAATCATGAAATTTTATCTAAAACTACTTTTTGGGGTTTAGTTTTTCTGGTAAATATTTAGAATGAAAATCGGCAAAGGCATCTACAATTGTTCCGTTTTCATCTAAAATAATAGCCTGATTTAGCTTATGGAAAACCAGTGCTTTCCTAATAGAATCTACACCTCTTAAGTGATAATCCGGGTTTTGATTAAATTCTTTAAGTGTTTGCACCCATCTGTCGTGAGCATCGGTAAAGTTAATTCCAACAAAACGATACTCCGGAAATTGTTTTTGCAGTTTAGCAGCCTTTTTAAACATATTTTTCATATGATTTTTTTGGCTTACAGACCAGAAATAGTACACCGTTTTGTTGTTATGAATATTGTTTATAGTAGTTGTTTGGCTATCTGCAGTAAACAAAGGTAAATCCGGAAGCCTTTTTCCGGGTTGTAAATTTTGTATGTCTTTGTAAAGAACATAAACCTCTTTGTTATGCCTTTTATCTTTAGAAAGCGTTTTAAAGGTATTTATAAAACGTTTGTTGTTTTCTGGCTCATGATCATCAAACAAGTAGCTATATGCTGCATTTCTAAACAAAATATAACGTAAGGTTTGATTTGTAACAAGACTATCTATTAAATGTAGCTTGTGTTCATGAAAATGTAGTGAGCGTAATTTTTTTGGAACATCGCGCTTACAACGCTTTTTGCAATCTGTATACGATAGGTTGTTAAAATATAGTATAGAGTATTTAAAGTAAGGCGTAAAATAACTTAGGTTTTCGTTATTTAAAGAGATGTTTTCTCTGTGAGCAAAAAAATCTTCCGGAATAGTATTATAGTCAAAGTCTTTTACCCATTTTTTGTGCATGTAAGGATATGTTTCTCTGTGGTAATAAGAAACATAATCTATGCTGGCTCTTGCAATTTCTTCGGCTTTATTACTTAATTCTACCATACCTAAGAGCTCGTTAAGCTGCTCTTGTTTCATGGCTTTTAAAGAATCTATTTTTAGGCTAAATATATTGGGCTCTAATTTATAATAGTCGTAAACCAAGCGTTCTTCATCTTCATTAACCAAGAACATTTCAATTAAAAAATTATTAATCTCAGCACCTCTTCCGGAGAAAATTAAAGACTCATCAAATTCAAGAGTATTTAAGCGCATCAGAAGGCTGTCTCCTTTTTCTAAATAAACATATTGCTCTTCTGGTTTATGCGTAAAATAGTAAAGCCCTTCTTCCGGGTTATCTAAAACAATTAAAAACCTGTTATTTTCATCGAGTTTAGCAGAATCAACAACGGTTTCTTCTTTGTAAAGTACAACATAGTTATCGTTAGGGTTAATAATTTCCCCTCCAAAATATGTTTTAGAAGTATCTGAGGATTTTGTCTGGCAACCAATAAAAAGTAAAGCAAAAACAATTAAAATATGCTTCATATAATCTTGTTAAAAATAAAAAACACCAAAGCGTTTTAAACAAAACTAACAAAGCCCCATGTTTTATAGTGTTAATAGGGCGTTAAAAATAGTTTTTAAAACGTTAAGTGAGTGCTGTTAATTAGCGGTTAATTTGTTACTTTTGCGCACAATTATAAAGATTTAATTTTAAAAAGCATGCTATCAGTTTCTAATTTATCGGTACAATTTGGTAAAAGAGTATTGTTTGATGAGGTAAATGTTACCTTTACGCAAGGTAATTGCTATGGTATTATTGGAGCCAACGGTGCCGGAAAATCTACATTTTTAAAGGTTTTAGCCGGAGAGATAGAGCCTACATCTGGTCATGTTCATTTAGAGCCCGGCAAACGCATGTCGGTTTTAGAGCAAGATCACTTTAAATATGATGATTACACTGTATTAGAAACTGTTATTATGGGGAATAAACCCCTGTATAAAATTAAGCAAGAGATAGATGCGTTATATGCAGATTACACTGATGAAAATGCTGAGAAAATAGGAGAGCTGCAGGTTAAATTTGAAGAAATGAATGGTTGGAATGCTGAGAGTGATGCAGCAGCTTTACTTTCTAATTTAGGTATTGCTGAAGATTTGCATTACACGCAAATGGCAGATTTAGATGGTAAGCTTAAAGTAAGAGTTCTATTAGCACAAGCGTTATTTGGAAATCCTGATGTGCTTATAATGGATGAGCCTACTAACGATCTTGACTTTGATACAATTGCATGGCTTGAAAACTTTTTGGCCAATTATGAAAATACGGTAATTGTAGTTTCGCACGACCGTCACTTTTTAGATGCAGTTTGTACGCACATATCTGACATAGATTTTGGTAAAATAACGCATTACACCGGTAACTATACTTTCTGGTACGAGAGTAGCCAGCTTGCAGCAAGACAGCGAGCTCAACAAAATAAAAAGGCCGAAGAAAAAGCTAAAGAACTCCAAGAGTTTATTCAGCGTTTTAGTGCAAACGTTGCAAAATCTAAACAGGCAACCTCAAGAAAGAAAATGCTAGAAAAGCTTAAGGTAGAAGACATTAAGCCATCTAGCCGTCGTTATCCTGCTATTATTTTTGAGCAAGAACGCGAAGCGGGCGATCAAATATTAAACATAGATAACTTGTCGGCTTCTTTAGAAGGTGAAGTTTTATTTAAAAACGTAAATTTAAACTTAGCAAAAGGAGATAAGGTTGCAGTTTTATCTAGAGACTCCAGAGCAACTACTGCATTTTACGAAATTATTAATGGCAACCAAAAGCCAGATACCGGAAACTACCAGTGGGGTGTTACAACCATACAATCATATTTACCGGTAGATAATTCTGCATTTTTTGAAAGTGACCTTTCTTTAGTTGATTGGCTTCGTCAATGGGCAAAAACAGACGAAGAGCGTGAAGAAGTTTATATACGTGGATTTTTAGGAAAAATGCTTTTTAGTGGAGAAGAGGCACTAAAAAAATGCAACGTGCTTTCTGGAGGTGAAAAAGTACGTTGTATGCTAAGTAGAATGATGATGCTTAGAGCTAATGTGTTAATGTTAGATGAACCTACAAACCACTTAGATTTAGAGAGTATTACTGCTTTTAACAACTCTCTTAAAAACTTTAAAGGTACGGTGCTATTTACAACACACGACCATGAATTTGCTCAGACTGTTGCAAACAGAATTGTAGAGCTAACACCTAACGGATTAATAGACAGGTATTTGACTTTTGATGATTACATGAGCGATCCGGCTATTAAAGAGTTACGTAACAAGATGTACGCTGTAACGGTTTAGTTAATTTTTAGAGAAACGGCTGTTCCATACTACATTGTTAAAGTTTTTACCGAAAGCAGCTCCGTAAAAAACAAATAGACTTATTATCATCTTAAACTTAAATAAGAATAAGATGATATAATTGCTAAATTCTACAGATTTAGTAAACAATTTCATTGGAAAAATATAGGTAAGTAGTGCACTGAGTAAAAGGGTAAAAACCAACAAGTGTACAGGAGTTTTTACGGGTAATACGAGCCACTTTCTAAACCAATGCAAATCATTACCCCATTTGTCTATAAAGTAATAATAATCATTACCTAACGAGGCAAACAAAACAGGATCGTCCGGATCTTCTAATTGTAGCATTTTTGCAGGCGCTACAATTTTATAATTGGTTATCTTGGTGTGGTGTAGTTGCTCTAACGCTTTAATTTTTAATTGTGTTTTTTGGGGAATTGGAGCTTTAAAATAACGCGCATCTAAAAACCTGAGCCTAAAATCTATACATATTTTTTTAATATCGTTTATATGATAAATGTTTTCAGGGGCTAATTTATTTATATCTAAATTATTGTCTAGAGTTAGGGTGGTTTTTGGACTTTGCATAGCTATACCACAAGAACTTAATACAGTTGCTAAGCTATACAAACCACCTCTTTTTTTATTTAGCTGATGTTTAATATTTGTAGCTTGATTCCACATTTTGCCTATTTAAATAATACCCTTTATAAAATTAATAAATTACTATTTAATTAACTATAATAAAAAAGCTGCCATTGGGCAGCTTTTTTTATGTATTGTATGTAAATAAAGGTTATCGTAAGGTAGCATTAAACTCTGCCGTAAAGTTATCTACAAGCTTTTTCATTATTTTATCAACCTGTTTATCTGTTAAGGTTTTCTTTTCATCTAAAAAAGTAAAACTAACGGCATAACTTTTTTTACCCTCCGGCAAGTTTTCTCCTTGGTAAACATCAAATAGGTTAACATTAGTTAGGAGTTTCTTTTCGGTTTTAAATGCCAGATTATAAATAGCTTCAAATGTTACAGAGTCATCAACAAGTAAAGCCAAATCTCTTCTAACTTCAGGAAATTTAGGCAACTCTTTAAATGAAATAGTATTTAAGTTTTTATATGCTAAAACAGCATCCCAATTAATATCAGCATAAAGCACTTGCTGTTTAATATCGAATGGCTTTAGCAAAGCTTTTTTAACCACTCCAAACGAAGCAAAAACGGTATTATTAAATGTTAGCGATATACCTTCAGAAAACATATCATTAGATAACGGTACCGTTTTAAAATTACTAATACCTAAACGCTCAAAAATTGCAGTTAAAATACCTTTAACATAAAAGAAATCGCTTGTTTTAGGCTTATTTAACCAATTTTCTTCGGCTTTATTTCCGGTTACAAAAAGCGCAAGATGTTTACTTTCTTGGTAAGCATTATCACTTGTTTGATAGGTTTTGCCAAATTCGTATAATTTTAAATTACTACGCTTTCTGTTAATATTATGTGCAATAGCTTCTAAACCATTAAAAAGCATTGTTTGGCGCATAACCGCTAAATCATTACTTAACGGATTAAGTACTGTAACGGTATTGCTGCTGTTTATGGTTTGTGTAAGCTCTGTGTATGATGATGCAGTTAAACTATTGCTCATGATTTCAAAAAATCCTTGAGCTGTAAGTTGGTTTCCAATAATATTTTGAAGTTTGTAATCTTCTACAGCAGATGTTTGTGCAATAGAGGCATTGAGTTTACTGGTTACTTGAATTTTATTATAACCATACACGCGTAAAATTTCTTCAATAACATCGGCTTCACGTTGTACATCTACACGGTATGACGGTATTGTTAGTCCGATACCACTTTCTGTAACGTTGTTAATTTTAATTTCCAGCGAGGTTAAAATAGATTTTATGGTTTCTCTCGGAATTTCTTGCCCGATAAGTTTGTTAACCTTATCGAAGGTTAAAAACACCTGAAAATCATCAAACTTTTTTGGATAAACGTCTATTAACTCGCTGGTAATTTTACCTCCGGCTACCTCTTTTATTAGCAAGGCTGCACGCTGTAATGCGTATTCTACTTTGGTAATATCTATACCTCTTTCAAATCTAAATGATGCGTCTGTGCTTAATCCGTGTCGTTTAGCTGTTTTCCTAACAGAAACCGGATCAAAATAGGCGCTTTCTAAGAAAATAGCTGTTGTGTTTTCTGTAACCCCAGAGTTTACACCACCAAACACACCGGCAATACAAAGTGGTTTTTCTTGGTCACAAATCATTAAATCTTCTTCATGAAGTGTTCTTTCTACCTCATCTAATGTTGTAAACTTAGTGCCGGCCGGTAATGTTTTTACAACTATTTTATTGCCACTAATTTTATGGGCATCAAAAGCGTGTAAAGGCTGCCCAAGCTCGTGCATTACATAATTTGTAATATCTACCACATTATTTTTTGGGGTTAGCCCAATAGCTTTTAACCTGTTTTGAAGCCAAGCTGGAGAAGGAGCTACTTTAACACCAGATATAGTTAAACCACAATATCTGGGGGCTAAATTATTGTTAACAACATCTACATCTATACGTAACGTGCGCTCATCAACTAAAAAGTTGCTAACAGAAGGAGTTATAAGCTCTAAGTTTATTTCTTGCTGTAAAAGTCCGGCTCTTAAATCTCTTGCCACACCAAAGTGGCTCATAGCATCTGCTCTGTTAGGAGTAAGGCCGATTTCAAAAACCGTATCGTTTTCTATTTTAAATACTTCAGAGCATGGAGTGCCAGGAATCAAGCTGTCGTCTAACACCATTATTCCGTCATGACTTTCGCCCAAACCAAGTTCGTCTTCGGCACATATCATACCATGACTTTCTTCACCTCTAATTTTCCCTTTTTTAATTTTAAACGATTTACCCTCTGCATCGTATAAAGTAGTTCCAATAGTGGCTACAGGCACTTTTTGTCCTTTTGCAACATTTGGAGCTCCACAAACTATTTGTACAACAGTGCCATTGCCAATATCTACCTTAGTAAGCTTTAATTTATCGGCATTTGGGTGTTGCTCGCATTCTAAAACATGTCCAACTACTACACCTTCTAAACCACCTTTAACCGATTGGAATGATTCTATTCCTTCTACCTCTAAACCTAAGTCTGTTAATAATGCAGCTGTTTTTTGTGCCTCCCAATCTAACTTTAAAAACTGTTTAAGCCAGTTGTATGATATTTTCATAAAGAGATGAAATTTTTACAAGGTGCAAAGATAGCGTAAAGCTACATGCTTACAAATATTAGTAGTATTAATGTTTATTTTATTAAGGCAAGAAAGCTTTGTTATTAACTTGTTTTATGTTTTTTATGATTAATATGCTGAATATCAGCTGTTATTTAACATAAAGGAGCATAAAATTAACACAGCTGTAACACCACCCCTTTTTATTTGCCATTACCTTGTAAAAGTACTAACAATCTAATTCAGAATATTATGAGACATTTTTTCTCTAAAGCCGTAATGGGCTTATGTGTAGGTTCTTTTTTTATAGGAACCTTTATTATGAGCGCTCAATTAAACTTGCCAAGAGGTAGCCAAATGGCTAAAGTATCACAGCGAGTAGGTATAACAGACATTACCATTGTTTATTCTAGACCTAAAGTTAATAACAGAGAAATATGGGGTAAGCTTGTACCCTACGGAATGAATAATTTAGGCTTTGGTACAGCTAAAGAATCTCCATGGCGTGCCGGAGCTAACGAAAACACAACAATTACATTTAGTCATGATGTAACTTTAGGAGGTAAGAAGGTAAAAGCCGGAACTTATGGTTTACATTTATTAGTTCATGATTCAGAAAAGGCAACATTAATTTTATCTGAAGACGCAAAATCATGGGGGAGTTACTTTTATAACCCTGAGCAAGATGTAGCTCGGGTAGCTATTAAAACAAAAGCAATACCACACAAAGAAATGCTTACATTTGAATTTACTGATGTAACACCCACAACTGCAACTGCTGCTTTAGAGTGGGAAAAAATGGCATTTCCTTTTACAGTAGAAGTTCCTGTAACCAATATTGTTTTACAAGATATTAGAGCTAAGTTGAAGGATTCTCCGGGCTTTACAAGGCAAAACTGGGAACAAGCAGCACAATACTCTCTAGCTAACGGAGGAGATTTAGATGAGGCATTAGCTTGGGTTGATGCAGCTATTGCCGGGCAGTTTTTTAGCCAAAAAACATTTGCCAACTTACAACTAAAAGCCCAAATTATGAATGCAATGAATAAGCCCGAAGCAGCAGAGGCTATTATGACAGAGGCGGTAGATATTGCTACAGTTTTTGAGGCGCACCAATACGGAAGACAGCTAATTGCATCGGGTAAAAAAGAAAAAGCAATGCAAGTTTTTAAAGACAATGCCAACAAGTATAAAAACACATGGCCGGTAGATTACGGATTGGCAAGAGGATACTCGGCTAAAGGAGACTATAAAAAAGCTTTAAAACATTTAAAAATAGCTCACAAAAGAGCACCAGATAAGCTAAATCAAGATGCTATAGTGGCTAACTTAGCCAAATTAGAAAAAGGAATTGATATAAATTAAATGACAACGCCCGATTTTTTTCGGGCTTTTTTTTAGCTAATATAGTTCCACATGTTTTTGTGTTTGGTTAGCTGCTGGTAAGCTTTTTTAATGGTTAAATTCTCAGCACTTTTAAGTAAAGGATCTGTTTTTAAGATTCTAATAGCATGATGTCTTGCTAATTGTAAAATTTTATTGTCTTTAACAATATCGGCTATTTTTAAATTTAAAATACCGCTTTGTTGTGTTCCCATCAAATCGCCTGGACCTCTAAGTTTTAAATCTACTTCGGCAATTTCAAAACCATCATTAGTTTTAACCATAGTTTCTAAGCGTGTTTTTGCTTCGTTGGTGAGTTTATGGCTGGTCATTAAAATACAATAGCTTTGTTCTGCTCCTCTACCAACACGACCTCTTAATTGGTGTAGTTGTGAGAGCCCAAATCGTTCTGCACTTTCAATTACCATTACACTGGCGTTAGGCACATTAACACCAACTTCTATTACAGTTGTGGCTACCATAATTTGTGTCTCTCCTCTGGCAAATCGTTCCATTTCATAATCTTTATCTGCAGCTTTCATTTTGCCATGTACAATAGAAATTTGATACTGTGGTTTAGGGAACTCTCTTTCTATACTTTCATAGCCATCCATTAAATCTTTATAATCTAATGCAGATGATTCCTGAATTAATGGGTAAACAACGTAAACTTGTCTTCCTTTAGCAATTTCATCTTTTAAAAACTTAAATACTTTAAGCCTATTGGTGTCGTACCTATGCACCGTTTTTACAGGTTTTCTACCGGGAGGCAGCTCATCTATTACAGACACATCTAAATCTCCGTATAAGCTCATGGCTAAGGTTCTGGGAATAGGGGTGGCAGTCATAACCAGCACGTGCGGAGGGATGGTGTTTTTTTTCCACAATTTTGCTCGTTGGGCTACGCCAAACCTGTGTTGCTCATCAATAATTGCGAGTCCGAGATTTTTAAACTGTACAGTATCTTCAATTAAAGCGTGAGTGCCTATTAAAATATGCAACTCACCACTTAATAATTGTTCGTGTATTATTTTACGTTCTGATGTAGGGGTAGAGCCTGTAAGTAATGCTACATTTATTGGCAGTTTAGTTATTAGCTCTTTAATACTATTGTAATGTTGTGTGGCTAAAATTTCGGTAGGAGCCATTATACATGCTTGAAAATTATTATCTAAAGCAAGCAACATACTCATTAACGCTACAATAGTTTTCCCACTACCAACATCACCCTGTAAGAGTCTATTCATTTGAGCTTTACTACCAACATCTTTTCTGATTTCTTTTAAAACTCTTTTTTGTGCATTGGTTAGTTTAAAAGGCAAATGGTTATTGTAAAACTCGTTAAAAAGGGCGCCCACTTTTTCAAAAGGTAACCCTTTAATTTTCTTTTTCCTGATGATGTTTTTAGAAACAAGCTGAAGCTGTATGTAAAAGAGTTCTTCAAATTTTAATCTAAATTGTGCTTTTGCCAACAATTCTGCACTTTCCGGAAAGTGAATATTAAAAACGGCTTTCTTTTTAGAAATAAGCTGAAGCTCTTTTAGTAGTGATGGCGATAAGGTTTCAGAGAAATTTGCTTTAGTTTCTATAAATAATTGCTGTATTAGCTTACTAATAACCCTATTTGTAATATTATTACTTGATAGTTTTTCTGTAGAGGGGTAAACAGGTTGCATAGCTGTTCTGAGGCTTTTTTTATGCTCTTCTAACAGCTCCATTTCGGGATGTGGCATAGAAAAAGTAGCTCCGTACAAATTGCATTTTCCAAAAATAACGTAAGGCTGGTTTAATTTAAGGTTTTCTTTAATCCACTTATGCCCTCTAAACCAAACCAACTCCATTTGCCCGGTTTCATCTACAAAAGTAGCAACCAAACGTTTGCCTCTTTTTTGTTCTACTGTTTTAATATGTATGATTTTGCCAATAATTTGTACATCGGCATTGTTAGGCTGTAATTGATTTATTTTATAGTAACGGGTTTTATCTATATACCGGTTCGGGAATAAGTTTAATAAGTCTTGATAGGTTTCTATGCCCAACTCTGAACGAAGTAATTTAGCTCGGTTAGGACCAACACCTTTTAGGTATTCTATTGGTGTTTGTAAAATAGCATCGTTCATAACAGCGAATATAAGTTACCTTAGTAAATCTTACAAAGTAAATTAAGTTACTAAATATTGTATTTTAGAAGTTAAAAAGGGAAGAGATGGTTAAAAATGAACAAGAAAAAGTAGTGCAAAACCACTTTATATCGTTAAAAGAAGAAACGGAGTTTAATAAAGAAACCATAAAGAGCGGAATACTTTTTCAGGAACAAAACTTAAAAAAGATTGATTCTTTAATAAATTTACTTGAGCAAGAAACAAATGCAGATAAAGTAAATAGTTTAGCTTTTAACTTACTTAAGGGTACGGTGCAAGATAATAATGTATATTTCTCTAAACGATTTAAAAATATAATTAACACCTATCGTTATTCTGTAAATAACAGGCTTAAAAAGTACAAAGACTGCAGCGATATATAGATGAGTACTTATCTCTTTTACAATAAATTAAGCATGAGTAGGCTACGTTTTTTTACACTACTTTTTTGTTTGCTTTTTAATAGCATTGTTGCGCAACAATCTGATATTGTAGATTTTAAATCAATCACTTCTTACTTAACAATTAACCCTTATCAAGAAAAAGTTTCAGGAAAAGTAACGGTAAGTTTTTATATGCTAAAGGCATCAGATTCTGTTTTTTTAGATGCCAAAGCAATGAAAGTAAAACCTTTAAATGAAAAAGATTCGCAAATTTTAATATCAGCAACAAACTCTAAAATATGGTTTGTACACGCTTTTAAACCAAATAAGGAGTATTCTGTCTCTTTTTTTTACGAAGCGTACCCCAAAAAAGCTATGTATTTTATAGGTTGGAATGAACCCTCATACGTACAACAAGTTTTTACACAAGGGCAAGGGAAATATACAAGCAATTGGTTGCCCAGTATTGATAATATGAACGATAAAATAATATTTAATACCAGTATTACATTTAAAAAAGGGTTTGAAGTAATTTCTAATGGACAGTTAAGTAATGCATCAACTACAGATAGTACAAAAACATGGCACTATACCATGAAACATCCAATGAGCAGTTATTTAGTTGCCTTAGCTATTGGCAAGTATAAAAAAAAGGTAAAAAAAACTAAATCAGGAGTGCCTATTTTGCTTTATTATTACCCAAAAGATTCATTAAAAGCAGATTATACTTATAAATACACTACACAAATTTTTGATTTTTTAGAGCAAGAAATAGGAATTGCTTACCCTTGGAGTAATTATAAACAAATACCGGTAAAAGATTTTTTATATGCCGGAATGGAAAACACAACAGCTACCATTTTTTCTGATAGTTATATGGTAGATTCTATTGGTTTTAACGATAAAAGCTACTTAAATGTAAATGCACACGAATTAGCTCACCAATGGTTTGGCAATTTAATTACAGAGGTAAGTGCAGAGCATCATTGGCTTCATGAAGGCTTTGCAACCTATTATGCATTACTTGCAGAGCGAGAGATTTTTGGCGAAGATTATTACTATACTACATTGTTGCAATATGCTAATAACCTTTTAGATTTTGAGCAGCAACAAACACCAGAAAGTCTTTTAAACCCAAAGGCAAGTAGTTTAACATTTTATCAAAAAGGAGCTTTAGCTTTTCATGTATTACGTGAGTTAGTAGGAGATGAGGGTTTTAAAAAAGCAGTAAGTTCTTTTCTAAAGGAGTATGCTTTCAAAAATGTCACAGTTGCTAACTTTTTACAGCATGTACAGAAAGTAACACACGTTAATTTACAAGCATTTAGAACAAGTTGGTTAGAGCAAACTAAACTGCCTAAAGAAGAACTGTTTAAAAGTTTACAAAAGAATAAAGTTGTAGCTAATATTTTATTGCTAAATAAAATAGGAGTTACTGATTTTTGGAATAATTTAAATCAACTTGCAAAAAAAGAGTTGTTTAGTAATGAGAGCTATGTACCACTATTGCAAACTATTGCAGCAAGATTAGATAGTTTACCAAAGCAAATTCAAACACAAATCATTAAAAAGGGGCTAGAAAGCAAAACCTTAAAAACCAGCCAAACTATAGCAGTAGCAGCAAACACATTTTTTAAAGAACACAAACCTTTACTAGAGGCGCTTTTAACCGATGCAAGTTATACAACGCAAGAAAACACTCTTTTTAATTTATGGTATTTTTTTCCTGAAGATAGATTTATATACTTAAACCAAACGCAACACACTATTGGCCTTCCTAATAAAAATGTACGTTTATTGTGGCTAACATTGGCATTAATAACACCAGATTATAACACACATAAAAAGCAAGCATATTTTAAAGAACTATCTGAGTATACCTCAAGTTATTATCATTTTGAAGTAAGAGAACTTGCCTTTAATTATCTTTATAAGTTAAACGCGTTTACAGATACTAATCTAAAAGATTTGTTACAGGCTTGTGAACATTGGGTTTGGCAATTTTCTAAATCGTCAAAACAAATGTTAGCTACGCTTTTACAAGATGAAGAATATTTGAACAAATATAAAAATATTTTTTCCGAACTTAGTGTATCTCAACAAAACATCTTAAAGCAATACTTTAACTAATTATGCGGGCATTAGTAATTTCTGGGGGTGGCAGCAAAGGCGCTTTTGCAGGTGGCGTTGCACAGTACTTAATAGAAAACCTTAACAGAGATTACGACTTGTTTTTAGGAACCTCTACAGGAAGCTTATTAATTTCTCACTTAGCATTACAAAAAATCAACAAAATAAAAGAGGTTTACACTTCTGTAAATCAGCACAGTATATTTAGTAATTGTCCGTTTGTAATAAAAAAAAAATATGGAGTAGAAAACATTGGTATTAATCATTTAAACGTACTAAAAAACTTTTTAAGAGGAAGCAAAACGTTTGGAGAGAGCCATAACCTAAAATTATTAATTAAAAAAACGTTTACCGAGCAAGAATTCTTCACATTAAAAGATAGCCCTAAAGAAATTGTAGTTACCGTATCTAATTTAAGTTTAAATCAAATAGAATATAAATCATTAAAAGATTATACGTACGAGGAGTTTATAGATTGGATATGGATTTCTTGTAACTACATACCTTTTATGACCTTAGTTAGAAAAAATGGATGCGAATATGCAGACGGAGGGTTAGGTACTATGGTGCCTATAGAAGAAGCTATTAAACGTGGTGCAACAGAGGTAGATGCCATTATTTTACAAACAGAGGTTACCCACATAAACAGAATGCCTTCTAAAAATGCATTTTCGTTACTAACTAACATGTTTAATTTTATGTTAGATAGGATTGAGCATCAAAACATTAGAATTGGAAAATTTGTTGCTACACATCATAATGCAATTATTAATTTTTACTACACACCTACGGTACTTACAACAAATTCGCTTATCTTTAATAAAGAGAAAATGACCCAGTGGTGGGAAACAGGTTTCGCCTACGCTCAAAACAAAAGCGAAGAACTCAATGAAATTAATGTAGAAAATTAATATCTACACTCTTAAAACTAACGCTATGAAGGCACTGGTAATTAGTGGTGGAGGCAGCAAAGGTGCCTTTGCCGGAGGTGTTGCTCAATACTTAATAGAGCATCAAAAAAGAGACTATCAATTGTATTTAGGCACATCTACGGGAAGCTTATTAATACCTCATTTAGCCAACAACCAAATAAAAAAAGTGTATAACATTTACACTACTGTAAGTCAGCGAAAAATATTTAGCAACAATCCATTTATTGTAAGAAGAAAGGGAGATAGAGAATATGTTGCCATGAATCATTTAAATGTTATTTGGCAGCTTATAAAAGGAAAAAGAACTTTTGGAGAAAGCAAAAACCTCAGAAAAAACATAAAAAAACAATTCACTAAAGAAGAATTTGATAGCATTAAACAAAAAAATAAAGAAGTAATAGTAACGGTATCTAATCTGTCTAAAAATAGGGTAGAGTATAAATCAATAAATGATTTTACACATGATGAATTTTGCGATTGGATATGGATTTCTTGTAATTATGTGCCTTTTATGTCTTTAGCTAAAGTAAACGGTTATGAATATGCAGATGGAGGATTAGGATGTGTTGTGCCTATAAGAGAGGCTATAAGGCTTGGCGCAACAGAGGTAGATGCCATTATTTTAGAAGCAGAAAACATGGAGTATGATAAGGTTTTGGGAAGAAACCCATTTTCTTTAATGGTTAATTTATTTGGTTTTTTGCTAGACCAAGTAGAGCGTCATGATATTATTGCCGGAAAATTAGCTGCAATAAACAAAAATGTAAAGCTGAATCTATTTTATACACCAACTAAACTAACCGAAAACTCATTAGTATTTAATAAAAAACAAATGGCTAGCTGGTGGGAGCAGGGCTATGAATATGCTGCCAAAAAAATAGCAGCCGATAATGCGGCTGCTAAAAAAATAAATAAAGCAGTATAAGTTTTACCACAACTCGCTAACTTCTTTTTTAACAAAAGAAAGTGCAGCTGCAGAAGGAGCTTGTTTATCTAACATGTCATTTAAAATAGTTTCTCTAAGTTTATCGGCAGAATCTACTTTATTGCTCATAGCAGCTTTACGAATAAGCTGAATACTTGCATTTTTTGCAGCTTTAATAATATTCCAACACTCATCACTCATATAAATTTGTTGTGATACGTTGTGTTCAAACTCATTTTCTATAGTTTTAATAAGTAGAGTCTCGTACTGTACCACATCTGATGAGGTTGGGCTAACGCGTATTAATAAATTAGAAGGCACTATGCGCTCTAAAAAAAGCGCCATTCTTTCGTAAGCCTGTAACCTAATTGGCATGGCATGTTTTTGAGCATCTTTTTGTAATAAAAAACGTCTTCTACCATCTTCGTTTTTGGTATGTAATCTAAAAAAGTAATAAGCAATCATACCAGCTACAACAGCCGGTAATAAAAAAAGAAAATACTCAAGTACGCGATCTCCGGTCATGGTTAATGTTTTTGTTAGTTAGTTTAAGTTGTATTGCATTAATGCCAGAACTCTAATTTTATTGTATTGAATGTTAATTAAATTTTTAAGTGCCTAAATAATCAAAAACAATTTGTGTAAAAGTTTTTACCCCCAATAACAACCCACTTTCATCAATATAAAAATCAGGAGTATGGTGTGGTGCAGATTCTTCAACAGGAACATCTAACGGTTTTCCTCCTAAAAAGAAATAAAATCCCGGGACTTGTTGCTGAAAAAACGAAAAATCTTCGGCACCGGTAATAGCATCGGTTAAAATAACATTTTCTTCGCCTGCAACTTTTTGCAAAGTTGGAACAATAGCAGCTGTTAAATCAGGGTCGTTATAGGTTATGGGGTAACCTTTAGCAATTTTAATGGTTGCTTGGGCTCTGTAGGCTTTAGCAATGGCAGGAACCATTTCTTTCATACGTTTATTTATAAACGCTTGCATGTTGTAATCTAACGTTCTAAGTGTACCAACTATATGAGCTTCTTCTGGTATAATGTTGCTTCTAACACCACTACTAATTTTCCCGATAGAAAGTACGGCTGCCTCTTTGGTAAGTTGAGCCTCTCTGCTAATAATAGTTTGCAGTCCGTCTATAATTTTAACAGCAGCCATAATAGGATCAATGCTGGTCCAAGGGGTTGAGCCATGACTTTGTTTGCCTTTTACATGAATTTCAAAACTTTGTGAGGCAGCCATAATACCCCCGGGTTTGTATAAAATTTTTCCAACATCGGTTTGTGCAGAAATGTGTAAACCAAAAATAGCATCTACATCAGGGTTTTTTAATACCCCTTCTTTAACCATTAGCTCTGCACCGCCCTCTTCTCCGGGAGGAGCTCCTTCTTCGGCCGGTTGAAAGATAAATTTTACGGTTCCGGCAAAATCATTATTTTTTGCTAACACCTCTGCAACCCCCATTAATATTGCTATATGAGTATCGTGCCCACAGGCATGCATAACACCGGTTTCTACACCTCTAAAAGTGGTTTTTACGGTAGATTTAAAAGGCACATTGGTACGTTCAGTAACCGGTAGCGCATCTATATCTGCTCGTAAAGCAATTACTTTTCCCGGTTTTTTTCCTTTTAAAATTCCTACTACTCCGGTTTTAGCCACTCCTGTTGTAACTTCAATCCCTAAACTTTGTAAGTGTTCTGCAATTTTTTTGGCAGTATTAAACTCTCTGTTTGAGAGCTCAGGATTTTCGTGAAAATAACGTCGCCATGTTATAACCTTATCTTCTATGGCAGCAATATCTTTTTCAATATTGTTTTGTGATACAGCCAGAAAGCTTGTAAACAAAGCAAAAATTCCAATTAATTTTTTTGAATGTAACATAGTAAACATAATTTTAGCTAAATATATTTATAATTGCATCAAAAAGCATGTAAGGCTTGTTATAATTATTCACAACTTGTTTTTAAATTACGCCTTATATCAGCTAAATTTACCCTTTGTAAAAACCCTTAAAAATAGAGTTGTTTGGAAACGTTTTTAGATGAACTGAATGAAGCTCAAAGAGCCCCCGTATTGCATAAAGACGGACCGTTAATGGTTATTGCCGGGGCAGGTTCTGGTAAAACAAGAGTGCTTACATATAGGATTGCCCATTTAATGCAACAAGGCGTAGATCCGTTTAATATTCTTGCATTAACTTTTACCAATAAGGCTGCTCGCGAAATGAAAAACAGAATTGCCCAGATTGTTGGCAGTAATGAAGCTAAGAATCTTTGGATGGGTACTTTTCACTCTGTTTTTGCAAAAATATTACGAATTGAAGCCGATAAATTAGGTTACCCAAGCAATTTTACTATTTACGATACGCAAGATTCACAAAGTTTAATTAGAGCCATAATTAAAGAAAAAGGGTTAGACAAAGACGTTTATAAATACAAACAAATTCAAAACAGGATATCATCTTTTAAAAATAGCCTTATTACCGTAAAAGCATATTATAATAATCCTGAGCTGGTTGAGGCAGATGAAATAGCAAAACGGCCACGAATGGGAGAAATTTACGAGGAATACGTAAACAGATGCTTTAAGGCCGGTGCTATGGATTTTGATGACTTGCTTTTAAAAACCAATGAGCTTTTAAACGTATATCCTGATGTTTTAAAAAAATACCAGCAACGGTTTAAGTATATTTTAGTAGACGAGTATCAAGATACCAATCATTCGCAGTATTTAATAGTAAAAGCACTATCAGATTTTCATCAAAATATATGCGTGGTTGGTGATGATGCCCAAAGTATTTATGCGTTTAGAGGGGCTAACATTAACAACATATTAAATTTTCAGCGAGATTACGAAAACGTAGCCGTTTACAGGTTAGAACAAAACTACAGGTCTACCAAAAACATTGTTAATGCAGCCAACTCGGTTATAGAAAAAAATAAAAACCGATTAGAGAAAGTTGTTTGGACAGCCAACGAAGATGGCAATAAAATAAAAGTTCATAAACTCCTTACCGATGCAGAAGAGGGGAGATTTGTAGCAAGCTCTATTTTTGAAAACAAAATGCAGCATCAATTAAACAATAATGATTTTGCTGTATTATATAGAACAAATGCACAATCTAGAGCAATAGAAGACGCCCTAAGAAAACGCGATATTCCGTATAGAATTTACGGAGGTATATCATTCTATCAGCGTAAAGAAATTAAAGATGTTTTGGCGTATTTACGATTAGTTTTAAACCCCAAAGATGAAGAATCGCTAAAACGAATTATAAACTTCCCGGCAAGAGGAATTGGGGCTACTACAATAGATAAGCTCACGGTGGCGGCAAACCACTACAAGCGCTCTGTTTTTGAAATAATGGAGCATTTAGATAAAATAGACTTAAAAATAAATGCCGGCACAAAAAGAAAGCTTGAAGACTTTGTAACTATGATTAAAAGTTTTCAAGTTTTAAACCAAAATGCAGACGCTTTTACCATTGCAGAGCACGTAGCCAAAAAAACTGGACTTTTATTAGAGTTTAAAAAAGATGGCACTCCCGAAGGAATTGCCAAAATGGAAAATATAGAAGAGTTATTAAACGGTATAAAAGATTTTGTTGAAGGACAAAAAGAATTGGCAGATAGCACCGGATCTTTAGCAGAATTTTTAGAAGACGTTGCCTTAGCTACAGATTTTGATAATGATACCGGAGATGATGATAGAGTGGCACTAATGACTATCCATTTAGCAAAGGGGTTAGAGTTTCCGTACGTTTATATTGTAGGTTTAGAAGAAGATTTATTTCCGTCTGCATTAAGTTTAAATACCAGAACTGAGTTAGAAGAAGAGCGAAGACTTTTTTACGTAGCCTTAACCAGAGCAGAAAAACAAGCTTATTTAACCTACACAGAAAGTCGTTACAGATGGGGAAAACTTATAGATGCAGAACCAAGTAGGTTTATAGAAGAAATAGATGATAAATATTTAGAGCTAAACGTTCCAATTAGTTCATACAGGTACAAACCTTTAGTAGATACCGATATTTTTGGTGATGTTGATAAAAGTAAACTTCGTTTAAAGAAACCAACAAATAGCGAGCCTCCTCGCATAAAAAAACCAACATCAGAGCAGCTTAGAAAACTTAGAAAATTAAAACCCGGATTAGATACTCCAAGTAGTACAAATGATGCAGTAAAACTTGAAGTTGGCAATAAAGTTTCGCATACCAGATTTGGAAGGGGAGAGGTGCTTAAAATTGAGGGGGTTGGAAGCGATAAAAAAGCCGAAATTAAGTTTGAAAACGGTGAGGTTAAAAGACTGCTACTACGTTTTGCAAAACTAGAAGTAATCAACTAATTTTAAACAAGTATTACAAAACAAGAAAACAAAGTGGCAGAGTTAATTAAAATATACGAAGAAAACCCAAATCCAAGAGAAATAGCCAAGGTTGTAAAAGTACTAAAGCAAGGAGGTTTGGTAATTTATCCAACAGACACGGTTTATGGTTTAGGGTGCGACATCACTAATACAAAAGCTTTAGAGCGTATAGCCAGAATAAAAGGTGTGAAGTTAGAGAAAGCTAATTTCTCTTTTATTTGTGCAGATTTAAGTAATTTATCAGACTACGTTAAACAAATAGATACAGCTACTTTTAAAATTCTAAAAAGGGGTTTACCCGGACCGTACACTTTTATTTTACCCGGAGGAAACAACTTACCAAAAGAGTTTAAAAAGAAAAAAACAGTTGGTATAAGAGTTCCCGACAATAATATAGCGCGTACTCTGGTACAAGAGTTGGGCAACCCAATTGTATCTACATCTATTTACGATGAAGATGAGGTTATAGAATATACTACAGACCCGGAGCTAATTTATGAGAAATGGAGTAATATTGTAGATGTTGTAATTGATGGAGGGTACGGAGGTAATGTGGCCTCTACAGTAATAGATTTATCAGAATTTGAGCCTAAAGTAATTAGAGAAGGAAAAGGAGATATTGATATTATTTTATAAATAAACTAAAACAAAAAAGCCACGCAATAGCGTGGCTTTTTATATTTTAAGCGTAGCTTAATTAATATTAGGATCTTTCATGCCTTCTTCTATCATACTATAGAACTGGTCTAACTTAGGTAAAACAACAATTCTTGTTCTACGGTTTTTAGCTCTATTCTCTTTACTAGTGTTGTCTGCAACAGGAACATACTCGCTACGTCCGGCAGCAGTCATACGAGCTGGCGATACACCAAAATCATTTTGTAAAATTCTAACAACAGAGGTAGCTCTTAAAACACTTAAATCCCAGTTGTCTTTTATACATGAAGTGCTAATTGGCACATTATCTGTATGACCTTCTACCATAAACTCAAAATCAGGCTTGTTTTTAACCACAGTAGCTACTTTGCCTAACACTTGTTTAGCTCTGTCGGTAACTTTATGGCTTCCGCTGGCAAATAAAAGCTTATCTGAGATAGATACATAAACCACACCTTTTTCTACATTAATTTCAATGTCTTCATCATCTAAGTTACCCAAAGCTCCTTTTAAGCTTTGAACTAAAGCTAAGTTAACAGAGTCTCTTCTGGTAACAGCATCACGAAGCTTTCTAATGGTTAAATCTTTCTCTTTTAAGCTCTCAAGAGATTTTTCTAAGTTTTCTGCACCTTTTTTAGTAAGATCGGTAAAGTTCCCGATTTGTTTAATTAACTCACCATTGGTAGCATTTAATGAAGCTACTTGGCTTTCTAAAGATTGATTTTTTGCAGTTAAAGCTGCTTTTTCTTCTAAACAGCTATTTAATTTTACAGTTGCTGAGTTAAGCAAATCTTGGGTTTCTTTATGTTTAGCCTCTAATTCGGCATACTTTTTTTGAGAAACACACGAACCCAGCAATAAAACAGTTCCTAGACTTAATAAGGCAATTTTTTTCATAATCAATGTTCAATGTTTAGGTTATTTTTTAACAATTCAAATTTATACAAAAAGCTAATTAGAGTATATGCATTTTAGTTAATGTTTTATTAAATGCATAAAGCTTTTTTTATTACTTACGAAATATTCGTACACAATGGATTTTATAAAGTAATATTTCTTAAAAGTTATAGGTTTTTTTCGTTTTTTCAGGTTGTTTTTGAGGTTTTTATAAAATAATACGTGTGATTTTAAAATTGCCCACATATGCGCAAACTTTAGTTGTATTACAAATCTGAGAGCCGCAACACCGTCTAAAACAAGCCTTGTAAAAAGTACAGTAAACAACTTATTTTTTGGAAGATTTTTTGTTAAGCAATACAGAGAGTTTCTAAAATTTAAGTAAGTTTTCTGAGGGCTTGTGTTGTTTAACGTTCCACCTCCTAAATGATATACAGTGCTGTTACCAACATACCAAACCTCAAAACCTTCTTGTTGAGCTCTCCAACATAAATCTATTTCCTCAAAATGGGCAAAAAAGTCTTCATCAAAACCTCTTAAAGCAGTAAACACATCTTTTCTAACAAAAAGGCAAGCGCCACTAGCCCAAAAAATACGGCAAGTATTGTTGTATTGCCCGGTGTCTTTTTCTAACGTATCAAAAATACGTCCTCTACAAAACGGAAAACCATACTTATCTATAAAACCACCTCCGGCACCTGCATACTCAAAGGTATCTTTTTGCTTATACGAGCATATTTTGGGTTGCGCAATACTGGCGTTTTGGTTTTCTGAGAAAAGAGTAATTATTGGCTTAAGCCAGTTTTTTGTTACTTCTACATCAGAGTTTAACAAACAAAACACATCGGCATTAACGTGTTGTAAAGCATCGTTATAA
>JBPEWY010000017.1:0-61046 GCA_052032225.1 Flavobacteriaceae bacterium
GCATCAGGGTTGTGCCTCATGCAGTTGCCAGACACGGAGCCTATATTTCTAAGGGTGTTATTATGATGCCAAGTTATGTTAATATTGGTGCCTATGTAGATGAAGGCACTATGGTAGATACTTGGGCAACAGTAGGAAGCTGTGCACAAATTGGCAAAAATGTACACTTAAGTGGTGGCGTTGGTATTGGCGGGGTTTTAGAACCATTGCAAGCTGCTCCTGTAATTATTGAAGATAATGCTTTTATTGGGTCAAGATGTATTGTTGTTGAAGGTGTACGAGTAGAAAAAGAAGCAGTTTTAGGAGCTAATGTAGTGTTAACAGCATCTACTAAAATAATTGATGTAACCGGCATCGAGCCTGTAGAGATGCGTGGTATTGTTCCAGCGCGTTCAGTTGTTATACCGGGTAGTTACCCTAAAAAATTTAATGCCGGCACTTTTAACGTTCCTTGCGCGTTAATAATTGGTAAACGAAAAGAAAGTACCGACAAAAAAACATCGTTAAACGATGCTTTAAGAGAATATAATGTAGCTGTTTAACAAAGTCAAAACTGTTTAAATTTAAGTTTTTTTAAACCCTAAATTTTGAAAAAGCCCAACAAAATCTCAGCTGTAATTATAACCTACAACGAGCTTGGCTATATAGAACGCTGTATAGAAAGTTTAACTTTTGCCGATGAAATAGTTGTAGTAGACTCTTATAGTACAGATGGTACTTGGGAATACTTAAAAAGTAATCCTGCTGTTAAAGCTGTTCAACATCCGTTTAAAAATTTCACAGAACAAAAAACCTATGCGCTTTCTTTAGCAACTAATGATTGGGTTTATTTTTTAGATGCTGATGAGGTTGTTACTAAAAAACTTCAAGATGAAATTATAGAAGTTATAAACTCTAAAAACACACACAGTGCTTACTGGAATTATAGAAGCTTTATGTTTAAAAACAAACGATTATACTTTAGCGGATGGCAAACTGATAAGGTTCAGCGTTTGTTTAAAAAAAGCCAATGTAAATTCATTCAAGAGAAAATAGTACACGAAAAGTTAGAAGTTAACGGCACACAAGGAAAACTTAAGAATAAGTTAATTCATTACTCCTATAAAAACTACCAAGACTACAAGCAAAAAATGCTTAAATACGGCAGGTTAAAAGCTATTGAAAGTCATAGAAAGGGTAAAAAATGGACGCCTTTTCATCAACTACTCAGACCAGCCTGGAAGTTTGTTAATCACTATTTTATACGTCTTGGTTTTCTTGATGGTACAAAAGGTATAATTATCTGTTATTTAAACGCCCTAGGGGTTTGGGAACGTTATAGAGAACTAAAATCAATGAAGTAGTATTTTATCTTTCTTCTCTTTTTTCTATCCCAAAAGGTGTCCAAGAAATTTTTTGAGTTCGAGTATGTTTTCTAATGGCCTTGTTTTTTGCAATAGATTCTGGAGTTTTATATCCTCTTTTATGGTCTAAGTGCAAGCAAACAGCGCTATACCTAATTTGTTTTGATTTAATACCATAATTAAACAAACGCTCTCCAAGCTCTCTGTCTTGCCCACCGTATTGCATACGTTCATCAAAACCATTTACAGCCACAATATCTTCTTTCCAACCCGAAGCATTATGCCCGTTCCAGCTTGCATTTGTTGGGGTTAATGCGTTTAAAAATTTAGCTTTAAATCCTTTGGCTGTAAGCTTATTGTTTTTAAAAGTAGCCGGCAATCCATTTTGTTTAAGCCATGCTAACGAAAAACATCGTTGTGTTAAAATATCTTCTTTAGAAATTAATTGAGAGATGTCCATTGGGAGTTTATAATAACCTCCTGATAAAAAATAACCTTTTTCTTTTTTTTGATTGTGTACGGCTAAAAAATCATTTCTGGGAATACAGTCTCCATCACTCATTACAATATAATCTGCCCTACAAGCAACAATAGCTTTGTTTAAAATTTTAGATTTCTGAAACCCATCATCTTCATGCCAAACATGCTGAATATTATAAGACACTTCCTCTTTAAAACGCTCTATTAATGCTTTAGTTTTGGGTCCGGAGCCATCATCTGCAATAACTATTTCAAAATCTTTAAAAGTTTGCGCCTCATAACCCCATAAAACTTTCTCTAACCAAGCTTCATTATTGTACGTACTAATTATTACAGATAAGGCGTATTGGCTCATATTTTACTTGCTTCTAGTTGTAGTAGCAAAAATAGAAAATCAATTTATATATCTTTGCCTGAGTTTGGTAGTAAGTTTCCCTTTTTAGTTCATTTAAATTAATTATGAAAGAAGAAATTGAACGCGCCATAGCAGTTTTAGAAACAGGTGGTGTACTTGTTTACCCAACAGACACCGTTTGGGGGATTGGATGCGACGCAACAAATGCTGATGCTGTAAAAAAGATTTACGCGCTTAAACAACGAGACGATAGCAAAGCGCTAATCTGTTTAGTAGCCAATCAGGCAATGTTAGAACGATACGTAGAACAAGTTCCTGACTTAGCTTACGATATAATGGATTTGGCTACAAAACCAACAACCATTATTTACGATAACCCAAAACATGTAGCAAATAATTTAATTGCCGAAGACAACACCCTTGCTATTAGAGTAGCTTCTGATGAATTTTGTAAAAAACTCATCAGTAAATTTAAAAAACCTATTGTATCTACCTCTGCTAACATAAGTGGGCAGCCAACACCATCTTGCTTTTCAGAAATAAGCGAACACATTTTAAAAGGTGCAGACTATGTAGTAAATTTGCACCGCGAAGCAAAAAACAGCAAGCCATCATCTATAATTAAGTTAAGCAATAATGGTTTAGTTAAAGTTATAAGAGCTTAACCAAATTGGCATATTAAACTAATCGCTTTAATGAACCACAAAGAAGCAATTTCACATCCAATTTTTAAAACTATATCTAATGCAGCAAAAGAGCTTCAGATAGAAAGCTACGTAATAGGTGGTTACGTTCGTGATTATCTTTTAAAAAGAGACACTAAAAAAGATATAGATATAGTTGCCGTTGGAAGCGGAATTACATTAGCTAAAAAAGTTGCACAACAAATACCCAACACTAAAGTAAAAGTGTATAAAAACTTTGGTACGGCTTTAGTTAAAACTCCAGAGTTTGAATTAGAGTTTGTGGGGGCCAGAAAAGAAAGCTACCAAAGAGATAGCAGAAAACCTATTGTTGAAGATGGCACTTTAGAAGACGATCAAAACCGAAGAGATTTCACTATTAATGCCTTAGCGCTTTCGTTATCTGAAGATAATTATGGCGATTTGTTAGACCCATTTAACGGATTAGAAGATTTAAAAAACAAAATCATCAAAACGCCTCTTAACCCAGATGTTACCTATTCAGATGATCCGTTACGAATGTTAAGAGCCATTAGGTTTGCAACCCAACTAAATTTTACAATAGAAAAAAACTCGCTCAAAGCTATAACCAAAAATAAAGATCGCTTAAAAATAATCTCTAAAGAGCGTATAACAGACGAGCTTCATAAAATATTAATGTCTCCAAAGCCCTCTGTTGGTTTTACGCTACTTTACAAAACCAAACTTTTAGATTATATACTTCCGGAACTTACTGCTTTACAAGGCATAGAAGAAGTAGAAGGGCATAAACATAAAGACAACTTTTGGCACACTTTAGAAGTTGTAGATAACATTGCTAAAAAAACAGACAATCTGTGGCTTAGATGGGCTGCTTTGTTACATGATATTGGTAAAGCCCCTACAAAAAAATTCGACAAGAAGATTGGGTGGACTTTTCATGCGCACGAGTTTGTAGGTTCTAAAATGGTATTTAAGCTGTTTAAGCGCCTACGAATGCCATTAAACGAAAAAATGAAATACGTGCAAAAGCTTGTAATGCTAAGCTCTCGCCCCGTGGTATTATCACAAGATTCTGTTACAGATTCTGCTGTACGACGTTTAATTTACGAAGCGGGTGATGATATTGATGATTTAATGACGCTTTGCGAAGCAGATATCACCACAAAAAACCCTAAAAAAAGAAAAAAATACCTTCATAATTTTGCTCTTGTCAGACAAAAAATTGTAGAAGTAGAAGAGCGCGATAGGGTTAGAAATTTTCAACCTCCAATTTCTGGAGAATTAATTATGGAAACTTTTAACCTAAAGCCATCAAAAGAAATAGGCATCATAAAAGACGCTATAAAAGAAGCAATTTTAGAAGGAGAAATCCCTAATAATTATGATGCTGCTTACCAATTTATGTTAGAAAAAGGTAAAAAGCTTGGGTTACAACCTAATCAGAATTTAAAAAGCTAATAAATGAATATATCTTTTAGAAAAATAGCCAAAATTTCACTTGTTTTAGTGTATTTGGTTATTGTTGCCGGTGCTGTAGTTAGAATGACCGGTAGCGGAATGGGCTGCCCCGATTGGCCTAAATGTTTTGGGTATTACATCCCTCCTACTAATGCCGAAGAGCTAAATTGGCATCCCAACAAAACATATAAAACCGGACAAGTAATTATAAAAGACGAAGCTCTTTTAGTTGCAAAAAACAAATTCACTACAGCTTCACGTTTCAATAAAAATAACTGGGAACCTTACACCAAACATGACTACGCTGTTTTTAATGCTGCACATACCTGGACAGAATATATTAACAGGTTAATGGGTGCCCTGGCTGGCCTTGCCACATTAATTATGGGGTTTGCTTCTTTATCTTACTGGAAAAAAAGAAAATCTGTTACCATACTTTCTTGGTTAGTGGTTTTTGCAATGGGGTTTCAGGCATGGCTTGGAGCAACAGTTGTTTACTCTGTTTTGGCTCCTGTAAAAATTACGCTTCATATGGTAATGGCCTTAGTAATTGTAGCATTAATACTGTACATTATTTACAGCACAAAAGCTTCAAAAACTCAATTTAAAATAACCAAACAGACAGCTATTTTACTTTGGTTTGCCTTAGGGTTAACCTTGGTGCAAATTGTTTTAGGAACTCAAGTAAGAGAATTTGTAGATTATCAAGTAAAAATGGTTGGAGATCAAGCTAAAGAGCTTTGGTTAAACAACCCGGATTTTTCTTTTTACATACACAGGTCGTTTTCTATTTTGGTGTTACTGGTTAATGGTTACTTATGGTTCATCAACAAAAAACTTACGTTAGGTTTAAACAAACTTAACTGGGTACTTGTTCTTTTGGGCATAGAAATTATTACCGGAATGGCTATGTATTATATAAACTTTCCGTTTATGAGCCAACCTTTGCATTTAGTAATAGCCTCTGTATTATTTGGGGTTCAGTTTTACCTTCTTTTAGAAGTAAAAAATGCTAAAGTAACAACCAAAACTTTGTAACTTGCATCGCTTAAATAACCATAAGAATGATTTATAAGTTTAGAATAATTTTAGATGCAGAAGAAGATATTTTTAGAGATATAGAAATAGAAGCATCTAACACATTAGAAGACCTACATAACACTATAACACAAGCTTTTGGGTTTGACGGTAATGAAATGGCATCTTTTTATTTAAGTGATGATGAGTGGAATCAAGGCGAAGAAATATCGCTTTTTGACATGAGCGATAACCAAGATGCTAAATTAATGAGCACAACAATTATAGAAGATGTTGTAACCGAAGAAAATCCTAAACTAATTTATGTGTATGATTTTTTAAGTTTCTGGACTTTCTTTGTTGAGCTGGCAGAAATTGCAGAAAAAGAAGATGGTAGAGCCTACCCAAATTTACTTTTTGCACATGGGCAATTACCCGATAGCCCACCCGAAAAACAATTTGAAGCAGATAATTTCTCTTCTGTTGGTGAAGATGACGATATTTTTGATGATTTAGACTTAGATGATATAGATTTTGACGAGAACTGGAACTAGTAGTAACCCCAAAATTTTACAAACTAAACATGGTTAACTTATACCCCACTCAAATAGAGCAACTTGCTATTCATCGTGTTGGAAACAAAAGCAAAAACGAAACCCTTTTTTTAAGTCAAGAGCCATATAACCTCAACGATGAGCTTTCTGCTGCCTTAAAAGAGTACTTTTTTAAACCTTTTAGAGAAAAAGAAGAAAACTACTATAGATTTACAAACGAGGTTGACTTTTCATTTAATCCTCTGTATGAAATCGCTTCAGAGGTGTTTTTAAACCCTAACTCACTACAAGAAGCATCAAAAAAAATAGCAACTCATTTGTACGATCAATCAAATCATCCGCACATAAAAAGTGGTGAAGTTTATGTTGCCTATTTAACCGATATAGTTTTAGACAACGAAAAGGTTGATGCGCTTGGAATTTTTAAAAGTGAATTAAAGCACGATTTTTTACAATTTGAAGAAAAGCCAAATCGTTTAGATTTACTAATTCAACAAGGCGTTTATCTGCAAAAATTAGATAAAGGCTGTATAATTTTTAACACCCATAAAGAAGAAGGTTACAAAATATTATCGGTAGATAGTAACCGTTACGATACAAAATATTGGTTAGAAAACTTTTTAGGTGTTGATGTTTTAACCGACGAAAATTTTTTCACCAAAAAATACCTTAAATTTTGTCAGGATTTTGCAAAAGATGTGGTGCTTCCGGCAGAAGATAAAAAAGAAGAAGTGCTTTTTATGAACAGAGCCGTTAACCACTTTGCAAAAAATGATACTTTCGAAGAAACATCATTTTTAAATGAGGTAATTGAAAACCCGGATTTAATTCCGGAGTTTAAACATTATAAAGTAGAAAAAGGACCAAAGTATAGTATTGAAGATGTTTCTACTTTCCCTATAGCAAATAAAGCCGTATCTGATGTTAGAAAGAAAATTAAAAACATTATAACATTAGACACTAACATTCAAATTAAATTAGATTTTATTAACCCGGAATCTGCAGAGAAATTTGTAGAAAAAGGTTGGGATGAAGAACGACAAATGTATTATTACTTAGTGTATTTTAACAAAGAGCAAAAAAGCTAATGTAGTACTTCAGTATGCTGTTTTTTTGATTTTTGTGTAACAAAAAAAGGCTATACTCGTCAAGTAAGTAAACCAATCAAAAAAACAGCATACGATTTTGAAAACTATACTCACCTTAAAAAACCTTACTAAAAAGTTTGGTTACCTAACTGCCGTAAAAGACCTCTCATTTACTATAGAAAAGGGAAATGTTTACGGAATTCTGGGTCCAAACGGAAGCGGAAAATCTACCACATTAGGTATTGTTCTTAATGTGGTAAATAAAACCAGTGGTGAATTCTATTGGTTTGATGGCACTGTTTCTACTCACCAAGCACTTAAAAAAGTTGGCGCAATCATAGAGCGACCTAACTTTTATCCTTACATGACTGCAGAGCAAAACCTAAAGTTAGTTTGTAAAATTAAAGGTGTTAGTAGCGATAAAATTCATGAGAAATTAGAGCTTGTTGGATTGTTAGACAGAAAAGACAGTAAGTTTAAAACATACTCTCTCGGAATGAAACAACGTTTGGCTATTGCTTCTGCTCTACTAAACGATCCTGAAATTTTAATTTTAGATGAACCCACTAATGGTTTAGATCCTCAAGGAATTCATCAAATTAGAGAACTCATAAAAAAAATTGCCGGTAACGGAACAACTATTCTACTTGCCTCTCACCTACTTGACGAAGTAGAAAAAGTATGTAGCCATGTGGTTATTTTAAGAAAAGGAGAGAAATTATATTCCGGTAGAGTTGATCAAATGATTGCCAGTCATGGCTTTTTTGAGCTTAGATGTGATGATAATAACAAGCTAATAACCCTTTTAAAAGATAATCCGGCATTTGGCAACATAAAAACAGAAAACGGTACTGTTTTCGCTTTTTTAAACGAAGCCATGAAACCCGAAGAAATTAACAGCTGGATGTTCTCTAAAGGAATTACACTTTCTCATTTAGTTAAACGTAAAGAGAGCTTAGAAGAACAATTTTTAACACTTACCAAAAACCAAACAAACTAAACCAACCCTACGCATGAAACGTTTACTTGAAATAGAATTTATAAAACTCTGGAATAATAAAGCTAGCCGATTTTTAATACTCTCGTACTTTATACTCCTAACATCTATTGCCTTAATAGCATCAATTAAATTTGATATTGGTCCTGTTAAATTTCATCTGGCAGAACAAGGCATTTTTAATTTCCCGTACATCTGGCATTTTAACACCTACATTGCAGCTTGGTTTAAATTGTTTTTAGCCATTGTTATTGTATCTATGATGGCCAACGAATACAGTAATAGAACACTAAAACAAAATTTAATAGATGGCTTAAGTAAAAAAGAATTTATACTCTCTAAATTTTTAACTGTTATAGCATTTGCCTTCATATCTACCATTTTCATTTTTGCCGTATCGTTAATTTTAGGTTTTATTTTTTCTGATTATAACGAACTCTCAATAGTTTTTTCTGATTTAGAATTTTTGCTCGCCTTTTTTGTAAAGCTTGTTGGGTTTTTCTCGTTCTGTTTATTCTTAGGAATATTAGTTAAACGTTCTGCTTTTGCCCTTGGCTTTTTATTTATTTGGTTTGTACTAGAAAGTATTGTGTACGGATTATTAAAATGGGAATTCAGAAAAACAAAAGATATCTCTGAAGATATTATGCAGTTTTTCCCATTAGAGTCTATGAGCAATCTTATAAATCAACCTTTTACACGCCTTGGCGCTGTGAAATCTGTAGCAGAACAAGTTGGCGAAAAATTTGAACTAAATTATGCTGTACATTGGTATGAAGTTGTTATTGTATTAGCTTGGACTTCTGTTTTTATTTATTTATCGTACGTATTGTTAAAAAAACGTGATTTATAGTATATTTAGGGTTTTTACATTATATGAAACCCCTACTAATAGTAATCTCTTTTTGTTTTATAAGTATCTGTGCGCATGCTCAAGGTGAAGCAGACAACTGGTATTTTGGAAATGGTGCAGGAATAAAATTTAATAGTAACGGCACTATAACTACACTAACCAACGGGCAGTTAAATACTTTTGAAGGTTGTGCTACTATTTCTGATGCTGATGGCAATTTATTATTTTATACAGATGGTATAACTGTGTACAACAGGCAACATGCAGTTATGCAAAATGGCAATGGCCTTTTTGGTGATCCATCAAGTACGCAATCTGCTATTATAGTCCCGAAGCCCAATGACCCTGATATTTTTTACATTTTTACAGTAGATACTCAGGTAGGCCAGAACGATACTGATAATGGTTTTAACTACTCTATAGTAAACATGTCTTTAGATAACGGTAATGGTGCCGTAACACAAAAAAACATAAACCTTTTAAGTGATTGTTCAGAAAAAATTACAGCCGTAGTAAAAGATTGTTTTGAGAAATCTATTTGGGTAATAACCTTTGCTACAGAAAACGGGCAACCGGGTTTATTTAATACATTTCACGCTTTCGAAGTAAATACAAGTGGCGTTGTAAGAACTTCTGTAAAAACCACATTTAACTCGTTAAGTATAAATGATTGGAGAGGTTATTTAAAACTATCTTCAGATGGTACAAAAGCTGCTTGTGCTAACGCCAGCGATGGACTATATCTGTTAGATTTTGATGCGCAATCCGGTACATTTTCTAACTTACAAAAAATAAATATTACATCATCTAACAACGCTCCTTACGGTATTGAGTTTTCTCCAAATAATAACTTATTGTATGTTCATGCTTCTAATGATTTTGATGCTTCCTCACCTACCGGACACAACTCTAGTTTATTGCAATTTAATCTAACAGCACCCAACATATCTAACAGTCAAGTAATTTTAGATAACAGACCCATTTACAGAGGAGCATTACAATTAGGTCCGAATGGCAAAATATACCGTTCTATTGCAAATTCTTATTTAGAAGGCACAGAATATTTGGGTGTAATTAATAATCCGGATGCAGTTGGTAATGCAGCTAATTACCAACACAATGCGGTATGGTTATCAGGAAAAAAAGCTACGCAAGGATTACCGCCCTTTATTCAATCTTTCTTTAATAAAACCAATATCATAAAAAATGCAGATGGCAGTACCAGTAGCTCACTCGAACTCTGCGATGGAGAGCGTTTTACTTTAGAAACAGAGCTTATTGCAAACGCCACATACAGTTGGGAGTTTGAAGGAAATCAATTATCAGAAACCGGCAATACTCTAGAAGTAATTAATGCCACTGCTGCAAATTCGGGTAGATACCAAGTTACTATAACATTACCAGACCCTTCTGAATGCCCTATAATTGGAGAAGCACAAATCATAGTAAATCCATTGCCAACTGCTAATAATGCACAACTTATACAATGTGATTTAGACAACCAAACTATAGGAGCATCTACAGATGGTGTAACCGCTTTTAATTTAGAGCAAGCTATCCCGGATATAACTATCGGTAACAATACAGTACTTTTTTATGAAAGCACTACAGATAGAGACAACAACAACCCAATTACTAACCCTATTGGGTATAAAAACACCTCTGCATTTAATCAAACTATTTATGTTAAGGTAATTAATAGCAATGGTTGTGAACAATTTAGCCAATTAAATTTGCAGGTTCAATCTACTACAGCAAGCCTACCCAAAAACCACGATTGGTATACTTGCGATATAGACGCGTTAGATACTGAGCTTGTTGGAAGTTTTAATTTAAATATGCTAAAAGCACAACATTACCCTAATTTAGAAGTCGGCTTTTATACCTCTTTAGAAGATGCATCATTAGAACTGAATGATATTTCTAGTGATAACTTTCTAACTCAATCTACAACAATTTATGCAAGAATAGAGCAAAACAATGAATGTCAAGGTGTAGAAGAAATTAGTCTTTGGGTATTAGAAACTCCTAAAATTGAGTTAGAAGATAGTTTTATTTTATGCACAGACAACCCTCCAATTTATATTAATGCTCAAAATAACTTAGATAGCTACACTTGGTATAAAGTAAATAATGATGGTACAGAAACCCAAGTTGAAAACTCTCAAATGTTAACCGTTACAGCTCCGGGAACATACAGGTTTGAAGGCGGTTACTATCATAATACTGCAGATATTTGGTGTACAAACAGTAAAACTTTTCAAGTAGTGCCATCTAATGCAGCATTAATTACTGAAGCAATTATAACAGACTTAAGTAATAATAATACAATTACTGTAACTGTTAGTGGAGATGGCAATTATGAATATGCATTAAACAATGCTTTAGGTCCTTATCAAGACAGTAATACTTTTACAAATGTGCCCGCTGGGTTTCATTATGTTTTTGTTAGAGATAAAAATGGTTGCGGTACAACAGCTCCTTATCGTGTTTCTGTGATTGGCTACCCTAAATTTTTTACGCCAAATGGGGATTTTGCAAACGACTTTTGGCAGCTTCAAGGAGTAGACAATCAGTTTCAAAGCTCAAGCAAAATCTATATTTTCAATAGATTTGGACAACTAGTTGCTAAAGTAGATCCTACTTCTAGAGGTTGGGACGGTACAATAAACGGCAGGCCACTTCCGGCATCAGATTATTGGTTTAGAGTATTTTTAGATGATGGCAGACAAGTTAAAGGTCATTTTTCTTTAATCAGATAATAGTACCTTTATGCGTTAAAACTTATCAATTTTTATCAGCTTTCTTTAGCATATGAAATTTAAAGTAGTATCAGATTTTAAACCAACTGGCGATCAGCCTCAAGCAATACAAGAACTGGCAAACGGTATAGTTTCGGGAGATCGTTACCAAACACTTTTGGGTGTTACCGGTTCTGGTAAAACATTTACTATTGCTAATGTTATAGAAAAAGTACAGCGACCTACATTGGTTTTAGCGCACAATAAAACATTAGCAGCGCAATTATATTCTGAGTTTAAACAATTTTTCCCTGAAAATGCAGTAGAATACTTTGTTTCTTATTACGATTATTATCAGCCCGAAGCCTATATTCCTGTTACCGGAACCTATATAGAAAAAGATTTATCTATTAATGAAGAGATAGAAAAATTAAGGCTTAGCGCTACCTCTTCGCTACTTTCGGGAAGAAGAGATGTTTTGGTAGTAGCATCGGTTTCATGTCTGTATGGTATTGGAAATCCGGTAGAATTTCAGAAAAATGTAATAAGTATAGAAGAAGGGCAAATTATTTCCAGAACCAAGTTTTTACAACAATTAGTTCAGAGTTTATATTCACGTACAACAGCCGATTTTTTAAATGGTAATTTTAGAGTAAAGGGAGATGTTGTAGATATTTACCCAAGCTATGCAGATCATGCATACAGAATTCACTTTTTTGGAGATGAGATTGAAGAAATTGAAGCCTTTAATCCAGCCAACAATAAAGTAATAGAAAAGTATGATCGGCTAAATATTTATCCGGCTAATATGTTTGTTACATCACCGGATGTGCTCCAGAATGCCATACATCAAATTCAAGAAGACTTGGTAAAACAAGTTGCATATTTTAAAGAAATAGGCAAACATCTTGAAGCAAAAAGACTTGAAGAGCGCACTAATTTTGATCTGGAGATGATTAGAGAATTAGGATACTGCTCCGGAATAGAAAACTACTCAAGATACCTAGATGGCAGAGAGCCCGGAACCAGACCATTCTGTTTGCTGGATTACTTTCCTGATGATTATTTAATGGTAGTAGATGAAAGTCACGTTACTATACCTCAAGTACACGCCATGTACGGAGGAGATAGAAGTCGAAAAGAAAATTTAGTAGAATACGGTTTTAGGCTTCCGGCTGCATTAGATAACCGTCCGTTAAAATTTGAAGAATTTGAAGCACTTCAAAATCAAGTAATCTATGTAAGTGCTACTCCGGCAGATTATGAGCTTCAGAAAACAGGAGGTGTTTATGTAGAACAAGTTATTAGACCAACAGGACTGTTAGATCCGGTAATAGAAGTTAGACCAAGTGAAAATCAAATTGATGATTTAGTAGAAGAAATTCATCAAAGGGTAGAAAAAGATGAGCGCGTTTTAGTAACTACGCTTACTAAACGTATGGCCGAAGAGCTTACCAAATACCTAAGCAGAATTCAAATTAGATGTAGGTATATACATAGCGATGTAGATACTTTAGAGCGCGTAGAAATTATGCAAGACCTCAGAAAAGGGTTGTTTGATGTTCTAATTGGTGTTAACCTATTGCGTGAAGGATTAGATTTACCGGAAGTATCTTTGGTTGCTATTTTAGATGCAGATAAAGAAGGTTTTTTGCGTAGTACTCGTTCTCTCACGCAAACAGTTGGTAGAGCTGCAAGAAACCTAAACGGAAAAGCAATTATGTATGCTGATAAAATTACAGACAGCATGCAACGTACAATAGATGAAACAAATTATCGTAGAGAGAAGCAAATGGCTTATAATAAAGCCAACAATATTACACCACAAGCACTTAACAAAAGCTTAGAAAACGCCCTAAGTAAAGAGCCAGTTAAAGTATTTGATTTTGAAAAAAACCTCTCTAAAGCAGCAGAAACAGATATTGCCTATTTAACAAAACCACAAATTGAGAAAAAAATCAGAGAAAAACGTAAAGCAATGGAAAAAGCTGCTAAAGACTTAAACTTTGTAGAAGCAGCCAAATTACGAGATGAAATTAAGGCTTTACAAGAACACCTTTAATTATATGAAAAACTTTGTATTTATAGTATTACTATTTTCTTTTTTAGCTTGTAAAAACGATACTCAAAAAAATAATGAAAATACACAAGCAAACCTACAAGCATACTCTTTATTTAACGAGCCATTATATTCAGCAGAACCTTCTGAAGCGCTTATAGAACGAAGCAAAAAACACTTAGAAAATTACAAAAGAGATTCTTTAAACGTTAATAACATAATCTGGCACGGTAGGTTTACTGCTTATCAAGGTGATTACAAAAAAGCAATCAGTATTTTTTCTGAAGGAATAAAACATTTTCCAGAAGATCCCAGACTTTACAGACACAGAGGGCACAGATACATAACCATTAGAAAGTTTGATTTAGCTGTAAAAGATTTAGAACATGCTGCCAAACTAATAAAAAACACACCAAACCAAATAGAACCCGATGGCATGCCCAACGCCATGAATATTCCGGTAAGTACCTTACATGGTAATATTTGGTATCATTTAGGGTTGGCTTATTATTTAAACAATAACTTAAGCTTGGCATATGAAGCTTTTAAAAATTGTTTGCAAACCAGCTCTAATGCAGATAATGTAGTTTCTTCTTCGCATTGGTTGTATATGATTTTACGAAGACTTAACAAAAACAAAGAAGCTGCACAGGTTCTTACTAAAATTACAGATAGTATGAGTGTAATAGAAAATCATGCTTATCATAAATTATGTTTATTTTATAAAGAAGCGATTTCCGAAGATAGCTTATTCACAGACTCCGGAGCTCCTAGTAATGATGCTATAGCTTACGGCATTGCTAATTGGTATTTTTACAACGGCGAGGTGAAAAAATCTAAAAAGCTTTTAGAGAAGTTGTTAAATAAAAAAAGTTGGAATTCTTTTGGTTATATAGCTGCAGAATCTCATTACTATCACAACTTTGCAAAATAAAAGCGTTCTAACGCATGTTAGAACGCCACAAAACATTAGTTAAAAAAAAATTAAGAAACCTTTATTAAACGTTTTGGATTATGAGGTTTTATTTCCTTTTTCGGAACCTCTATTTGCAGCAATCCATCGTTATAATTTGCTTTAATCTTATCTGTGTTAACATTTTCAGGTAATGTAAACGAACGTTTAAACGTTGTGTAACTAAACTCTTTTCTGGTGTAACGTCCGTCTTTATCTTTTTCTTCATGTTTTTCTTCTTTTTCAGAAGATACTGTTAACACATTATCATCTACTTCTATATTAAAATCTTTTTTATTCATTCCCGGAGCAGCAAAATCAATTTGGAAACCTTTATCTGTTTCTTTAATATTTACTGCCGGTACGTTACCAACCCCACTACCTTGCAATGTTAATCCTCCGAAAACTTCAGGAGAAAGAAAGTCATCAAACAAGGTTGGAAATCCTAAATCGTTATTAAATTTTAGTAAGCCCATAGTATATATTTTTTTGGTTAAACATCAACTTCTAAATTCATTTAATTATGGGCAAACTATATACCAACAACAAAACAATGACTTTTTGTCATTAAAAATCAAAATAAAGAAGACAAATTGACATTAATTATGTTGTGCTTTAAAGATTTTTATTAGCACGTCTGGAGGAATCACTTTATTGGGATAATTGTGCATTATTTTAAGTACTTTCTCTACTGCTATGGGGCTTAAACCCATTTTTAACCCAATATCTTTTAACTTTTCTGTTTCTTTATCGTGTTGCTCTAAATCTACATTCATTAAAAGCACCAATCTGTGAAACTGCAATATTCGCTGAGCTTCTGTTTTAATAGGTACACGTTGTACCTTTACTGTAAAAAGCGAATCAAAAACCTGCTTATTAATTCCTAACTGCTGCGCTACAGCCCATAAAAAATTATACTCGGCTTCTTTAATATTATCATCAGCTCGAGCAAAAGCAATCATTTCAGATAGCAGGCTTAATTTTTCACGTTCTGTATTCATTTAATTTAGTATTAACAGCTATATTTAAATTAAATTAAGTATTTAATACATATTAACGTACATGAAACATCTTTTATTTTTGAGTTTTTTGTTTACATACACCCTATGCTTTTCTCAAAGTACAGCTTCTAAAAACGTATCTACTTTTAATATTTATTCACCGGAACTAGATACACTAAAAACCATATGGGTTTATTTACCTGAAAATTATGAGCATACAACAATAAAATATCCGGTTGTATATATGCACGATGCTCAAAATTTATTTGATGCTAAAACCTCATTTGTTGGCGAATGGGAAGTAGATGAAACCTTAGATAGTTTAAACCTAAATGTTATAATTATAGGCATTGAGCATGGCGGTAAAAAAAGAATTGATGAGCTTACTCCTTTTAAACATCCTAAATACAAAGGCGGAAACGGCGATGCTTATTTAAGTTTTATTGTAAATACATTAAAGCCTCATATAGATAAAACATTCAGGACCAAAAACAACACTACAAACACCTATATTTTTGGGAGTTCTTTAGGAGGTTTAATCTCTTTTTATGCTGTTTTAAAATATCCCGAAATATTTGGAAAAGCAGGAGTCTTTTCTCCAAGCTTTTGGTTTTCCGATAAAATTTTTGAAATGGCTAAAGATTCTAAATTAAATCATAAAACACTATATATAGCAACCGGAGGCAAAGAAGGTTTTAACATGGTTCCGGATCACAAGAAAATGGATTCTATTTTACAAACTAAGCGTCATATTACCTTAGCAAGTTTTATTAGAGAAAACGAAGAGCACAACGAAGCTTTTTGGCGTAAAGAATTTAAAAAAGCTATTGTATGGTTGTTACAAAATTAGTTGCTGTTTAAAGTAAACTTAAACGATTTCATTTGTTGTTGTATATAATTTAACAACGTGAATATTAAAAGAGTAACCCCTAACATTTCTAGCAGCTCCTCAACAGAATATAATATAGCATACGTTAAAGTTAATTTTCCGTTGGAGCTGGCCTCGCCTCCTTCTAAAATTTCTATTCCAACAGCGCCAATACAAAAAATTACACCTGATATAATTAATAGATTTCTTGTTTTCTTTGGCAGTCGCCATAAAAATTTTAAATAAAATATAAAAAGCAATAAAGCCAATACACCATAAGGTATTACCCAAACATAGTACAGCAATCCATCTGTTTGAAAAATATATGTTTTTATGTAGCCGTTAATTCTTTCATGAATTTGAAGTGATTCATCTATTGCTAAAAAAATAAAAACTATCGATAGAAAAAACCAATGCCATTTTTTATTGATTTTCCCTCCATCAACAAAAAAAGCTAAGAGTAACAAAGCTGCCGCAAAAAATAGTAGCAAAACAGAAAATAGAGTAGGAATGCTTTTTTCTGTATCAAAATTAAATAGCTCTGCTAAATTCTGTAATACAGTTGAAGAGCTATCTAAAAAAAATAATCCTATACAGTTAAATATAAATAGTGAGATAATTATTAAGAGCAAACACTTAAAAACATGTTGCGGAATTATTTTAAATTCCATCGCTATTAGGCTTAGAGTTAAGCTGACAATTTAATAAAAAGCTTTCATTTTAAAGTTTAAGCAAAGACAAAACACAAAAAAACTCCCATTAATGGGAGTTTTATAAATGTATATGTAAGTTAAGTATGTTCTACTTTAAAACTTCTTGAACCTTATCTGCAGCTTCTTGGAATTCTATTGCAGAGTGAACCTCTAATCCGCTATTATCAATAATTTCTTTGGCCAATTCAGCGTTAGTACCTTGCAATCTAACAATAATAGGCACTTTAATAGCATCACCCATATTTTTATAAGCATCTACAATACCTTGTGCTACTCTATCGCAACGTACAATACCTCCAAAAATATTAACCAAAATAGCTTTAACGTTAGGGTCTTTTAAAATAATTCTGAAGGCAGTTTCTACACGTTTGGCATCAGCAGTACCACCAACATCTAGGAAGTTTGCAGGCTCGCCTCCTGCCATTTTAATTAGGTCCATAGTTGCCATAGCTAAACCGGCTCCGTTTACCATACAACCAACGTTACCATCTAAATCTACGTAATTTAAACCTACCTCTTTAGCTTCAACTTCTATAGGGTTCTCTTCGCGTAAATCACGTAAATCTACATAATCTTTATGTCTAAATAACGCATTATCATCTATGGTAACCTTGGCATCTACAGCCATTATTTTATCATCAGATGTTTTTAACACCGGATTAATTTCAAATAAGTTTGCATCGCTCTTTACGTAAGCAGTATAAAGTGCTGTAACAAACTTCACCATTTCTTTAAATGCATTACCAGACAACCCTAAATTAAAAGCAATTCGTCTTGCTTGAAATGGCATTAAACCAACAGCCGGATCTATTTCTTCGGTAAAAATTAAGTGAGGTGTTTTTTCGGCTACTTCCTCAATATCCATTCCACCCTCTGTAGAATACATGATCATGTTACGCCCTTTAGCACGATTAAGCAATACCGACATGTAGAATTCTTGTGTTTCGCTCGGGCCGGGATAGTAAACATCTTCTGCCACTAACACCTGGTGTACCTTTTTACCCTCTTTTGGAGTTTGTGGGGTAACCAAATTCATTCCAATAATCTGTTCGGCTAATTGCTCTACCTCAGCAAGGTTTTTAGCAAGCTTAACGCCACCACCTTTACCTCTACCTCCGGCATGAATTTGCGCTTTAATTACATGCCATTGTGTTCCGGTTTCGTTAGTTAATTGTTTAGCAGCAGCTACTGCTTCGGTAGCATTCTGCGCTACTATACCTCTTTGTACTCTAACTCCAAAACTTGCTAAAATTTCCTTTCCTTGATATTCGTGTAAGTTCATAACAATAGTTTCATGTTTATTGCGCCACAAAAGTAACAAACGTTTAGAAAATTATCTAATTAATTTTTTTTAGACTGTTGTTATAATTATAACTTTTTGTTTGTTTTTTATAACTAATATTTCTTTTCTTTTAGAATTACAATACCTACTTTAGTTTTGCCAATAAAATTTTGAATATGAATACTAAAGATTTAATTGCTGTTGCTGAAGAATTTGGAAGTCCGACCTATGTATACGATGCAGAAAAAATAATAAAACAATATAAAAGACTAACAAAGGCTTTTAACAATGTACAGAGTTTAAAAATAAATTACGCTGTTAAAGCTCTTTCTAACATATCTATTTTAAAGCTATTTAATCACCTTGGCAGTGGTCTTGATACCGTTTCTATACAAGAAGTTCAGTTGGGTTTATTAGCCGGCTTTAAACCTCAAGATATTATATTTACTCCCAATGGCGTATCATTAGAAGAAATTGAAGAAGCTGCAGCACTTGGAGTACAAATTAATATTGATAACCTTTCTATTTTAGAGCAATTTGGCAGTAAGCACCCAAAAATACCGGTGTGTATTAGAATTAATCCGCATGTTATGGCCGGAGGTAACTCTAAAATATCTGTTGGGCATATAGATTCAAAATTCGGTATTAGCATTCATCAACTACCTCACATTTTAAGAATCGTAGAAAATACCGGAATGACAATTAACGGAGTGCATATGCATACCGGAAGTGATATTTTAGATATTGATGTGTTTATTTATGCCTCTGAAATATTATTTGAAACTGCAAAACATTTTAAAAACCTTGAATTTATAGATTTTGGTTCCGGATTTAAAGTTCCTTATAAAGAAGGAGACATAGAAACTAATATTGAAGAGTTAGGTAAAAAACTAACTAAAAGATTTAACGATTTCTGTAAAGAGTATGGTAAAGACCTAACATTAGGTTTTGAACCGGGTAAATTTTTAGTAAGTGAAGCCGGTTATTTTTTAGCAAAAGTTAACGTTGTAAAGCAAACTACATCTACAGTTTTTGCCGGTATAGACAGTGGTTTTAATCATTTAATCAGACCTATGTTTTACAATGCCCATCATGAAATAATAAATATTTCAAATCCGGAGGGTAGAGAGCGATATTACTCTATAGTAGGCTACATCTGTGAAACCGATACTTTTGCAAACAACCGAAGAATATCTGAAATTAGTGAGGGCGATATTTTATGCTTTAAAAATGCAGGGGCTTATTGTTTTACCATGGCAAGCAACTACAACTCTCGCTTTAGACCGGCAGAAGTGTTATGGTACAATAAAAAACCTCATCTAATTTCTAAAAGAGAAACTTTTAACGACCTAATAAAAAATCAAACTCAAATAGACGTAATGCAACAAGTTACTGCCTAAAACCTTAAAATATGCAGTTTTTAGCACAATATTTACGCTCTATTTTAGGTTTTATTAGTAATTTTATACTGAAATAATACGAATTTAATTATGAAAGCCCCAATTTTTAAAAGCCTTAGGCTTAGCATTTTAGTTGTGCTAACTTCTCTTTTTTCGATAGTTACCTATGCACAAAAAGTAAATTGGCTCACTTGGGAAGAAGCTATTGAGCGTTCTAAACAAGATGCCCAACCCAAAAAATTATTTGTTGATGTTTACACAGATTGGTGTGGTTGGTGTAAAAAAATGGATAAAGACACTTTTCAAAACCCTGAAGTTGCAGCCTACATGAACAGTAACTTTTATATGGTTAAGCTCAATGCAGAGCAAAAACAAGATATAGTTTACAATGGTAGAACCTTTAAATTTATAGCATCTGGAAGACGTGGTTACCATGAGTTAGCAGCTGCATTACTACAAGGAAGAATGAGCTATCCTACTGTTGTATTTTTAGACGAACAGCAACGAATTTTATCACCGGTTCCGGGGTACCAAAAACCGGATGGATTTTTAAAGATTGCTAAGTTTTTTGGCGATAATATTTATAAAGACAAAAGCTGGGAAGAATACAGCACATCCAAATAAAAACCTCAAAATTTATGCTCTTACCTTGTAAGAGCATTTTTTTTATCTTTAGTACATGAAGAAACTTATACTTAATTGTTTTCTGGCGTTACTCACTTTTTTTTGTAGCTGCCAGCATAAAACAAACAATCCCTTACAAACCATTTTAAACCAATCTGAGTCTGATGTAATAAAAAAAGTTATTGCAGATTTAGATACTTACGAAGTTCAAATTTTACTTTCAGAAGTTCATAAAAACAATGGTAAAGTTACATTTACAGATTATAGTTTTAACGTTAATGATAGTACCTACTTTTATCCTGCCAGTACGGTAAAGTTTCCTGTATCTGTTTTACTGCTAGAAGAGCTAAGCTTTAAAGATTTCCCTACAATAAATACCCCTTTTTTTGTAGAAGGAGACACCATAATTACAACTTTTAAAAAAGACATTACAGATATATTTGCAGTAAGCTCTAATGATACGTTTAATAGACTTTTTGAATATTTAAGTAAAGACACTATAAATAGCAGATTAGCACAAAAAGGCTTACTTCCAATAAGAATTTCGCATAGATTATCTACTGACAATGCTGCAGATTTAAAAACAAAAAATCTTGTTTTTTATAAGAATGATACCACGCTAATTTCAACAAATTCAGTTATTTCTAAACCCATAAAACCATTACACCTTAATAAAATTAAAAAAGGAGCAGGCTTTTACCAGAACGGAGAATTAGTTAATGAACCTATGGATTTTTCTTTAAAGAATTATCTTCCCATAAACACACTACATGGTATTATGAAACGGGTAATTTTTCCGGAAGCCTTTCCGGCAAACAAACAATTTAAATTATCTAAAGTAAATAGAGATTTTCTTTTAAATGCAATGCAAATTGTTCCTAGAAACGCTGGTTATAACGAAACAGAATATTATGATAGTTATGGAAAATTTTTTATGTACGGAGACACGAAAGAACGTATTCCTGATCACATAAAAATATATAATAAAGTAGGGTATGCTTATGGCTATTTAACTGATTGTGCGTATATTACAGACACCAAAAACAACCTTGAGTTTATTCTTACTGCTACTATTCATGTAAATAAAGACGGAATATTTAATGACGATGTATATGAATATGATGAAATTGGCATTCCGTTTTTGGCCCAGATTGGCAGAGAAATACATGAGTTCCTCCTTAGCCAAAGAAAATAAAAGCTAAAACAGTAGGAGTATGAAAGAGGGTGTTAAGATTTTAGTTGTTGAAGACGAAATGATAATTGCTGCCAATATTGCTCTTCAGCTAAAAAAGTTAGGGTATGAGGTTACCGGTATAGCTACAACCGGAAAAGAAACTTTAGCCCAAATTAAAAATTCTCCCCCCGATATTGTTCTGTTAGATATTCAGTTAAAAGGAGATTTAGATGGTATTGAAACTGCTTTACTAATGCAACAAGACTATAATATCCCTATTATATATTTAACAGCTAATGCCGATGACGCCTATTTTATGAGAGCTAAAAAAACCAATCCGTATGCGTTTATTTCTAAGCCCTTTAAAAAATTAGATCTTCAACATGCAATAGAACTCACAATAAATAGAATAGAGAAAAATAAATCTGATGTAAATGTTTTAGAAAAAAGTAATGTTTTAACCGACAGCATTTTTGTAAAGCATAATGATAACATGGTTAAAATATTCATAAAAGATATTTTATACATAGAAGCCGAAAGAAATTACTGCCGTATATTCTCTAAAGACAAGCAATATTTACTAGTAAGCACATTAAAAGAAATTATAAAGAAATTGCCTATAAAGCATTTTTTAAGAATTCACAGATCGTTTATTGTAAATGTTTCACAAATAAACGAAGTGGGTAACAACTACGTAGTTATAGCAAGAAAAACAATTCCTGCCAGTAAAAAATATAAATCAGAAATTTTAGAAAGACTGCAAACTATTTAAATAGCTTTTACCTGCTTAAACTGAAAAGTAATTGCAGTACCTTTTTTATTTATACTCTGCATCGTACCGTTTAATTGTTTAGATAATAAACTAATTAATTGCGTACCAAAACCAGTACCATTAATATGGCTTTTTTGCAGCCTGCCAATACCATTATCTGATACTTTTAAAACCAGATTAGCATCTCCCTCCTTATCTAAAGCTACATTTATTTTTCCGGTTTTGTTTTCAGGAAAAGCATATTTTAAAGCATTTGTAAGCAATTCATTTACAATTAAACCTAACGGAATAGCAGTATCTACATCTAACTCTAATTTTTTCATTTTACAATAAAATTTTATCCTGTTTGATGCCCCAAAAGAGCCTAAAACATGCCTTCCTAACGACATGAAATATCCTCTCATTTCTATAGTTGATAAATTTTTTCCTTGATACAGTCGTTGATGAATTATACTCATAGATTGTACTCTATTTTGGCTCTCGTTCATAACATTTACCATATCTGCATTTTGAATTTGAGCCGATTGTAAGGCTAATAAACTTGATACAATCTCTAAGTTATTTTTTACCCTATGATGAATTTCTTTTAATAAAAACTCTTTTTCTTGATTTTGCTGCTTTAACAAAAGATTTTTTTGTTTGTTATTTTGAAAGCTTTTAAACAAAATAACCAGCATAAAAAACAACAATACTGCAATTATAGTTATTAAGCTCTGTCTGGTTTTTTGTTGTTTTAATTTTACTTCTTGCTCTAAAATTGTAGATTCTTTTTGAGCAACATCAAACTCAGTTTGGAGTTTAGATATTCGCTGATCAGCTTCGGCTGTAAATATTTGATTTTTAAGCGAATCGTATTTTGCAAAAGCCTCGTAGGCTTCTTTGTAATTATGATTACCTGCATACGATTTACCGAGTGTTTGGTATGCCTGACTTAAATAAAATTCATCTCCAAAATTAACTGTTGCTATTTCTATGCACTTTGTAACGCTTTCTATTGCGCTTAAAAATTTTCCTTGTAAATATTGTAGTTTTCCAACAGATAGCCAAGAACGCATCAGCATAAACTCATTATCTAATAATTCTGCATATTTTATAGCTTCAATACCGGCTTTTTCTGCTTCTTGGTAGTTGTTTAATAATGCATATAAATCAACTAATGAAATGTAAACATCACTTAAATTATTATAAAAACCATAACGTTCGCCAATGGCTTTAGCATGCTGATAATAGTTTAAAGCCTTTTCATAGTTATGTAATGATAAATAGTTGTTGCCTACTACGTATAAGGTAAAATCGTAATCTAAATCATTAATTCCCCTTTTCTCAAAAAGTTCTAAAGACTTTAGACCGTATTCCAAGCCCTTATCAAACTTAGATTGCTTCCAAAACAAATTGCTCAAATCACTATAAGCTAGAGCTTGCGCTTTTAAATCGTTTGTTTCTTTGCCTAAACGCAACGATTCTAAAGCATAATCTGCTGCCTTACCAAGTTCACCTCGACGCTCAAAAACATATCCGAGTTGTGTATTTAAAAATGCTAAATCGCTATTGGTTACTTTAGTAGCTGCTTCTGTTAAAACTGAATATGCCTCTTCAGATTTTTCTTGTCTAAGTAAAATAGCCCCTTGCGTTATTTGAAATCTACCATGCCAAAGCGTATCGTTTTTCTGGGAAGATAACGCTAATCCTTCTTTTGTAAATGCTAAAGCTTTAGTAAGATTTCTGGTATGCCAGTAATAGGCTAAATCGTTTAGAATAGAAAAGGTAAGTGTATCAGAGTTTGTTTTAGTATAGGCTTCTTCAAGCTGCTTTAAATAAGATGCTCCAAAGTTATCTGTATCTACAAATACTTTTAGATATGGTTTTTCTCTATCAAAATCAATAAGCTGACCGTACGTACTACCATAAAATAAACAGAACCACGCAACAATAAGAATATTATAAACAAACGTTTTATGCATTCCTCAATTTAAATTAAACTAACAACTGAGGCATACTAAATATACAACATATTTAACCAATAACTTACTGATAAATAAAACCTTACGTTCGGACAATTTATAAAGCCACTTATCCTAAATTGATTGCACAACTAACATAAGCATGTTTCTTTTGCACAAAATACTTGCATAAGCTATTCCCCTATATCCTATACCAGCTAATTTTTTTAAAAGATAAAATGAGGGGTATTACAATTTTTTTCTTAACTGTTTTAACTGTTTTTATATCGTGTAAAAAAGATTCGAAAACTGTTTTATCTGTTCCTATTTTACAAGCAAATCTTGATAATTATGTTGAATTATGTTGGAATAAGAAAAACATTAAGAACGATTTGAAAACATTAGTATCTACCGACTTTAAGCGTAGTTTAAATGGTATTAACGTTGTGCAAAATGCGCAAGAAATGAAAGCTCATATAAACTTATACACAACGGCTTTCCCAGATTTAAAAGTGTCTATTATTAAATCTACTTTCCACAAACAAAAGGTTTTTGTGCTTTGGAGTTTTTCGGGCACCAATACCGGAAATTATGGTGAAATTCCTGCAACCGGAAAAAAAGTAACCGTATCTGGCTCATCTACAATCCAATTTAATGATAACGGATCTTTAAGCAGTGAGGTTACCTACTATAATGAATTAGACCTGTTACAACAATTAGGTTACGAACTCATACCCCCATCCTTAGAGTAAAATTTAAAACAATTAATAACTAAAACATGTAATTATGAAAACAATTAAAATCTCGCTTTTACTATTACTTTTTGTAATGGTATTACCACTTAATGGTATTGCACAAGAGAAAAATCGTGCCTATTTGGTGCATGAAGATCAAGTAAAACCATCTATGACCGATGAGTATGAGGCAATCTCTAAAGAATTTATTGAAGCTTGCCAGAAACACGGAATTCAGAATGCAGATTGGTTTACTGCTCAAATAAATGATGGCACCTACTTAAGTATTACTCCTATTGAGAAAATGGCAGATATGGACAAAAGACCTTTTGCGCCTTTATTTGAAAAAATGGGAGAAGAAGCTGCATCAAATATCTTTAAACGTTTTAACAAATGTTACGACAAACATGGCGATTATGTGGTTATTTTAAATGCAGAGTTAACATATATGCCTGATGGTATAGATGTAAGAACAGAAGGTGAAAACTACAGAAAATGGCATTTTATGCATGTTACACCTAACAACATTCAAAACCTAAAAGGAAAACTAAAAGAGTTAAAAGCACTTTTTGAAAAGAAAGGCTCTAAAATGCACTACCGTATTTACCATAATGGTTTTGGTAATATGGGCGATTATTATTTAGCAGTGATATCGGCCAAAAATGCTGTAGACTATGCAGAGAAAGCTGCTGCCAACCAAAAATTGTTAGGAGATGAAGGTAAAAAACTCTTTGATGAGGTATTTGGCTTTGTAGACAGATATGAGGTTAAAGAAGGCGGTATGCGACCAGATTTAAGCTATACATACAACCCTAACTAGAATAAAAAAACATGAAAAAACTAGTAATTATAACGCTATTAATAGTTGGGATTGTTGCTTGTAAAAACGAGCAAAGATACACGCAACAATCTCCGGAAATAGAAACGATAAAAGCGCTCATTAAAGACTACAACAATAAAGACTATGAGGCTTTTGTAACCCATTATGCAGACACTGCAAAACTGCAATTTAATACAGTTAAATTTGAAAGCCCGCAAGAAGCTGCAGATTATCATAAAAATGACGACAGTGCTTTTTCTTCTCGAGGTATTTTAGACGAAAACCAAGATTATGAAATGGTAATAACAGACGATAATAAAACGTGGGTTAATTTTTGGGGAAGATGGAAAGGTGTCTTGGCAGCTAACAATAAAGAGCTTATTATTCCTGTTCATGTAACTGCACAATTTGTAGACGGTAAAATTGTTGAAGAATACGGATACTGGGACAATTCTCCTATTGTGTTAGGCTTACAAGAAATTGAAGCCCAACAAAAGGCCAAAGAAATGGAAATGGATGAGGAAGAAAAAGATACTAATTAGTTAAAAAACTCAACCACATTTTAAAATAAAGCACGGTACTATACATATCGTGCTTTTTTTGTGTGTTAAATTTTAAGAATAATTTATAATTTGATACCACTACAAAGTTTTTACTGAAAAAAATAAATAGTTATCTTTCAAAATATTTCAACACTTAGCACCGAGTGCATGTCTTTTGAGCATTTCACAAAAAAAATATTCATATCAGCTAAATTGCAAACAATTTACTGGTGTTGGGCGTGCACAAATGGTTACACCTCTTGGTTTTTGCAAGAAGCTCAATTTTACAGAAACAATACGGTGCTCCCTCCAGACGAATTAATTCAAGCAGGAGACAATTATTCTTGGAAGTGGCACAACTGGAACCCTAAAGAGTCTGGAACCGTTTTAGAGGCCAATGGTAAAGACAAAATTGTATTCTCTTTTGCCGGAGACTGCAAAGTAATGGTTACCCTTAAACCCAAAAACAATTCAGTTTTAGTTACATTAACCCAATTTGACATTCCGGTAGACGATAAAAGCAAATTAGAAATCTACACGGGCTGTAGCAATGGTTGGACATTCTGGCTCACCAATCTAAAAGCCTTTTTAGAACACAACATATTATTAAACGAAACTAAAATTAATTTAAGTAATGAGCCCTTAGCGGGGTTTCAATTTGTAAATATTTAATAAGTACACATCTTTTAAAAAATCATCATGAAGTTTATTTTATTTTTTACAACAGTATTTACAGTTTCTTTTTTTGTACAAGCTCAAGAAGAAAACAAAGACCCTTCTAAATGGACTCCAGAAGATATTATCTTCACAGAATCAGCACGAAGCATAAAAATTTCTTCAGACAATAATTTGTTATTATGGTCTAAACGCCACGCTATTAAAGAAAAAGACAAGTTTGTATCGCACTTATATTTAACCCGTTTAAACAATAAAGAAAATAACGAGTTTGTTACTACGCAACTCACTTATGGCAATGAAAGCAATCACAGTGCTGTATTTGCGCCTGATAATAAAAGTATTTATTTTCTATCATCTAGAGACAAAGGAAATAAACTATGGAAACTTAGTCTTTACGGTGGTGAAGCTAAAAAGGTAAAAGAATTTAAAAACGGTATTAGTAATCTTCAATTTAAAGACAAAAACACGCTTTTGTTTGTTTCTAATGATGGTAAAACTCTTTACGAGCAACAATTAGAAGATAAAAAAGATAATGTTAAAGTTATAGAAGATTCGGTACACTGGAAAGCATCTAGAGTGTATGCTTTTAACTTAAAAAACAAAACGATAACCAGAATAACAGATAACACTAAACCTATAACAACTTATGTAGTTTCTAAAGATGGTAATTGGTTGTTTTACGGTATGCAACGAAGCACCAGTTATGCTTCTGATGCACAAAAAGACCCGTTTTACTACCTTAAAAATTTGGCTACCGGTAAAGAAATTCAAATCATAAAAGATTTAGAGTTTCCTGTAGGGAGCGTTCAATTTACCAATGACAATGCAGGTTTTTATTTTACCTCAGAATATGCTTCAGACCCCGAATGGAATGGTGCCGGTATTACTGAGCTGTACTACTACACAATAGCTTCTAACACTTATAAAAAAGTAAACTTACAATGGCCTCTTGGCATTGCAAGAGGCTACCATGTTGCTAACAATAATGTTGTAGTATCGTTAGCTAATAAAGCCAGATTAGCTGTTGGTTTTTATAAAAAAGATGGTAACTCTTGGCAAAAGCAATCTCTTAATTTAAACGAAAAAAAACATCATACCGTTCCATTAGCAGTATCAAATGATGGTACCAAGATTGTTTACCAATATGCAACAGCCTCTAAACTTCCAAAATTTTATGTTGCTTCTTTAAAAAACAATAAACTCACTAATGAAGAAGAGTTTATTAAACTAAACCAAAAGCTTCAAAAAAAATCAATTACCAAAAGTGAAGTTATGGTTTGGAAAGGTTACAATGATGATGAAGTAACCGGTATTTTATACTATCCTGAAAACTATGATCCTACAAAAAAGTATCCGTTAATGCTCTCTATTCATGGAGGTCCTGCCGGAGTAGATTTAGATTTTTGGAGCGAACGTTGGAGTACGTATCCTAACATTCTGGCTCAAAAAGGAATGTTTGTTCTTAAACCAAACTACCATGGCTCATCTAATCACGGACTTGCATTTGTTGAAAGCATAAAAGGCAATTATTATGAACCCGAGCTGGAAGATATAACTAAAGCTATCAATATATTAGTTAAAGACGGAAAAGTAGACGCCAATAAATTAGGAGTTATGGGGTGGTCTAACGGAGCCATTTTAACTACCATGTTAACAGTACGCTATCCAGATATGTTTAAAGTAGCGGCTCCCGGTGCAGGAGATGTAAATTGGACATCTGATTATGGTACCTGCAGATTTGGTGTAAGTTTTGACCAAAGTTATTTTGGTGGAGCACCCTGGGATGATGTTAACGGGAAATTTTATAACGAAAATTACATTATTAAATCGCCTCTTTTTGAAATAGAAAAGATTAAAACACCAACTATAATTTTTCATGGAAGCGAAGACAGAGCTGTACCAAGAGATCAAGGATGGGAATATTACAGAGGATTACAGCAGGTTGGCAAAGCTCCAGTTAGGTTTCTTTGGTTTCCCGGACAACCACACGGGCTACAAAAAATCACACATCAGCTAAGAAAAATGAACGAAGAGATTAAATGGATTGAAACGTATTTGTTAGAAAAAGACGTTACAGAAAATGTTGCTTTCAAGAAAAAAAGTCCACTTGCACAACTTATAGAAGTAGATAAAGCAAAAAGTACGCAAGGCCTATTTGGTGTTATGGTTAATGGTAAGTTAATTCCTGAAACTGCTTTAACTAAAAAAGATTCTATTGCAATTGGAGTTTTTGAGGTTACTAATGCACAGTTTAAAGCTTTTAACCCAAACCATACATTTATAGCAGGATTAGATAACTATCCGGTTACTGTTACTAAAGAGCAGGCTAACGAGTATGTTAAATGGCTCAGTGATTTAACCGGAGAAACTTACAGGCTTCCAACAAAAGACGAAGCTAAAAAACTCCATAAAAAAGCACATAAAGTAGCCCCTAAAGAAATCACGCTTAACTATTGGGCAGGTTATGATATTACTAAAGATGAAGTTACTATGCTTTTAGAAAAGGTTAAAGAGCTAAAAGCTACATTGTTTAAAAAGGTAGGCAAAAAAAGTCCGGTTACAATTGGCGATGCAAAAGTTTACGATTTAGGAGGTAATGTTGCCGAATACTATTCAGATGGTATTTACGGGTATAGTGCTTATGACTTTGTTGATAAATTTAACGACGCAATGATAAACAGTAAACATGTTGGTATTAGAGTAATAAAAGAGTGATTAATTAACGCTACTTATTAAACTATTCAAAAATGCTAAGCGTCTTGCTTGGCATTTTGCTTATTATACAAATTAGTAACCTCTCTTCTCTTTCCTGAAGAAAGTATGGGTATTTCTGTTACATACTCTATTTTAATTTGAGCATCTTTACCTAAGTAGCCTTTAAACTCTTTTAAAAGCGCCTCTTCTCTTTTAATGGCATTTTCGGTATTAAGTCTAATTATATATTCTTTTTTGCCGCTTTGTATTAATTGAAATTGCTTAAAATCTCCGTACTTACATAAATGATATGCCAAGTGTGACGATACAACTTGTCCTTGAGTATTATATATAGTGTCTAAAATTCTGCCTTCAATACGTTCTATGTACGGCATTCCGTTTTCATCTTTATTTAACACTGCTACATCACCTATATCATACCTAATTATGGGCATGGCATAATTAAATAAATCTGTAATAACCACTCTCCCCGGCTCTCCTAAAGGGGCCGGATTATCATTTGTCATATTTAAAACTTCTATGTAATAACTGGCCAGATTTATATAAAATTTATCGTCTTTCTTAAATTGTTGAGCCAACATACCATTTTCGTTATTTGAATATCTTGATACTGCCGGGCAATTAAAGTAGTATTCTAATTTTTGTTTTGTATCAGAATCTAATCGTTCAGCAATTGCTATTATTGATTTTACATTTGTTGGAATTGGGTTGCTACAATTTTTATCTAAATACTTGCATAGAATCCTAAAAGACGACGAATATCCAATTAACCCCGATCTTCCTCTAAAGGATATTATTTGTTTTAACAAGGCATTAATATCTGAATCTGATAGTTTATAAACACTATGCGGTTTTATATTTTTAAGCCATTTTGTTACAGAAAAAAGGCCATCTGTTTTGGGCCATATTTTAATGTAAAATAACCTGTCTCCTACTTTGTACCCAGCTTTTTGAGCCATGTAAAGCGTATCAGCATTATTCCTGTAAACTTTGTTTTTATCTTGATATACTTTAAACGGCGCCCCTGTTGAGCCACTTGTACTGGCTATATGTTTTTTTTTGTTGAGGTATTTATTAGAACAAAACAAATTAAAATTATCTCTAATTATGTTTTTGTTTACAATAGGAAAATCGGTTAGAGTATTTAAGCTACTATAGTCTTGGTAATAAGAGACGGTTTCTTTGGTGTGATTTATTATGGAAGTTATATAATTATCTCTGCGATTTTTAGAAGCTTTATTATTAAAATTATCATTAATTAAAACAATATCATTCAAATGCTTTTTAATTGGACTTCCTTTAAGCCAATCTGCTCCCCAAAAAAATATACTCCGAAAATTAAACATGTCTGTAAAGTGTGTTTAGTGATAAATGGGGAACACTATTTAAAAAGCATATTAATCCATAAGCTTTACTAAATATAGAATTAATAGTATTGTTTTGTAAAAAAATACTACAAAAAGGTTAAGTTAATCGATGTATAATAACCGCTATATGATTCTTAAAAATTTTGCACCTCTTTTTTAGCTTCTTCAAACTCAGAAACAATCTCGTTTATAATTTCTGCTGCAGGTTTAATGTCATTTATAAGTCCGGCTATTTGTCCAATTTCTAATTCTCCCTCATCTAAATCACCTTCAAACATTCCTCGTTTAGCTCTTGCTCTACCCAACAATTCTTTTAACTCATCTACCGTTGGACCTTTTTTGTAAAGCTCTTGTATGTCGTAAAAAAACTTATTCTTTAACAACCTAACCGGCGCTAATTCTTTTAGTGTAAGTTGTGTATCACCTTCTTTTGCTTCAACAACTTTCTTTTTAAAATTAATATGAGATGAGGCTTCATCACTAGCTACAAATCTGCTACCTATCTGTACTCCGTCTGCTCCTAAAACCATAGCAGCCAACATTCCTCTTCCGGTTGCTATTCCTCCGGCAGCAATTAATGGTACATTAATATGCTGTTTTACCATTGGTATTAAGGTAAACGTAGTAGTTTCCTCTCTTCCGTTATGTCCTCCGGCCTCAAAGCCTTCTGCTACAATTGCATCTACACCGGCCTCTTGGGCTTTTAAAGCAAACTTAACGCTACTTACAACATGTACTACTGTAACACCACGCTCTTTTAACCAAGAGGTCCATGTTTTTGGGTTACCGGCAGAAGTAAATACAATTTTTACCCCTTCTTCTACAATAATATTCATAATCTCTTCTATATCAGGGTAAAGCATTGGCACATTTACACCAAAGGGTTTATTAGTTGCTTTTTTGCATTTTTGAATGTGTTCCCGTAATACTTCCGGGTACATAGAGCCAGCTCCTAACAAACCTAAAGCGCCGGCATTACTGGCAGCAGATGCTAAACGCCAGCCACTTGCCCAAATCATACCGGCCTGAATAATTGGGTATTTTATACCAAATAATTGTGTTATTTTATTTTCTTTCATAGTTGTCTTACGAAATTACTCCAGAACCTATTAACTCATCTTCTATATACCAAGCTACAAACTGACCTTCTGTTATAGCAGATTGTGGTTCTGCAAATGCAACATATAATTTATCTTTTATTTGATGTACTTCTGCATCTTGCAAGGGTTGTCTGTATCTAATTCTGGCTTTAACCTTTAAAGATTGTCCGTCATTTAGTTTTAAATCTGGTCTAACCCAATGTTGCTCATCTTTATTTACTAGTAAAGCACTTCTAAACAATCCAGGATGATTTTTACCTTGTCCGGCATAAATCACATTTTCTTCAACATCTGTATCTATAACAAATAAGGGTTCGGGAGTTCCTCCCACTGCCAAGCCCTTGCGTTGTCCTTTGGTAAAATAATGAGCTCCTTGATGTTTACCAACAGTTTTACCATCGGTTACTTTGTAAGTATATTTTTTTGATAAATATGCTAACTCTTCTTCTTTAGTATTAAATTCGGGTTTTTCTTGGTTATACATTTCATGACTAGCAGGAATTTCTACAATAACTCCCTCTTTTGGTTGAAGCTTTTGCTGTAAAAATTCCGGAAGTCTTACCTTACCAATAAAACATAACCCTTGCGAATCTTTCTTATCGGCTGTTATTAAATTATTTGCTGCCGCAATTTCCCTAACTTGAGGTTTTGTGTACTCTCCAATAGGAAACAAGGTTTTGGCAAGCTGGTCTTGTGAAAGCTGACAAAGAAAATAAGATTGGTCTTTGTTGCCATCTTTTCCGGCTAACAACCTATGCACAGTTTTACCATTCACAGTTATGGTATCTTTTCTGCAATAATGTCCTGTAGCAACAAAATCTGCACCCAAGTCTAATGCTAGTTTTAAAAAAACATCAAACTTAATTTCTCTGTTACATAATACATCCGGATTGGGCGTTCTTCCTTTTTCATACTCATTAAACATGTAATCTACAATACGTTCTTTGTATTGCTCGCTTAAATCAACCGTCTGAAAAGGAATTCCTAATTTATCAGCAACAATCATGGCATCATTACTATCTTCTAACCACGGACACTCATTAGATATGGTTACAGAATCATCATGCCAGTTTTTCATAAAAAGCCCTATCACATCATACCCTTGTTCTTTTAAAAGGTATGCTGCAACACTAGAATCTACTCCACCAGATAATCCTACTACAACTCTTTTCATAACTAAAAATATCTGCAAAAGTATAAAAAATAGTGCGGTTTAGTGTGCTCTTTGTTAGGTAGCATAAACCTTCAACGAAATCACTTTTTTGTTTATTAATTTTACTGAAAAGTGAAACAAGAAATTATTTATAATTCATTATAAACCAATAATATATATGTTAAATTATTATTAATATTCTATTTTTGTTTAACTTTTTTATATTTTTGTTAAACAATTTGAATAAACAAATTCTACTACTATGAAAAAATTGGTTTACACTCTAAAGTTAATCGTTTTAGTTTTTACGATTACAGCATTTGTATCATGTTCTGATGATGACAACGATCCTCAACCCAATCAACCAACAACAATAGCTGAGTTGGCAGCAGCAAACCCAGATTTATCTGTTTTAGTTGAAGCATTACAACGTGTAAATTTAGATGTAACGTTAAGCTCTAACGCATCTACATTTACGGTTTTAGCACCAACCAATGCAGCATTTCAAGCTGCAGGTATTACAGATTTGAGTGTGTTTACCGATGAAGAGTTAACTAACATTCTTCTAAACCACGTTATCTCGGGTGAAGTTACTTCTACTGATTTGACTACCGGTTATGTAAACACTTTAGCTGTAGGCCCAAATGATAAAAATATATCCTTACGAGTTGTAGTGGATGGCAATATTACCTTTAATGGAGTTGCATCTCCTGTGCCTAATAGTTTTGACATACAGGCTTCGAACGGTGTTATACATGTTGTAGATGCCGTAATTACCCCTCCTACAGTTACTGATTTTGCTTTAACCAATAGCGATTTTAGCATTTTAGTACAAGCCCTTAGCAGATTTGGGACCACCTACACCGATTTGCTATCGGGTACAGATAATGCACCTTTTACGGTTTTTGCTCCAACCAATACAGCCTTTGAAAACTTACTTAAAGCTTTAGGCTTTGATAGTTTAGACGATGTTCCGGATGCCACGTTAGAAGCAATTTTAACATACCATGTAGTGCTAGGAGCAAATGTACAATCTGGAGACTTAACCGATGCTTTAGAAGTTGCTACTGCTTCTAACAACCAAACTTTCGAAATAGATTTAGATCCTAGTACACCACAAATTATAGATGCCTCTCCGTTCCCTGCTAACATAGTAGCCACAGATGTTCAAGGAATTAATGGTGTTATCCATGTTATAGATAAAGTAATATTACCTGAAAGCATCGTAACTGCTTTGGGAGGTTTTAATATAACAGCCTATACTGTTTTTGATAGCAATTTTACCACTCTTGGTGCAGCTTTAGAAGCAGCTGGTTTATTTGAAACTGTTAGAGATACAGACAACCTAACCGTATTTGCTCCTACAAATGCAAGCTTTGAAGCATTTTTAAGCAATAATGGGTTCAACAGTTTAAACGACATCCCAAGCGATGTATTAACTCAAACACTACTATATCATGTAATCGGAGCTAAAGCAATGGCTTCAGATTTATCTACCAATTATTACAAAACACTCGCCCAAGAACCTACTACACAAAATGAGTTAGATATGTACATTAAAGTAGACGGCAGTGTTGTAATAAATGGCGGTGCAGATAACGGTGGTGCAACAGTTTCTATTGCAGATGTAGAAGCTACAAACGGGGTTATTCATGTAGTAGATGCTGTTATAAACCTCCCAACAGTAGTTACTTTTGCAACATCAGATGCTACTTTTAGTATTCTTGTTGAAGCATTAACCAGAGAAAGCGATTTTACATATGTACAAACGTTAAGCACTCAAGCTGGAACTTCTCCGGCTCCGTTTACCGTATTTGCTCCTACAAACGATGCTTTTGTAGACCTTCTTGCTGAATTAAGTGTCTCTAGTTTAGATGATATAGACAGTGCTACTTTAGCAAGTACTCTAGAACATCATGTAGTAGCAGAAGCAAATGTTTTATCGGCAGATTTAATGGATAATATGACCATTACAACTTTAGGCGGAGATATAACTGCTAATGTTACCGGCGGAGCAACTTTAACAGATTCTAATAACAGAGTAAGCAATATAATAGTGGTTGATGTGCAAGCCTACAACGGTGTTGTTCATGTAATAGATAAAGTAATCTTACCATAATTTACCACTAGGTAAGAGCCTATACTTTGTCTGAGTTTTAATTGGTTTTTGCACAAAGCCCCGACACGTGTCGGGGCTTTGTAATTTTACTTATATACTAAAATTATTATCTTTTTTTCTTCTGAGCTTCTGCCTGCTCCATCATCTCTTGCATTTTTTTCTGAAACTTATTCACCTTTTTAGGTTTTTTCTTATTTTCTTGTATTTGAGCATGTATTTTATCTTCGTCTATAATATAGTTTTTAATAACTAGCATAATACCTATGGTAATTAGGTTAGAAACAAAGTAATACAAACTCAATCCACTGGCATAGTTATTAAAGAAAATAAGCATTAATAGTGGCGAGAAGTACATCATATACTTCATCATTTTACTCATATCCGGCATTCCTTCTTGAGCTGGTTGCTGTGCTGCCATTTGCTGCCCGGTAGTCATTCTCATATAAAAGAATATCGCTACAGAAGCTAAAATCGGGAACAAGCTAACGTGATCTCCATAAAACGGAATGTTAAACGGTAGTTTGGCAATTGTATCATATGATGATAAATCTTCTGCCCATAAAAAACTCTTCTGACGCAAATCAAAAGCCGAAGGGAAGAACATAAATAAAGCATAGAACACCGGAAGCTGTAATAGCGCCGGAATACAACCCGCCATAGGGTTCACACCTGCTTTACCATACAACTTCATGGTTTCTTGCTGACGCTTCATTGGGTTGTCTTTAAACTTCTCGTTTATTTCGGTTATCTCAGGGCGTAATACTTTCATTTTTGCCTGAGATAAATACGATTTGTAGGTAATTGGAGAAAGAAGTAACCTAACCAAAATTGTCATGGCTATAATAGCTACTCCGTATGGTAAAAAGCTACTTAAAAAGCCAAACAACGGAATAAGGAAATAACGGTTAATCCAGCCAAAAATACCCCATCCTAACGGAACAATCTCATCAAGATTTCTGTCGTAAGCATTTAGTATTTTATAATCTGAAGGGCCATGATACCAATCCATTGTATAATTAAGCTCGCCTGCAGATAATTCTAATGGTGCTACAGTTGCAAAATTTTTGGTGTAAACGGTATCAATTGTTTCGTCTTCAACTAAATTCTCTGAGACTAATTTTGTGGTTTTAAACGGTGTATTTGTTAACAATACAGACGAGAAAAAATGTTGTTTATAAGCCACATAGGTTACGTCTTCTGCCTCTTCTTCGGATTTTGCAGATTGACCTAAATAATCGTCCTTTCCTCCATCATATTCATATACAATTTCTGTATACCTATTTTCATACTGAATACTTTTGGCTCTACGGTAAGCCTTCATATTCCAGTTTAATTGTGGTTTTACAGCGCTATTTAGTATGTTAGAAAGACCCTGAGATCTAACTGTAAAACCAATCATATAATCGTTTGGTTTTATCTCATATCGGTACTCTAAAAATTTATTATCTGAAGCCTTGAGCTTCATAGATAGAATAGTGTTTTCTCCATTTTTGGTAACACTTGGTTCAAAGTATAAATCTTGTGTATTTAATGTTCGGTTGTCTGTAGTTGTAAATGTAAGATTAAAATTGGCGTTACCGTCTTTAATTAAATATACCGGAAGCGAATCATAGGTTACAAAATTTTTCATTTTAGCTTCTACAATTTGCCCTCCTTTGTTGCTAACCTTTAAAGAGAGTAAATTGTTCTCTATAGTGGTAACCTCATCTTTAGCAGAAGGCAAAGTAGCAGCATAAGCAAAAGCTCCTAATTGTTGTGCCAAACGGTTTATTTGTAATGAATCTTGCTGTACAACTTCTGGTTTTGTTACTGGTATTTGCTCTTGCTCTGTTATAGTGTCTTGAGCAACCTGCTCTGTTGTATTTGTAGTGTTGGTGTTGTCTGGCGTGGGTTGGTTTTGGTACATTACCCAAATTAAAATTAACCCAATAAGTACAAAACCAATAATAGAGTTTAAATCAAGTTTTTTATTCTCTTCCATGAATTTTAAATTTCAGTACTAATACCTTTTGTAGTGTTTAAAATGAACGGGCAAAAATACACCCAAAAATGCAAATTACGCCAAAGTGGCATTAGATTTCTGCTTTTTATACTCATGAGCGGCCTTAACAAACGCAACAAATAGCGGATGCGGATTGGCTACAGTACTTTTATATTCCGGATGATATTGCACACCAACAAACCACGGATGTGATGGAATTTCTACAATCTCTACCAATCCGGTTTCTGGGTTAAACCCGGTTGCTATAAGCCCTGCTGCTTCTATTTGTTCTTTGTATTTGTTGTTAAATTCATAACGATGTCTATGACGCTCAAAAATTGTTGTGCTTTGGTACACATCTGCTACAATACTATCTTCTTTTAGCTTACACTCCCAAGCTCCTAAACGCATAGTTCCACCTTTGTGCGTTATATTTTTTTGCTCTTCCATTAAATCTATCACCGGATACGGCGTGTTCTCGTTCATTTCTGTAGAGTTAGCCTCATGTAAGCCTAACACATTTCTGGCAAATTCTATAACTGCCATTTGCATTCCTAGACAAATACCTAAAAATGGTATGTTGTTTTCTCGCACGTATTTAACGGCTTTAATTTTACCTTCTATACCGCGCTCTCCAAAACCGGGCGCCACTAAAATTCCATCCATTTTGGCAATAGTGTTATTTAAAACATCATCGGTTATATGCTCTGAATGAATGGTGGTTACCTCTACTTTAATTTCGTTTTCTGCTCCGGCATGAATAAAAGATTCTAAAATAGATTTATAAGAATCTTGTAGCTCTACATATTTTCCAACTAAGCCAATTTTAACAGTATCCTTAGGGTTTTTATGTCGTTTTATAAATTCATTCCAACGTGATAAATCAGGAGTATTATTTTCAGGCAAGGCTAGTTTTTTTAATGCTACACTATCTAATCCTTCTTGCAGCATTAAATTTGGTACATCGTAAATAGTATCTGCATCTATAGATTGTATAACAGCTTCTCTTTTTACATTGCAAAACAAAGCTAGTTTATCACGTAAATCATCAGATAATTCGTGTTCTGTTCTACACACTAAGATGTCTGCTTTTATACCACTCTCCATGAGTGTTTTTACAGAGTGCTGGGTTGGTTTTGTTTTTAACTCTCCTGCAGCAGAAAGGTATGGCACAAGTGTTAAATGTACTACAATAGCGTTGTTATCTCCCAGTTCCCATAATAACTGTCTAACAGCTTCTATGTACGGTAAACTTTCTATATCACCAACAGTTCCTCCAATTTCTGTAATAACTATATCGTATTCTCCACTATTTCCTAAAATTTGAATGCGCTCTTTTATCTCGTTTGTAATATGTGGTACTACCTGTACTGTTTTACCTAAAAATTCTCCTCTTCGTTCTTTTTCTATTACACTCTGATATATTCTACCGGTTGTAACATTATTTGCCTGAGAGGTTTTAATATTAAGAAAACGCTCATAATGACCTAAATCTAAATCGGTTTCTGCACCATCATCTGTTACGTAGCACTCACCGTGCTCGTATGGGTTTAATGTTCCGGGATCTACATTTATGTATGGATCCAGCTTTTGTATGGTAGTTTTATACCCTCGAGCCTGTAATAATTTTGCGAGTGAAGCTGCTATGATTCCTTTTCCTAAGGAAGATGTAACCCCTCCGGTTACAAAAATATATTTGGTAGTAGCCATGAAAGTTGCGTTGTGTTATTAACGCGCACAAAAATACAAATTGATAGCGGATTAATAAAAAATGAAGGTGTTAAAGCTAATATTTTTTTGGCTCCGGAAATTGTTTCTGTATTTTTCTAATTACAGGTTCTAAACCGTTAATTTTCACTTCGTAAGCAGCTTGAAGCATCATTCCCAACTTTCCTGAGGGAAAGCCTTTTTGTTTAAACCAAACAAAATAGGCATCTGGTAAGTCTATTAAATATTTGCCTTTGTATTTTCCGAAAGGCATTTTATAGTGTGCTAATGACACAAGAAACTCATTATTTTGCATAGTTTCTTGTTTGATGTAACATAGTCTCTACTTTCTTTTTCCAGATTAATTGTTGTTCTGTATTTCTTGAGAAGTTTGTTTCGGCATCATACTTTTTTTGCATTGTACGTAATTGCTTTAAAATAGCATTATAAATAGCTTCTACCTCTTGCTTAACATTTTTGTTAAATTCTGCATTGGCGAGTTCGGCTCTCATTTTGCGAGCATGAAGCTCAGTAATATCAAAATGAAGCTGTTCGTGAAGTAACATTTTATCTGAAGCTAATTCTTTTTTATACCACGATTTATTTGGATAAAAGTATGCTGTTACATCGCAGTTTACTTGCATTTTACCATTTATTCGCTCTCCAGATAATCTGTACGAGATTCCACTGGCTGTTACAGCAGCAGCCTTGGTAGTAAAATCAGGATTAGCTTTAAAATATGCCCAAGTAAGTTTAAAATTTTCATGCCAAGCTATAGCTTTATCATTATCAAGTTTATTAAAAAACAAACCTAATACTAAGAAAGCTATACTTAAACCTGTTTTCATTCTCCCCAACTAAACGTTATGTTTTTCTCTATATCAGGATGCAAACTGTAATGAACCGGACAAGTATTAGCTGTATGCTCTAATATTTTTTGAGTTTTAGCATCTAGCGCTTTCGGAAATTTCAATGCCACTTCAATTTTAGCTATACGCCTTGGATTAGAAGCCATATGCTTTACAACTTGAGCTGTTGCACCAGTAATATCTACCTCTAAATCTCTTGCTTTAATTCCCATAACCGTAAGCATACAACTAGCTAAAGCGGTTGCAACGGTATCTGTTGGAGAAAATGCCTCTCCTTTACCATTATTATCTGTGGGAGCATCTGTAATAAAAGTGTTTCCTGATTTTGTATGCAAACACTCTGTTCTTAGATTTCCTTTATATATAACTTTGGCTGTCATTAGTTTGCAATATTAACTTCTTTAATTTCCATATTTTCATATTTTAAAATATGGCCGGAATTGTTATAATATCCAGAAAAGAATTGCTTGTTGTAACTAAACTTATTTTCTACATATTCTGTTTCGCCTACTTTTCTAACCACATCAAAAAAATTGGGTTTATAAGCTAAGCGCAATAATACATCAAAAGTAATATCAAACCCTCTTGTAGCATATCTGTTAGGTTCTGTTTTAAACCTTTTTTTATACTGTTTTACAAAAAGATTGTTTTTTGGTGCAATCCCATCTGTTTGAGGGAAATGAAAATTTAAATTAGATAAGTAACTATTAGAAATACTTTCACTATCAAAAGCTTTTGTTTTGTTAGTAGTAAATAGCTTTATAGTATAGTCTTCTAATGAATTTACCGAATTTAAAACAGAGGTTACATTTGCAAGTAAAGACTCGCTTGCAATTTCTACAATAACCCAATTTTGGTTAGTGTTAGATAGCAATGGCTCAATGTCTTCGGTTTTTATAAATAAATTTTCTGAAGGTGTTAGCACCTTAGCATCCGGAAACACATTTAAAATCTTGTTTTGAACATGTGCGTGTTCCGTATCTGTAATAACTATAAGATTGCTACTATCTCTTACTTTTTTGATATATCCTATCATTAAATCTCTAAGCGATTCTTCGGTAGGTACCGTTAAAAATACATTTTCCTGAAGGTTTATTTTACTGTTTGTAAGTGGCGATAAAACCGGAATGTTGTATGGTTTTAACTGCTGAGCCATTTCGTTAAAGGCATCCGGATAAATAGGTCCGATAACTGCTTTAGTACCCAAAAAACTGTTTTGCTGAACTATATCTCTGATTTTCTGCCTGCTGGCTTCACTATCAAAAGTTTTTACATCTACAAAGAGCCCTAATTTTTGAACAGAATCTAAAGCTATTAATGCCCCCGAATAAAAATCTGTTGCGTATTTTACCGCATTATCTTTTTTAAGTTTCTCTGCAACGCTTTCCGGAGTACTAAAATCTATACTATTTACTCTAAACGGAAGAACAAATGCTATTTTAGAACGGTTGCTAACATTTATACTGTCTAACAAGTTAAATTTCTCTACAACTACGGAGTTTTTAACATCTAATCCTAAGGCTTTTGCTTTTGGGATTTTTAAAACCATCCCTGCAATAAGTCCTTTTTCTTTCAGTTCCGGATTCCATTCCTGTAGCTCTTCTTTGGTAGCATTAAGCTTAAGCTTTAACCTAAAATACCCCTCTTTAGGTTTAACCTCATAAAACACATAGTTTTCTGCATTTATTAGTTTTTGTTGTACCTCTTTATTAGGTACTTTTAACACCATTCCGCTTTGTAAGCCTAATTCTCTTAGCGAAGGGTTTAGTGCCATTAGCTCTTGCTCACTTACACCAAGTTCTTTAGTTAAACTAAACATGGTTTGTTTGGGCGGTACAACGTAATCTTTAAATGCTTTTACTGAAATAGAATCTAAGACTATTTTTTTAGCTTTTGGTACATATAATTGTTCTCCAATATCTATAATCTCTTGCATTTTTGGGTTTAATGCATGCAAGCTATCTACACTTATACCAAATTTATTAGCAATGCTCCACCTGGTTTCTTTAGGTTGTACAGTGTAGGTAGTGAAGTTAAGCGTATCTATTAGTGTTTCTGTTACAATAGGAGTTCTGTATTTTGGTATTTGTAATACCATTCTTCTTTTTAATCCTTCTGAATATAATTGTGGATTATATTTTTTTATCTCTTCTTCTGTAACTCCAAATTCTTTAGCAAGCCCAAACAATGTATCTTTTCTTTTTACTTTATAGCGAATAAAACCGTAAGGTTTTCTGGGTTCTTGCGAAGTAGTTATGTTAGTTTGTTCTGATTTTTTTGAAGTGTTTTTAACAGCTATAACTAACATCATATTAGGCTGTAACCCTTTTTTTAAATCCGGGTTAAGCTTAAAAATATCGTAGGGAGTTACCTTATATTTTTTTGCAATACTCTCTACAGATTCGCCATCTAAAACTTTGTGCTTAATATGTTGCACCTGAAACGCAAATAATGCGTTACTTAAAAAAACAAATAGTAGTACAGTAAGTGCTCTTCTCATAGGTATTTTTTTATTCCCACTCAATAGTTGCCGGGGGTTTAGAACTAATGTCATATACTACTCTATTAACGCCTTTTACTCTATTTATTATTGCATTAGAAACTTTTTGTAAAAACTCATACGGTAAATGCACCCAGTCTGCCGTCATTCCGTCTGTGCTTTCTACTGCTCTTAGCGCAACACATTTTTCGTAGGTGCGCTCATCTCCCATTACTCCCACACTCTCTACCGGTAACAAAATAGCGCCTGCTTGCCACACCTTGTCATACAATCCTTCTTGCTTTAAGGCATTTATAAAAATAGCATCTACCTCTTGTAAAATTGCTACTTTTTCTGGAGTTATATCTCCAAGTATTCTAATGGCCAATCCGGGCCCCGGAAACGGGTGTCTGCCCAACAGTTCTTTATCTATTCCTAACGATGCTCCTACTCTTCTAACCTCATCTTTAAATAACATTCTAAGTGGCTCTACTACTTTTAATTTCATAAAGTCCGGTAAACCCCCAACATTATGGTGTGATTTTATAGTTACCGATGGACCGTTTACTGAAACAGATTCTATCACATCCGGATAAATGGTACCTTGCCCTAACCACTTAGCATCTTCTATTTTATTCGCTTCGTCATCAAAAACTTCAATAAAAACCCTTCCTATTGTTTTTCGTTTGGCTTCAGGATCACTAATACCTTTCAAAGCATTCAAAAAGCGTGCCGAAGCATCTACTCCTTTTACATTTAGCCCCATACCTTCGTACTGGGTAAGTACACTTTGAAACTCATTTTTTCTAAGTAATCCATTGTTAACAAAAATACAATGCAATTGTTTACCAATAGCTCTATGCAACAGTACGGCTGCCACGGTAGAGTCTACTCCTCCTGATAATCCCAAGACTACTTTATCATTACCAATTTGTTGTTTTAAATTGGCAACTGTCATATCTACGAAATTATCGGGTGTCCAGGTTTGCTTAACACCCGAAATTTTTACTAAAAAATTTTCTAATAGTTGTTTACCATCGGTAGAATGATACACTTCCGGATGAAATTGTATAGCATACGTATCTTCTCCTTCTATTCTATACGCTGCATTCTCTACATCGGCAGTGCTCGCCAATTTAATTGCATTATCCGGTAGTTGTTTTATGGTGTCACTATGGCTCATCCATACCTGACTTCCTTGCTGTATACCCTCAAAAAAAGGTTCGTTGCTTTTAACAAAAGATAAATTAGCTCTACCATATTCTCGCGTATCTGAAGGCGCAACCAATCCGCCATTAAAATGTGCCAAGTATTGAGCACCATAGCAAATTGCCAGCAAAGGTTTTGTGCCTCTAATTTTTGATAAATCAGGATGAGGAGCATTTTCTGCTCTTACCGAAAATGGTGATCCCGATAAAATTACGGCCTTAAAATCTGACACATTGTTTGGTAAGTTGTTGTACGGATGAATTTCGCAGTAAATATTTAGCTCTCTAACACGACGAGCAATTAGTTGGGTGTACTGCGAGCCGAAGTCTAAAATTAATACGGTGTTTTGCATGCGCAAAAATAGTAAATTGAATATTTAGAGGTCTATTTTTATAGTGTTTAATTTTCGTTAAAAAAAATCGCCCGAGAAAACTCGGGCGAAATCATCATTGCTTTTTGTTGATGTTTGTAACCAACTTAACCTAACCTTTTGTATATATAACAACTAAACTTAAAAAAACCCTACCTTAAAATTTATTTTTTTACAACAAACTATCTAAAATAGCTTTGATGTCTTCTTCTGTAGTATGCGGATTAATAAAGCAAAAACGTAATACCATCTCAAAATCATCGCCTTTTTTCCATTTAGTTGGTGTTACTAAAGCAAATCCTTCGCTGTGGTTTTTATATGTCCAGTTTTTATAATCCTCTTCGGTCCATCCTTTTCTTCTAAATAATACACAAGACAAGCTAGGTTCTCTTACAAGTTCTGTTGCTTGGTGGTTATTAATCATTTCTCCGGCAATATTAGCCAGCTCTATACCTCTTTCTATTGCTTTTTTGTATTGATTGGTACCATGTGTAGCTAAAGAAAACCAAAGTGGCAACCCTCTAACCCTTCTGGTAAGCTGTATTTGGTATTCTGATGGATTAAATCCATGTGCTCCCTCATCTTTAAAAATGTCTAAATACGAACCTTCTTGCGCATGTGCTTGTTTTGCCAGTTCAGGTTTTTTGTAAATAACAGCACCACAATCATAAGGAGAAAACAACCATTTATGCGGATCTATAGTAATGCTATCTGCTCGTTCTATTCCATTAAATAAATGTCTAACAGAATCGGCTGCTAAAGCGCCTCCTCCGTAAGCAGCATCTACATGAAACCAAAGATTTTCTTTCTCGCAAACATTGGCAATTCCTTCTAAATCATCTATAATACCGGCATTAGTTGTTCCGCCCGTAGCTACAACACCAAACAGTCTTTTACGTTCAGATTCTGTTAAACCATCTATACATTTTTGAAGCTCAGAGCCTAACAATTTATCTTCTGATGGAATAAGTAACATATCTACATCAATTACTTTGGCCATAGCCTTAACAGAAGAATGCGCTCCGATAGATGTAATTAATAATCCTTTTTGATTTCTGTGCGACTCGTCTTTAGCTCTCCAGTGCTCTCTGGCCGTTACCATTGCAGATAAATTAGCTGCTGTACCACCACTGGTAAATACTCCAAATGCTCCTTTGGGTAGCCCTGTAATACTCACCAGCCACTTCATAGCTTCATTTTCACAAAAAATACCTCCTGCTCCTTCCATCCAGTAAGCTCCATGTATGCTTGAAGCAGATGTAACCAAATCAAACATTACAGCTGCACGTGTTGGTGATGCCGGTACAAATGCTAAATGTCTTGGATGATCTATAGGTACGGTAGCTTTAACTAAAATATCTTTAAAAAGCTGAAAAGCTTTTTCACCACCAATTCCTTCTGGAGTAACAGTTTCTCCAACTAATTTTAAAAGTTCTTCTTCTTTTTTTGGTCTGCCAAATTCAGGATTTCTATTGGTAATTCTATTAATAGCATACTTCATGACGTCTAGCGTCATCTCTACCAAATCTATATCTACGTTATGCATGATTATATTATAAGGATTGAAAACTGATGCTGCAAAGGTCTTAAATTTTGCAATAAAACATCTAGCAATTGCGCACCGTTTTCTATATAAAATTCAGAAAAATTACAATTTCTTTCTTGTAATTTTTCTTCAGGGAAAAGTTCTTCGTGAATACCAGTTAGCCTATTTACATGATCTTTTAACTTACGTTTTTGAGCCTTAAGAAGTCTTTTCTCTAATTTTTCCAGTCCTTTAGTTTGTTTAACTTCTTGTGCTTTAACCGCTCCTAAAAAAGAGGCATCTGTTTTTTTTGCTATTTCATAAAGCGCTTTAAATTGTTCTTGTAAGTACTTTTTTTGCTGAGAAAAATCTATTTCTATATCTGATATCTCTTTTACTTTATTATTTACTAAACTATTTCTATCTAAAAACAGTTGATTAAAGTTCACTGAAAGTTTATGTAGCTTTTTTTCTTGCTTAGAATTAATTAATAACACAGAGTTTCTTAAAAGTAACATTGGAAAAGTAACATTCTCTGCTTTAAACAGCTCTTTTAATTGTAGCCAATATGCTAATTCTCCGCCTCCTCCTATATAACATATATTTGGTAAAATTACTTCTTGATATAAGGGTCTAAGCAGTACATTTGGTGAAAATCGTTCAGGATTTTCTTTAATTTCAGAAAGTAATTGCTCTTTTGTAAAGCTAATTTTAGTGTTTAATACTTCAAATTTATTATCTGATTGCACAATTCGTTCGCGTACCCCTTTTTGTAAATAAAACAAGTTAATATCTCTGGGGTTTACCTGCACCTTGTACCCTAAATCAGAAAGATTTTCTGATGTGCTTTTAACTGTTTTAAGCGCGCTTTTATTTTCTATTTCGGATATTAAATACGGTACTAAAAACTGTTTTAATACTCTACTATTAGCATCAATAATAACTAACCCCTCTTCTTTAAAAAGCTCGTTTGCCAGATATCTGGTAGCCTCTGCTAATGTTTCATGTTTTAAATAACTTTCTTTAAATAAGGTTACTAGTTTTTGTGCGTTTTCTGTATCTCCTAACTCTTGTTCTAAAACGTCACAAACCTCCTGTAATCCTTTAGTTTTTAACTCTCCTACTGCACCGGTAGCTTCTGTATTCCAACTAATTTTTTTGCCTTTGTATTTAAAGAAATTAATTTCATTAAAATCATGATCTTCTGTAGCCATCCAATAAACAGGCACAAAATTATAATCAGGATAAGCTTTCTTTAAGGTTTTGGTAAGGTTTATAGTGCTTACAATTTTATATAGAAAATAAAGCGGACCGGTAAATAAATTTAACTGATGTCCGGTAGTTATTGTGAACGTGTTTTTTTGCTGCAACAGCAATATGTTGTTTTTGGTTTTTTTTGAAGCTAAAACTTTATCATACTGAGCTAAAAGCTCATGTACTAATACCTCTCTATTATTGTGATTAAAATTTGCTGATTTCTCTTGTAATTGAAGTTTAGCGTTTTCTATTGTTGGAAATCTGTTGTAAAACTTATCTAATTCGGGTTTTTGCTCTAAATAATCACAAATTAGCTCTGAAAAAAAACCGGTTTCTTTATACGGAACAGTATGTAAAGACATAGAAAACAAAATTAGAGATGGTAAATATAAAACTCTTTTAGTGGATATAATTCCTAAAAATAAGTTAACGCGCTTTTGGTTTCATATTTATTAGTAGTTTTATAGACACTAAAACTAAATTAACCATTATGAAGCATTTTTGCGCTTTAATAGCCTTTTTCATCTCGGCTGTTACAATTTCTCAGAATGTTAAATCACCAAAAGATTTTTTAGGTTACGAGTTAGGAACTCGCTTTACAAGACATCATCAGGTTGTAGATTATTTTAAGCATGTGGCACAAAATTCTAACATGGTTTCTCTGCAAGAGTATGGTAAAACCAATGAAGGCAGATTGCTACAAGTTGCCTATGTTTCTAGTCCGGAAAACTTAGCAAATCTTGAAAACATCAGAAAAAGTCATTTAGCTAATGCGGGTATAGAAACCAGCACTACAAATAACAACAAAGCTATTGTTTGGTTAAGCTACAATGTACACGGTAACGAAAGCTCAAGCACCGAAGCTGCCATGAATACAATTTATAAACTAATTACAGAAAAACAAGATTGGTTAAATAATGCTGTAGTTATTATAGATCCATGTATAAATCCGGACGGTAGAGACCGCTACGTAAATTGGTATAATCAGGTAAAAAGTACTCCTTACAATAAATTACAAAGCGCTAAAGAACATCATGAGCCCTGGCCCGGTGGAAGACCAAATCACTATCTGTTTGATTTAAACAGAGATTGGGCATGGGCTACACAAATAGAAACTCAGCAACGTTTAAAGGTTTACAATAAATGGTTGCCTCATATACATGTAGATTTTCATGAGCAAGGTATAAATGAACCCTACTATTTTGCCCCTGCTGCAGAACCATACCACGAAGTAATTACTGGTTGGCAACGTGATTTTCAGGTGCAAATTGGTAAAAACCATGCAAAATATTTTGATACCAACGGATGGTTATACTTTACACGAGAACGTTTTGATTTGCTTTATCCGAGCTACGGAGACACCTACCCTACTTTTACTGGAGCTATTGGTATGACCTACGAGCAAGCAGGACATGGTAGAGCCGGACTAGGAATTTTAACTGACGAAGGCGATGAGCTAACATTGATTGATAGAATTGCACACCATACCACCACAGGCTTATCAACTGTAGAGATTGCTGTAAACAATGCAGAAAGACTAAATAATGAGTATAAAAAATACTTTAACAACAAAAATTTCACTTACAAAAGTTATGTGCTGCAAGGGGATAAAGACAAACTTAACGACCTAAAAACACTTTTAGATAAACATGATATAAAATATGGGTATGCTACAAGAAAAAAAGTTTTTGGATACCATTACGCAAGAAACGGATTAGGAAGTATTAATGCAACAAACCAAGATTTGGTAGTAAGCACAAATCAACCAAAAGGCAAACTCATTAAAGCTCTTTTTGAGCCCAACGCAAAACTAAGCGACTCTCTTACGTATGATATAACAGCTTGGAGCATACCTTACGCTTATGGGTTAAATACTGTTGCTGCAACTAATTATGTGCAAACCACAACTGCTCAAGAACAAACAACAGTAAATAACACGCCATCCAAAGATGCTTTTGCGTATGTAAGTAAATGGGATAATTTAAAAGATGCTTCTTTTTTAAGTGAACTATTACAAAAAGGTATTCGTGTTAGATTTACCGAAAAACCATTTACTACAAACGGAAAAACATATAAGCCCGGCACATTAATGATTATTAGAGGCGACAATAAATCTGTAGTTGATTTTGATGAAATTGTTGTACAAACTGCCAATAAATTAAACAGGCAATTAACCCCTATATCAACAGGTTTTGCAACAACAGGTGTAGATGCCGGATCTCCGGATGTAAAAGAAATTAAAAATCAACAGATTGCCGTTTTATCAGGTAAATATACCTCATCGTTAAGCTTTGGCGAGATATGGTATTTTTTTGAACAAGAGTTAAAATACCCTGTTACAGTTGTAGACACCGATTATTTTAACACCCAAATGTTAAACAAGTTTCATGTACTTATTTTACCCAACGGGTATTATTATAGCTTGTTTAATGAAAAACAGTTAGATGCTCTAAAATCATGGGTAAGAAGAGGCGGTAAAATAATAGCTGTTGGAAATGCTGTTGATGCTTTTGCTGATGCAGAAGGATTTGGTATTACCAGAAAAAAATCAGAAACAACAGAAGAAGATACTTCAAAACCAAATTTAACGCCTTATAAAGATAGAGAAAGAGAAGCTATCTCTAATTACATCACAGGAGCAATATTTAATGCAAAAGTAGATAATTCTCATCCGCTTGCATTTGGCTATCCTACTCAGTATCACACCTTAAAACTTAGCAGCCAAAAATATAATTTACTTAAAGATGGTTATAATGTTGTGTACCTTAATAATGCTAAAGTGGTTTCTGGTTTTGCCGGTAAAAAAGCTTTAGAAAACATGGAAAATACACTTGTTTTTGGCGAGCAGCCAATGGGCAATGGAAGCATAATTTATATGGTAGACAACCCTTTATTTAGAGCATTTTGGCAAAATGGAAAACTGTTTTTTGCTAATGCTGTTTTTATGAGTAATGTAAATTTATTTGAGCTTTAATATAAACGCCCTGTAGTGTAAGCTGCAGGGCGTTAAAAAAATGCTAATTGTAGGATATACAGCTATTTTTTTGTAATTTTTATTCAGAATATAATTATATCATGCAATGAAAAGCATTTTAAATAAACGTGATACTTTTTTTTCTTTAATTTTCGTTTTATCACTTACTTTTTCTCTTTTTGGGCAAAATCAACAATTCAAAGAATTTAAAGGAGTGGTAAAAGATTCTGATACTAGAAAACCTTTAGTTTTTGCTGATTTAAGTATAGAAGGAACTAACATTAGTACCATTACCAATACAGAAGGAGAATTTTTATTAAAAGTTCCAGAAGCATATTTGTCTAATACATTACAGGTATCTTTTTTGGGTTACGAAACTAAAACAATGCCCATAACATCTTTAAAACAAGATGATAATACCATTTATTTAACTACAAAGGTTACACAGCTTTCTCAAGTAAACATAAATATGCCTAAAAGCGCATTAAAGCTTGTTCAAGAAATGTTAAAACGAAAAGGCAACAACTATTTTAGCAATAGTACTATAATGACTGCTTTTTACAGAGAAACCATTAAAAAACGAAGAAAAAATGCATCGCTTTCTGAAGCTGTTATAGAAATTTATAAAACTCCATACAACAATGCCAAAAACGATGTTGTTAAGTTAATTAAAGCGCGTAAAAACACTAATTATTCTCGATTAGATACTGTTGCTTTAAAGCTGCAAGGAGGCCCTTACAATACTGTTTACACAGACTTAATTAAATATCCTCGTTTTGTGTTTGATGAAAATAATTTATCTGAATATCATTTTAGTTTTGCTCCTACTACACAAATAAACAACAGGCTGGTATACGTTGTAAATTTTGAGCCTCAACCGTATGTGTCTGTTCCGCTCTATTATGGTAAACTTTTTATAGATGCAGAAACTTTTGCATTGGTAAGCGCTATTTATAATTTAAATGTAGAAAACAGAGAGCTTGCAAGCGAAATGTTTGTAAAACGAAAGCCCAAAAAAGTAAAGGTTTATCCAACAGAAGTTGCTTACAGAGCAGATTACAGAATTGCCAATGGCAAATGGTATTTTGGCTATAGCAATGTTAGGTTAACCTTTAAAATTAACTGGAAACACAAACTGTTTAATAGTGTTTACACACTTTCTAGTGAGATGGCTGTAACAGACTGGCAAACCAATACAACAGGACAAGCTCCTAAAGGAAAAGAGCGTTTAAAACCCTCGGTTATTTTGGCTGATGAAGCCTCAGGTTTTGCAGATCCTGAGTTTTGGGGAGAATATAACATAATTGAACCCGAAAAGTCTATAGAATCGGCTATTAAAAAAATAAGCAGACAATTAAAAAGAAGTCAATCTAAATAACATCTATTTTTTTACAGGCTCTCCGTACAAATCAAACTCTGTAGCATCTGTTATTGTAACATTGGTAAATTCGCCAATTTTAACATAGTGTTTTGTAGCATCTATAAGTACTTCGTTATCTACATCAGGCGAATCAAACTCAGTTCTACCAATAAAGTAATTACCTTCTTTTCTGTCTATCATACATTTAAACACCTTGCCTATTTTTTCTTGATTGAGTTCCCATGATATCTGACTCTGAATTTCCATTATTTCATTAGCTCTTTGTTGCTTCACGTCTTCAGGAACATCATCTTTTAACGTGTAGGCATGTGTGTTTTCTTCATGACTATATGTAAAACAACCCAGGCGCTCAAATCGCATCTCTTTTACCCAGTCTTTGAGCGTGTTAAAATCTTCTTCGGTTTCACCCGGATAACCAACAATAAGCGTAGTCCTGATTGCCATTCCGGGTACAGCCTCTCTGAACTGTTGTAAAAGTTTAGTGGTTTTGGCCTTGGTAGTACCTCTGCGCATACTTTTTAAAATTGAATCTGAAATATGCTGCAGAGGAATATCTAAATAGTTACAAATTTTAGGTTCATTACGCATCACTTCAAGAACATCCATAGGGAATCCTGTGGGAAATGCATAATGAAGTCTAATCCACTCTATGCCTTCTACTTTTACAAGCTGCCTGAGCAATTCTGCAAGCTTTCGTTCTTTATATAAATCTAAACCGTAATAGGTTAAATCTTGCGCTATTAAAATTAACTCTTTTACACCTTGGGCAGCAAGTTTTTTTGCCTCTTCAACCAAATGCTCTATAGGAGTACTTTTATGTTTGCCTCGCATTAACGGAATAGCACAAAAAGAGCAAGGCCTGTCGCAACCTTCTGCAATTTTTAAATAGGCATAATTTTTAGGAGTTGTTGTTAAGCGCTCTCCTATAAGTTCATGTTTGTAATCTGCTCCTAATGCTTTAAGTAAAATAGGAAGGTCTGATGTACCAAAGTATTGGTCTACATCCGGAATCTCTTTTTCTAAATCGGGTTTATAACGTTCACTCAAACATCCTGTAACAAAAACCTTATCAACTACACCCGCTTCTTTTTTTTGTACGTATTCTAAAATAGTATTAACACTTTCTTCTTTTGCATTATTAATAAATCCGCATGTATTAATAACTACAATATTACCTTCTTCTTCGTGTACTACCTCTTTGTTATTTGCCTTTAGTTGCCCCATTAACACCTCACTATCATACAAGTTTTTAGAGCATCCTAAAGTAACTACATTTATCTTGTTCTTTTTTAAAGATTTAGTTCTCATTTTAACACATTAGGGCTGCAAAGATAGTACTTTATAACTTAGTTTTCTTTGCATTAATTGTATAAAACAGGTGGTTTTCTTGCTTTTGTAAGTTGTTCAAAAGCATACCCTAATTGCAACAATTTATCTTCTTTGAAAGGTTTTCCTATAAAAGTTAAATTAACCGGCTCTCCTGTGGTTTTAAAACCCATTGGTACGGTTAAGCACGGATACTTTGCTACTGCAGCAAGCCCCGCATGGTAATTATTTATAGATAATACGGCGTCTAAACTGTGCTCTTGTATGGGTTTTGAAAAGAATCGTTTCCCTTTATTGTGTAATGAGTCCTTTATAATACCAAGCGTTTTAATTGAGGTGGTATCTGCTACAATTCCATCAAAAAGTTCTTGATTGTAAGGCATTCTATTTAATGAGTCTTGAATATTAAACGCTATAACATCTTTTACAGATTTTACTTTTACACTTGTATCGGCATGATTTAATAAATAATTAGGTAAATCGTGCTTCATATCTATGTTCAAGAGCGTTAAAAAACCTTGTAAAGATTCTCTTTTAGGATTAATTATAACTATCTCTGCCCCTGCTTCTTTAATTTTATTAACATTCATAGCATACAATGAATCGGTAAGCAAGCTCTCTAAAACACCTAAACGTTTTCCTTTTAAAGTACCTTGCAAGGTAATATTAGTATAGTTTATAGAATTGGGAGCACTATTTTTGGCACTATCTTCTGAGTCTTTACCAAGTAATGCCTGCAACAAAATTGCATTGTCTATAACCGTTTTAGTCATAGGCCCGGGGGTATCTAATGTACTCGAAATAGGCACTATTCCTGTTCTACTAAGTAGCCCGATGGTTGGTTTAAGTCCTACAACTGAATTTTGCCCTGATGGCGATAAAATAGATCCCGCTGTTTCAGTACCAATAGCTGCAACAGCATAATTAGCAGCAACAGCTACACCACTACCTGAGCTTGATCCTCCTGTTTCAAAAACCTTTCTTCCATAAGGATTAAGCGTTTGGCCACCCATAGCACTATAGCCTACCGGACACCCACTACAAAAGTAATAGGCCCACTCACTTAAATTTACCTTTCCGAGAATTACAGCACCATTATCTTTAAGTTTTTTTACAATAAAAGCGTCTTCTGTGTTTTTATTATCTTTTAAAGCATATGCCCCTGCTGTAGTAGGCATACCGGCTGTATTAATGTTGTCTTTTAGCAAAATAGGCATTCCGTAAAGCGAATTAAGAGTATTCTTAGGGCGGTTCTTGTCTAACTCACGTGCTTGCGCAACAGCATCAGGATTTAAAGCAATTATAGCATTTAGTGAAAGCTTGTTATTGCTCTCAAATTTTCGCATTCGGTATAAATAAAATAGGGTAAGTTTTTCGTAGGTTAACGTACCTTCTGTAACCATTTGTTGTAGCTCCGGAATAGATTTTTCTAAAACCAGTGGTTTTAACTTATTGTAATCTTCTTCAGAAAAGTAACGCAATTCTTTATTAGCAATTTCAAAAACTACATTCTTATCTAAAAATGGAGATTGTATACGCTTAAAGCGCATTCTAGGTAATTTATGCTCTTGTTGTTGTTTTATTTCGGTCGATTCATCGTAGTTTGAAAAGACTACCGGAGGTTGTTCTTGCTTACAAGAAAAGAGTAAAAAAAAGAAACAAAAAAAAGCAAATAGAGTTCTCATGAGTTAACTATTTGCTTTTAAAGATATAAAATTGTTTGCTGTTAATTATTTAAAAAACGAGTCTACAAATTCATACTTATTAAACACTTGCAAATCATCTATACCTTCACCTACTCCAATATATTTTACCGGAATTTTAAACTGGTCTGATATTCCTATAACAACTCCGCCTTTTGCTGTACCATCTAATTTGGTAACAGCAAGTGAGGTAACCTCGGTTGCTTTGGTAAACTGTTTGGCTTGCTCAAAAGCGTTTTGACCGGTAGAGCCGTCTAACACTAACAATACATCGTGTGGTGCATCAGGCACAACTTTCTGCATAACGCGCTTAACTTTAGTGAGCTCGTTCATTAAGTTTACTTTATTATGTAATCTTCCGGCAGTGTCTATTATAACAACATCGGCTTGTTGTGACACGGCAGACTTTAAAGTATCAAAAGCTACCGATGCAGGATCACTTCCCATGTTTTGTTTTACTATAGGCACTTGTACTCTATCTGCCCATACCTGTAACTGATCTATAGCTGCAGCTCTAAAAGTATCTGCTGCTCCTAACACAACTTTTTTTCCTTGTTTTTTAAATTGATGCGCCAGCTTACCTATAGTAGTTGTTTTACCAACTCCGTTTACACCAACTACCATCATTACGTAAGGTTTTTTATTTTCAGGAACAACAAAATCTGTTTCTTCGCCTACATTTGTTTCAGATAAAAGAGCTGCAATTTCTTCTCTTAAAATGGTATTAAGCTCATCGGTTCCTAAATACTTATCGCGCGCAACACGTGCCTCTATGCGCTCTATTATTTTTAGTGTTGTATTTACACCTACATCACTCGTTACAAGAACCTCTTCTAAATTATCTAATACCTCATCGTCTACTTTAGATTTTCCGGCTACAGCTTTACCAAGTTTTGTAAAAAAGCTGTTTTTAGATTTTTCTAATCCTTTATCTAAAGTTTCTTTTTTCTCTGATGAAAATATTTTTTTAAAAAAACTCATAAGTTGTTATTGTTTTGCGTTAGGGGTTGAGGCTTTGTTGAAGCTCTTTGCACAGAGTGCAAAAGCGACTGCCGAAAACCCGACCATTACAAAGTAATGGGAACGCCCAAATAGTTATTAAGGGCAAGCAAAAATACAGTAAATATGTGATTTTTAAACATAAAAAAAGCTACTTCTGTGTAGAAGTAGCTTTTAAGTATAGTGATGTTGTGAACTTATTTTTTACTTAGCCAATCGTTTACTAATTCTGGAGCCATAACAGACTCTACAAAGGTATACGCCCCTGTTTTAGGAGACTTTACCATTTTAATGGCTTTAGTTAATCTTTTTGAACTTGTTTGTAAAGTTGCTACCGTTTTCTTTGCCATGACTTAATGCTTTATTTTGATCGTTTCACCAAAGAGTGAAAACAATTACTTAATTTCTTTATGAACTGTAACTTTCTTTAAGATAGGATTATACTTTTTAAGTTCTAATCTATCTGGTGTGTTCTTCTTGTTCTTAGTTGTAATATAACGTGATGTACCCGGCATCCCTGAATCTTTGTGCTCGGTACACTCTAAAATAACCTGAACTCTGTTACCTTTTTTTGCCATTTTCTTTGTTTTTTACCGGATTACTTAATCAATCCTTTTGCTCTTGCTTCTTTAATTACTGCAGTAATACCTTTTTTGTTGATAGTTTTTATTGCTGCAGCAGATACTTTTAGGGTTATCCAACGATCTTCTTCTGGAAGATAAAAACGCTTTTTAGTAAGATTGGCGTTGAATTTACGCTTAGTCTTATTCATGGCATGAGATACGTTGTTCCCTACCATTGCCTTCTTTCCCGTAAGTTCACAAACTCTTGACATTTCTATAATTGTTTTGTTGTTTAAAAACAGGGTGCAAATTAACGAATTTTTTATCGGACAGGCAAAAAACTTTTTTAGAAATTTAAAATTTCTTGTTGCAACATTTCTAATGCCTTATTTACAGCTTTGTTTACCACTTTTATACGGTGGTTTCCCATATTAAATTTTTGAGCATATACTTTTTGGGGTGTTGCTATACCAATAAATACTGTGCCTACTTCTTCCTCTGAGTCTCCTTTGGTAGGACCGGCATTCCCGGTTGTAGCAATTGCAAAATCTGTATTAAATATTTTTTTTGCGTTCTCTGCCATTGCTTTAGCTACCGGCTCACTAACAACAGAGTGTTCTTTAATTACAGTTTGGCTAACTTTTAATATATCAACCTTTGTTTGGGTTGCATAGGTTACAACACCTCCTTTAAAATATGCTGAAGCTCCCGGTACAGATGTAATTTTTTCTGCCAATAACCCTCCGGTACAACTTTCTGCAACAGCTACTGTTTTGCCTTTATCTGCAAGCATTTTACCTATTATGGCTTCTATGGGATTATCATTTTCAAAACCATAAATTATATCGCCAATAAGTGGTTGTAGCTTTTTTATTTGATTGTTAACCTCTTGTTCTAGTTTTTCTTTATTATTTCCTTTTGCAGATAACCGCAATCTTACTTTCCCTAGATTGGGTAAATAGGCTAACTTTATGTGTTCGGGCAGGTTGTTTTCCCAGTTTTCTATTTTCTGAGCAATTGCACTTTCTCCTAAACCGTATGTTAATATTGTTTTGTGCAGAATGTAGGGCCTTTTAAACCGTTTTTGAAGTCGTTTTAAAACCTCGTTCTCTACCAGGGCTTTCATCTCGAAAGGAACACCGGGTAAAAACACAAAAACAGTATCATTAAAATCTACCCACATTCCGGGAGCTGTCCCATAATAATTCATTAACACCTCTGCTTTAGAAGGTACTAAAGCTTGGTTTCTGTTTAAATCTGATATTGGGGTAGAAATATATTTTTTAAAAAGAGCTTCTACATTTGCTAAAACGGCTTTATTCAAAACCAATGTGTCGTTAAAATATTCGCAAATAGTGTGTTTAGTAACATCATCTTTTGTGGGTCCTAAACCACCGGTTACAATTACCAAATTTGCTCTGGATTGAGCTTCTGATAATGCTTGTAAAATATGCTCTCTTTGGTCTTGAATTGAAGTTATTTGTTGAACAGATATACCAATTTTATTAAGAGCTTTACCAAGGTAAGCCGAATTGGTATCTACAATCTGTCCAATAAGAATTTCATCGCCAATGGTGATGATTTCTGCTTGCATTTACAACTTATAATTTTCTTTTAATTGAGCAATACATGCTGTAATTGACTCTTCTATTTTTGGGTATAATGATTTTATACGACTTAAATTTTTATCGTTTTTAGCCTCGGTTTCTATAGCTAAAATTTGAGCAGTAGTTTCATCCATACCCAGCAAATCTACATTTGGCTTAATCTTATGAGCATGTTGGTATATTGCATCATAAGCCTCAACCTCTATAGCTAATTTAAGATGTGATAAGTCTTGGGGTGTTTCTTCTACAAATACAGTAAGAATAGAGGTGATAAAATCTTGGTCACCTCCTGAAAGTTCGTTTAGTTTGTCTAAAGTGTATATCATTATTTTACAGTAACTGAAAACATTTTTTGGGTTTCTAAATATCCTTCAAGCACATCGTTTGGAGCTACTTTGCCTACTCCGGCCGGAGTTCCGGTAAAAATAACATCGCCGGTTTTTAGGGTAAAGTAGGTTGATATATACGAGATTAACTCGTCTATTTTCCAAAGCATAAGTGCTGTATTTCCGTTTTGTACAACTTTTTTGTTTTGGGTTAGTTGAAATGTAACGTTATTAATATCTTTTATATTGTCTTTACTTATCCAATCTCCAATTACAGCCGAGCCGTTAAATGCTTTTGCCTTTTCCCAGGGCAACCCTTTTTGTTTTAGTTTAGTTTGAAGGTCTCTTGCTGTAAAATCTATTCCTAAGCTTATTTGATTATAGTATTTATGTGCAAACTCCGGCGCTATGTATTTACCAACTCTGTTAATTTTAACTAAAACCTCTACTTCGTAATGAATATCATTTGAAAACTCAGGAATAAAAAATGATTCTCCTTTAGGCAAAATTGCAGAATCCGGTTTCATAAAAATTACCGGGCTTTCTGGTTTTTCGTTTTCTAACTCTTCTATATGTGCAGCATAATTTCTGCCAACACAGATTATTTTCATTGCTTGGTTTCGTTTGTGTTTAGTTTTCTAAGCTTTATATTGGTTAAAACTTTTTTGGTATACAACGGAAAATCTGCATTAAGGAGCCACCCAAAATATCCGGGTTCTTGTTCTAAAACGTCTTCTACCTTTTTGCCTTTGTGCTTACCAAATGAAAAAACTTCATCTCCTTTATCATTGTAAATAATAAACCCGGCAAAATCTACCGATTTTTTTCTTGACGTGAATTCTGCCAAGAAATTCATATCGTTCTCAAGCTCATCATACTTTTCCAGCTGAGCTTTTAAAACCTCATAGGTTGCATTTGTATCTGCTTCTGCGCTGTGGGCATTATTTAAGTCTTTATCACAATAAAATTTGTAGGCTGCTTCTAAGGTTCGCTTTTCCATTTTATGAAAAACTGTTTGCACATCTATAGCCAACCTATTTTTCATATCAAAATCAACTTCGGCTCGAAGCATTTCTTCGGCTAACAACGGTATATCAAATCTATTAGAATTATAGCCGGCCAAATCACTGTCTTTTATCATTGTGTGTACTTGCTTGGCTATTTCTTTAAAAGTTGGTTGGTTAGCAACTTTCTCATTGGTTATACCATGCACTGCTGTAGCCTGAGGAGGAATGGGCATTTCTGGATTTACAAGCCATGTTTTGCTTTCTTTATTACCGTTAGGATGTATTTTTAAAACAGAAATTTCTACGATACGATCTTTGGCTACATCTGTACCAGTAGTTTCTAAATCAAAAAAGCAAATTGGTCTTGTTAATTTTAACTCCATTCAAAATATTTTTTACAAATATAAGTATCGGTTTAGGTTTATTTAGGGCATTTTAACGAATAATTATAATTAAAAAAAGCCGTTTAATCACGGCTTTTTTATAGGTTTCTTATTACCAATAAATTAGTTAGATTTCTCTGTTAATATCCCAAGCCTCTAAGTACTCTGCAACACGTTTTACAAACATTCCTCCAAGGGCTCCGTTTACTACTCTGTGATCGTAGCTGTGAGACAAGAACATTTTATGACGAACACCTATAAAGTCTCCTTCCGGAGTCTCTATTACAGAAGGCACTTTCCTGATAGCTCCTAAAGCCAAAATACCAACTTGAGGTTGATTTATTATTGGTGTTCCAAATACACTACCAAATGTTCCTACGTTAGTTACGGTGTAAGTCCCTCCTTGTATCTCGTCTGGTTTTAGTTGATTATTTCTAGCTCTATTTGCCAAATCATTAACTGCTTTAGCCATGCCAACTAAGTTTAGCTGATCGGCATTTTTAATTACCGGAACAATTAAATTGCCATCCGGTAAAGCAGCTGCCATACCAAGATTTATATTTTTCTTTTTTATAATGTTATCTCCGTCTACAGAGATATTCATCATCGGATAATCTTTTAACGCTTTGGCTACAGCTTCCATAAAAATTGGAGTAAAGGTTAACTTCTCTCCCTCTCTCTTATAAAACGCATCTTTAACCTTATTTCTCCATTTTACAATGTTGGTTACATCAACTTCTACAAAACTTTGTACATGCGCAGAAGTATCTACACTTTCACGCATGTGATGCGCAATTAATTTGCCCATTCTAGACATAGGCACAACCTCGTCTGTAGCACTTATACTTACTGGCGCTGCTTTAGGTTGAGTTTTAGCTGCCGGTGCAGGAGCAGCTTTTGGTGTTTCTTGTACAGTAGTTGCAGTTTGTTTAGGCGCTTGTTTTCTCTGCTCTACATACGCTAAAATATCGTTTTTAGTAACGCGCCCATCTTTACCTGTACCTTGTATTTGCTCTAACTCTTGTAATGATATGCCTTCTTCTTTAGCTATATTTTTTACTAAAGGAGAATAAAAACGTTCAGACTCGCTAAAATCTGTTTGAGGTGCTGCTACTGTTTCTTTTGCTTGCGTAACGGCTTGCTCTACCTGAGCTACTACTTCTTCTTGAACCGGTGCTGAGCTGGCTACAGTTTCTGTTCCGTTGGATTGAACATCGGCTTCGGTCTCTATAATAGCAAGTGTTTCTCCTACTTTAACTACATCATCTACTTCAAAAAACTTTTCGACCAAAACACCCTCAACTTCACTGGGTACCTCAGAATCTACCTTATCTGTAGCTATTTCAAGTACCGCTTCGTCCATCTCTATAGTGTCTCCAACTTCTTTTAGCCATGACGTAATGGTGGCTTCTGCCACACTCTCTCCCATTTTCGGTAATTTCAATTCAAACTTTGCCATATTCTTAATTTGAAGGTGCTTTATTAGTTACAGTTTGCGAAATTAATTAAAAAAAAGCTATTTTATTGTCTTTTTTTTAAGCAAAAACAGTGTTTAAGAATTTCTTAATGAGCTCTCAAAAGGAATTCTGTTAACAATACTTCTTCCTAAAGTTATCTCGTCTGCGTATTCTAGTTCATCTCCTACCGATATTCCTCTTGCAATGGTAGAAACCTTTACATTGTATTGCTCTATTTGCTTATAAATATAAAAATTGGTTGTGTCTCCTTCCATGGTAGAACTTAATGCAAAAATCAGCTCTTTTATCTGACCTTGTTTTACCTTAGTTACCAGCGATGCTATTTGTAAATTTTGAGG
>JBPEWY010000018.1:0-25620 GCA_052032225.1 Flavobacteriaceae bacterium
AGGCATAAAGAAGCATTAGATAATTTTATTGTTTACGATAGCTTAACAGAAATGAGCTATGAGCAAGAAAAAATTAAAGAAGCTACCCTTGCAAATGTAAAATTTAGTGCAGAAGAGTATAAAAGAGAACTTGCAATTGCCAAAGAAGCTAATGAGTTATCAGAGAAGATTACACAAAAAACAAAGCAATTTGCGTATTTAGCAACCTTTGTAGTAGCGGTATTATTAATATTAGTTATAGTACTTTATAAAAATCAAGAATCTAGAAGCCGACTAACAAAGGCTCTAAAAAACCGCAACGAAAGACTACAACTTGCTACCCAAAAAGCTAAAGCCTTAGCAGAGGTAAAAACTAAGTTTTTATCTACTATTAGTCATGAGCTCAGAACCCCTTTATATGGTATTGTTGGAATTACAAATATTTTACTAGACGATAAAAATATCAGCCAATCTTCAAAAGAGCACCTTACTTCTTTAAAGTTTTCGGGAGATTATTTAATTAATTTAATTAACGATGTATTACAACTTAGCAAGATAGAATCTAATAAAGTTAAATTACAACACGTTAGTTTTAATGTAAGAGAACTTTTAAATAACATTAAACTTTCTTTTAAACATCAATTAAAACGAAACAACAATAAAATTCATATCGCCGTAGATGATAGTATTCCACAATTTTTGTTAGGAGACCCTGTTAGGCTTTCTCAAATTTTAATTAACCTTGTTGGTAATGCTGTTAAATTTACAGAAAACGGTAATGTATGGCTTACGCTACATACTAATAAAATAGGAGATAACGAGGTAGAAATTCTTTTTGTTGTAAAAGATGATGGTGTTGGTATACCAATAGAAATGCAGTGTAAGATTTTTGAGAGTTTTACACAGCTTAACAGAAAAGAAGGAGAGTACCAAGGCACCGGATTGGGCTTATCTATAGTTCAGAAATTAATAGAGAAATTTAACAGTAAAATTTATTTAGAAAGTCAAGAAGGAGAAGGTGCTAAATTCAGTTTTTCTATTGTTTTTGATATTGATAAGAATCCGATGGTTAAACCCCAAGAAACTTCTAAAAACCCGGCATTTAACAAACAGCACATTTTAGTGGTAGAAGACAATAGAATTAACCAAATTGTAACTAAAAAAATATTAGAAAAAGAAGGCTTTTTAGTTTCAATAGCGAATAATGGAGAAGAGGGCGTTAACTTAGCCCAACAGCAAGAATTTAATTTAATTTTAATGGATTTAAACATGCCTAAAATGGATGGCTACCAGGCATCTAAAACCATTAGAGAATTTAATGATGCCATACCAATTATTGCATTAACTGCTGTAGAATTCTCTGAAGTACTTACCAAAACAAAAGAATCCGGAATTAACGATGTGGTTGTTAAACCATATGATGAAAAAGAATTCTTTCAAATTATATATAAGCACTTAAAAACAACGGTTTCTGTTAATAGCTAATCCAACATTAACTTCATTTTTATATTGCTTCTTTTATAAGGACTATTAGCTTCTACCGGAATTTCTTTAAAACCGTACTTTCTGTAAATATGTATAGCGTTTTCTAATTTGGTGTTAGAGTAAAGTATAAGCGCTTTGTAGTTTTGTTTTTTGGCAAAGTCTATACAAAATTGCATTAATTGCTGACCAATTTTTTTACCCCTAGCACTAGGAGAAACTGCCATTTTGGTAAGCTCAAATATTGCTTTATTTTGTGTTGGCATTAAGGCAACTGTACCTAAAACGTTATTGTTTTGCTTTGCAAAAAATATATGACCTCCTTTATTAGTTATATACTTTTCAGGGTTACTTAAAACTTCTTTATCAAAAGATTCTACATAAAAATACGTTTCTAACCACTCTATATTTAACTCATAAAAATAAGTAGCGTACTCAGGTTTATAAGAAACTATCTCTGTAGTATTACACTTCATTATCATTATAATATCTAATAAAATCTGTTATTAAATAAGCAATTAATTTACCAACCAATTGTTTTTCTAGTCTGTTATCTAAATTTGGTGCTGCTTCACAAATGTGTAAATACACTGCATTGTGTTGTGCGCTACACTGTGCTACAAATTTTCTAGCCTGGTTAACAGTAAACCCACTTGGGCTTACAGCACTAGACGGAATATTGGCTATAGCATCACAATCTATTTCTATACCAAACGGCCTGTTGGCTACAAAATTTAATCCTCGTTGTAGCTCAGTTTCAAAACTGTCTGAAGAAAGTAGATCAATATCTTCAAAACAGGTATATGCAATTTTATCTGAGAGATTTTTAAACTCCTTAAAAAGAGATTTAGAGGTATAATTATAATGCAGTCCAAACATGTAATATTTGTTTAAAAAGCCTTCATTAAAAGCATACGAAAAACCATTACCGCTATGCCTTCCCTCTAAAGCCCTAAAATCTGAATGAGCATCAAAATTAATAGCATTAACAGCTTTGTTTAAAGCCAGACTACAACCTTTTAATAATCCATAAGCATTATTATGCCCACCACCAATAACAATAGGTATTTTTCCTGCTTTTACAATATTGGTTACAAGGTGAGTAACTTCTTTATCTATTTCACTAACAATTTTTCTAAGTTTGGTTACGTTAGGGGCTTCATCTAATAAAGTGTTTTCTAAAAGGGTATACTCTTCCGAAAAATCTAAATAGCCTAAAATTGCTACTTTCTTGGCTTTATTGTATTTATTGTATTGTACATTTAACAATGCCGGTAAGGCAACTTGCCATGCATTTTTTGTTCCTGGGGTACCATAGTTAGCCTGAACACCAATATCTTCTGCAATACCTAAAACTATAAATTTAGCTTCGGTTTGTTCAAGTTGCTCTTGCAAAGGTGCTGTATCTGTAAACGTAACTACTTTTTCTCCAAATTTAGTTTCTCCTTTTCTGTGGTGTATAAAAGGACTTATTTTTTTGAGTGTGAGAAGCTTTAACTTAGAGGTCATTAATACAGTATTTATAATTTTTTTACACGATTTCCAGAAAATAAATGTAGTTTTAAAAATCTAAATAGCCAATACAATCGTATATACATCACAAAACAAGTTTAAAAAAAGAAAATTTTTAAAAATTTACAGTTATGACTGATAACAAAAACAACAACGGATTAAAGGTTTTGGCAGGATTACTTGGGGTAGTTCTTGTAGCCACTTTAATTTATACTATTAGCTTGTATCAAGACAAGAAAAACACAACTGCTAAGCTTTTAGAAGAAAAGCAATTAGTAGTTGAAGATTTAAATAGTCTTAAGTCTGAGTACGATAAAGCTATTGAAGAGAGCAACGCAACCAATCAAGAATTAGTAGAAGCTCGCGACAGAATTGCGTTGTATATAGACTCTGTTAAAACCATGAAAGCAGATATTTCTGCACTTTGGAAATACAGACGTCAGGTAAACATTCTTAAAAAAGAACGCGAAATGTTAATGGCACAAATGGATTCATTAAAGCGTTCTAACTCTATGCTTGCCATGCAAAGAGACAGTACAATGGTATTGTTAGAGGAGCAAGTTTCTTATAACGATTCTCTTTTAGTACAGAATACAGAATTAGCCAAAGTAGTAGAGTTAGGATCTGCATTAAGCTTATCTAAAATTAATGTAGATGCTGTAAGAGAGCGTTCTAGCGGAAAATTAGTGTCTACAAGCAGAGCAAGACGTGCAGATAAATTTAAAGTATGCTTTACAGTTGCAGATAACAAAATTTCTAAGTCTGGTGATCGTCAATTCTTTATAGAAGTGTTAGATCCTACCGGAAGAGTTCTTGGAGAGAATACAACTGTTACTAACGAAGAAGGTACTGCAATTAACTACAGTAAAGCAACTAACTTCTTCTATGAGAATAAATCGTTAGATGTTTGTGATTACATTAACAAGCCAGGCGATGAATTTGCAAAAGGAAATTATACGGTAAACTTATATGATGATAACTTAAGATTATTAGGTACATCTAAGTTTACTTTAAAGTAAAATAAAAAATCCTAAATATTATAAAAGCGCCTTGCATAAGGCGCTTTTTTTATGAGAATAAGGTACCATTGATAAAAACCATATCTACTTGAGAGTTCCCAAAGGCATATGGTATAAAGTTGTAACTAGAAATGGGTTTGGTTACTATTAAATTAGCTTTTTTTCCTTTCGTAATGCTTCCGTGTGTATTACTAATACCCATCGCATAGGCTGCATTTATGGTGGCAGCATTTATAGCTTCTTCTGGGGTAAGTTTCATTTTAATGCAAGCTGTGCTTACCACAAAATTCATGTTTCCGCTTGGTGTAGAACCCGGATTATAATCTGTTGCCAGTGCTAAAGGTAATCCGGCATCTATAATTTTTCTTCCGGGAGTGTATGGGATGCCAAGAAAAAATGAACAAGAAGGCAGTGCAACAGGCATTGTATTGCTATTTTGCAAAGCTTCAATATCTTGATCTCTAACAACCTCTAAATGATCTACAGAAAGCGCATTAAAATCTATACCAACCTGAACACCTCCAATAGCATTAAATTGGTTTACATGTATTTTAGGAATTAGGCCTTTTTGAGTTGCAGCTGCTAAAATCTTTTTTGTGTCTTCTACAGAAAAATATCCTTCTTCGCAAAACACATCAATATATTCTGCCAAATTATTGGTTACAACCTCCGGAAGCATTTTGTTTATAATCTCATCTATGTAAGCAGCTTTATTGTTTTTGTAGTGCGCCGGAACCGCATGAGCTCCTAAAAAAGTAGCTTTTATAGGTAAGGAGTAATTTTCTTTTAGCTTTTTAATTACACGAAGCATTTTAAGTTCGGCGTCAGGTGTTAGTCCGTAGCCACTTTTAATTTCTATTGCTCCGGTTCCTAGTTTAATTACCTCTTGTAATCTTTGTTCTGACTCTTTGTAAATAATATCTTCTGGGGTTTCTTGCAGTCGTTTTGCAGAATTTAAAATGCCACCACCACGTTTTGCTATTTCTTCGTATGTTAATCCTTTAATTCGGTCAACAAATTCTGCTTCTCTTGTACCGGCATAAACAATATGAGTATGACTATCACACCATGTTGGCATAACAATTCTATTAGAAGCATCAATAACTGTGTCTGCTTCTACTTGTAGAGTAGGAGCCATATTGCCATAATCTACAATTATATCATTTTCAACAAGTAAATAAGCGTTTTCTATAATGGGTAACGTTCCCATATTTTTACCGGAAACCTTATCTACATTTTTATCTCTAACCTGAACAAGCTGTTTTATATTCGTAAAAAGTGTTTTCACAACGTATATTTTAAGGATAAAAGTAAGTATAAATTACGGGCAAAAAAAAGCCTCTCCAACATAGAGAGGCATTGTTATTTAATTGCAATTTACTATTTCATTTCGCCAACCATATCTTCTGGTCTAACCCACTCATCAAACTCTTGTTCTGTTACATAACCAAGTCTGATAGCTTCTTCTTTTAATGTAGTACCATTTTGGTGTGCTGCATTGGCAATCTCTGCTGCTTTATAGTATCCTATTTTTGTGTTAAGTGCCGTAACCAACATTAACGAATTGTTTAAAAGCTCTTTAATTCTGGTATGGTTTGGCTCTATTCCTTGCGCACAATTTACATCAAAACTTACGCATGCATCGCCAAGTAATTGGGCAGAAAGTAATGCATTGTAAGCCATCATTGGTTTAAATACATTAAGCTCATAATGACCTTGCGTACCACCAATTGTCATGGCAACATCATTACCCATAACTTGAGCGCATACCATGGTAAGAGCTTCACATTGGGTAGGGTTCACTTTGCCCGGCATAATAGAGCTGCCCGGCTCGTTAGCAGGAATTATGATTTCGCTAATACCGGAACGTGGTCCAGAAGCCATCATTCTAATATCGTTAGCTATTTTATTTAATGATACTGCAAGTTGCTTAAGTGCGCCATGGGTTTCTACTAATGCATCGTGTGCAGCTAATGCTTCAAACTTATTTTGAGCACTTACAAATGGTAATCCGGTAAACTCTGCAATGTATTCTGCTACACGGTTAGCGTATCCTTTTGGCGTATTAATTCCGGTTCCAACAGCTGTACCACCTAAAGCCAACTCAGATAGGTGAGGTAAGGTGTTTTCTAAAGCTTTTAAACCATGGTCTAATTGCGAAACATAGCCTGAAAACTCTTGCCCTAGTGTTAATGGCGTAGCATCCATTAGGTGCGTACGACCAATTTTAACTACATTTTTAAAGGCTTCAGATTTTTTTTGAAGTGTATCTCTAAGCTGCTTAATGCCAGGTATAGTAACTTCTACTATTTTTTTATAAACAGCAATATGCATTGCTGTAGGAAAGGTATCGTTAGATGATTGCGATTTGTTTACATCATCGTTTGGTTGCAAGGTTTTTTCTCCTTCTCCAATAGTGTTACCGGCAAGCTCATGTGCTCTGTTGGCAATCACCTCATTAACATTCATGTTTGTTTGGGTACCACTTCCGGTTTGCCATACTACTAACGGAAATTGGTTGTCGTGCTTACCCTCTAAAATTTCATCGCATACCTGAGCTATAAGGTTTCTTTTTTCAACCGGTAAAACTCCAAGCTCGCAATTAGTGTACGCTGCAGCTTTTTTTAAATAAGCAAAACCATAAACAATTTCTAGTGGCATAGAAGCCGGAGCGCCTATTTTAAAGTTGTTTCTTGAACGTTCTGTTTGAGCTCCCCAATACTTATCGGCAGGTACTTTAACCTCGCCCATTGTATCTTTTTCTATTCTGTATTCCATGAATGTTGGTTTTATTTTGAGCGCAAATTTACAGCTTTTACTACTAATTTTCAGGCAGATTGTTAGTTGTTTTTATTTTTTTGATTGCTGTATTAGACTAATTATATATAAAAAATTAAGGAAGCTTTACATATTTAAAACTTATGTGGTATCTTTGAACACGAATTCAGAAAATTCCGGAATTATGTTTGAATTTGATCAGTATCTTGGCTTCTTAGCATTTTTAACCATTTTAACCATTGGTTTTTGGTTAATGATTTTCTTACTCACTTTTGTAATTCCTTATTGGGTGGGAGGCTCTATTATGGAGCTTATAAAAGAAAAAAGAGAAGCTAAGCGCGCTAAAAGAGAAGCATAAAAAAAGAAGCCAATTTGGCTTCTTTTTTTGTTTTATTCTGAGGCGTAATTTTACGTTCCTTCAAACTCAAAGTCATCATCTCCGTTTATGCGTTGTCTATTACGCTGTCTTTCGTTTTTCTTTTGATTAAATCTATATACAAATGTTACATTGTAGCTTCTTACACGCCATTGAAACTCACTATAGTTAATAGTATTTGGCGTGAAAGAGTCTGTACGGCGTTTTCTGCTGTTAAACAAATCACTTATGTTAAAAGCAATTGTAGCCTTTTCGCTAAATAAATCTTTACTAAAGCCTAAATCTGTAGATAAAATTCCTTTACTCTTGCTTTGGGCATTTTCAAATGGTCCACGGTAAAACAATCTGGTTTGCCAATTAATTTTACCCGGCAGCACATACACACTATTAAAACGTGCAAACCAGCTGGTGTTATCTGCATCAAAACTTATGTCTTCGTAAGTTCCTCTAACTTGGTTGTGAAACAAATTAAAGTTACCATTTAAACGTAGCTTTCTGCTTGGGTTATACGATAGGGTAAACTCAAATCCATATCGGTTATTTTTAGAAAGGTTTATTGGAAAACGTCTAAGCACAGGAACTTCAACTAAAGGATTTTCACTTATTACAGCAGTTTCGTTTGTCTCGTCTGTAATAAATGTAAAAGATTGCGTTTCTTTTTGATAATAAACAGAACCATTTAAGGTAAATTTTTTCCAACGCTTTAAATACCCTAAATCAATACCGTTAGAATAGCTTGGATCTATGTCCGGATTTCCTTGAAAAATGTTACTTATACTTGAACGAGAAGGAAACGGATTTATAAAGCGTGAACGCGGACGCCTAATACGTCTGTTATATCCTAAAGAGATACTTTCTGTATCACTAAACTCGTATGTTAAGTTTACAGTAGGGAATAGGTTAGTATAGTTTTTACGAGCAAAATCACCCGATGTAATTTGATTTATTGTAATGTTAGAGTGCTCCATTCTTAACCCCAGCAAGTACGAAAACTTTCCAATTTTATTACCGTACTGGGTATAAAAAGCATTAACATATTCTCTGTAATTTAAAACATTACTCAGATTTGTGTCTATTTCAAAAACTCCTTCATCGTTGGCAATGGTTACTTCGTAATCTGTAGTTAAATCTACAAAATTACCTCTGTAACCAGCTTCAAATTGCGCGTTTTCGCCAATAGGCAACACATAATCACTTTGCAGTAATATTCTGCGTTCATCATCAATAGTTGTAACAGTTTCTTGTGCAATTATTTCTTCGGTAGGAAAAATAGATGAGTTAGTAATAAACGAGCGTTCTTCTTCAGAGCTATCTTCGTGCTGAAAATCTATAGTTAGCTTTGCATCGTTTTTAAAGTTTTTAATATAGTTAACTGAAAACTGAAGAGTTTTGTCTTCTTCAACTTCCGGATCTATACGCCTTGTTTGGCTGGTAAGCGTTCTGTTATTGTCGTAATTAAAAATATTGTTAGTTGCTGTGTTTTCATTATCGCCGGATCTGTACAAAACACTTGCAATTAACGATGAGCTTTTATTTATAAAGTACTCTACACCAAAACTTGTATTTAGTCCTTTTCTAATTCTGTCAAACTCTCTATCCTCTATGGTAAATGTACTTGGAGCATCGCCATTTAAGTATTCTGTATCGTTAAAAGAGTTTCCTGGACCCTCTCTGTATGAGTAGCCTGTATTGGTAAAAAAGTTAACCTTTTCTGTTCTGAAATTAAGATTCAAATTAGCACCGGCTCTGTTTGGGTAACCAAAATTGGTGTTAATAGAGCCATTAATGCCACTTAGTTTATTGTTTCTTAAAATAATGTTTAGGATTCCTGCAGTACCTTCGGCATCATAACGAGCCGATGGCGATGTAATTACTTCTACTTTCTCTATTGCTTCTGCCGGAAGCTGACGCAATGCATCGGTACCGTTTAAACCAACAAGGGCAGATGGCCTACCGTTAATTAATATTCTAACGTTATCGTTACCACGTAACGATATGTTACCTTCTACATCTACAGAAACAGAGGGAACGTTATCTAGCACATCGGTAGCAGAGCCTCCTAACGAAGTAATGTCTTTTCCAACATTAAAAACTTTTTTATCTAGTCTAATCTCTACTGTAGATTTTTCGGCAATAACTTCTACTTCATCTAAAGCAGCCACATCTATCTCTAAGGAGAAAGTTCCTAAATCGGCACTACTTGTAAGCCTCCTAGACGATATAACAATGGGCTTGTATGATATATATTCTACTTTAATATTATACACACCGGGGATAGCTTCTATTTCAAATTCTCCCTCTTCGTTTGTAATTCCACCTGTTAGTAGTCGTTCTCTTTGCGTGTGCTGTAATGTAATTGTAGCATATGGTAAAGGCTCATTGGTTGCCTTATCTACTACTTTTCCGGTAAGTGTAATTTTTTTAACATCAGCAAAGTTTGGTCTCTGGGCATACGTTGTAAAAACTGTTACCAACAGCAATACAACAACATGTAAAGTTCTCATTAATGTATAAGGTTATGTTGTGGTTACTATGTGTTAGACCACAAAAATAACTTGGGGTTTAACGGGCTTTAGTTAAATGATTGTTAAAATACTTACAAGATATTCTTAATTGTTTCGGGAGGTCTACCAACAACAGCCTTATCATTATTAACAACTATGGGGCGCTCTATGAGCTTTGGGTGTTTAACCATTGCGTTAATAATTTCTGCATCAGAAAGCGTTTTGTTTTTATATTCTTCTTTCCAGATGGTTTCGTTTTTTCTAACTAAATCTATTGGCTTAATATTAAGCTTGTTTAAAATAGATTTTAATTCAGCTTCATTTAAAGGAGTATCTAAATATTTAACTACGGTAAAATCTTTTCCTGAGTTTTCAAGTATTTCTAACCCTTCTCTGGATTTTCTGCAGCGTGGATTGTGATATATTGTGATCATGATTGTAATTTTTTATAGGTTGTTTTCTTTTTGGCCCATCATCATTAAATATGCTTTTAAAAAGGCATCAATATTTCCGTTCATAACGCCATCTACATCGGCAGTTTCATAAGCTGTTCTAACATCTTTTACAAGCTTGTAAGGGTGCATTACATAATTTCTTATTTGGCTACCCCACTCAATTTTCATTTTTCCGGCTTCAATTTCATCTCGTTGCTCTCTACGTTTTTTTAGTTCTATTTCGTAAAGTTGTGATTTTAGCATTTGTAAGGCACGTTCTCTGTTATCGTGTTGAGAACGTGTTTCTGAACAAGAAATTTGTATGCCGGTTGGTTTGTGGTATAACTGAACTTTAGTCTCTACTTTATTTACATTTTGTCCGCCGGCACCACTAGAACGAGCAGTAGTTATTTCTATATCTGCAGGGTTTATTTCTATCTCAATACTATCATCTACTAATGGGTATACATACACCGATGCAAACGAGGTATGACGTTTTGCATTGCTATCAAAAGGAGAAATTCTAACAAGTCTGTGCACACCATTTTCTCCTTTTAAATATCCAAATGCATACTCACCATTAATCTCTAAAGTAACGGTTTTTACTCCGGCAACATCGCCTTCCTGAAAGTTAAGTTCTTTTACTTTAAACCCTTGTTTTTCTGCCCACATTAAATACATACGCATAAGCATAGACGCCCAATCGCAACTTTCTGTACCACCGGCTCCGGCTGTAATTTGTAATACAGCACTCATATTATCACCTTCATCAGAAAGCATATTTTTAAACTCGAGGTCTTCTATTTGCGTAAGGGCCTTATTGTAATGTGCTTGCACATCTTCTAAAGACGCTTCACCTTCTTTGTAGAAATCGTAAAGTACTTCGAGGTCTGCCACTAAAGATTTAGCCAATTCATAATCTTCAACCCACTTTTTTTTGCCTTTTAGGGTTTGCATGATTACTTCGGCTTCTTTAGGATTATCCCAGAAGTTTGGTGCAAAGGTTTTTTCTTCTTCGTTTTGTATTTCTATAAGTTTGGCATCTATGTCAAAGATACCTCCTTAACGCACCCAGGCGTTCAATAAGATCTTTTACTTGGTCTGCTGTAACCATAGTGTCTATTTTTGGCAAAAATAGGATTTAATAAAGCCAGTAAAAACAATTTTGTATAAATTTATGACTTCTACCAATCAAAACATAAATCATGATTAAAATACGCATCTTCTTAGTTGTTTTATTTACTTGTAGTTTGCCTGCAGCTGCTCAATTTTCGTTACAGAAAGAGTCGGTAAAAAAGTATGAAGGGTTTATTCCTTTTTATTATGATGAACAAACCGATAAAATTTATTTTGAAATTACCGATTTAAACAAAGAGTTTCTTTATGTGTACTCGCTCAGTAGCGGAATTGGTAGTAATGATATTGGCTTAGACAGAGGACAGCTTGGTAACGAGCAAGTTGTGTATTTTAAAAAAGCAGGAAATAAGCTATTGTTAATACAACCTAATTTAAAATTTAGAGCGCTAACAGATAATGAGTTAGAAAAAAAATCGGTAGAGCAAGCATTTGCCAAATCTGTTTTATTTGGATTTAATATTAAAGAAGAAAAAAACGGCAAGTATATAATAGATGCTACTGATTTTTTACAACAAGATGTGCATGGCGTTGCCCGAAGATTAAAACAAACCAAACAAGGCAATTACAATTTAGATAAAAGTAAAAGCGCTTTTAATTTAGAACGTACAAAAAACTTTCCTAAAAATACAGAAATAGATGTTTTGTTAACCTTTAAAGGAGAGCCCCAAGGTTATTATATTAGGTCTGTAGCCCCGAACCCAAGTTTAGTTACAGTAACAGAACATCATTCTTTTATTGCGTTACCGGATGATGGTTACAAAAAAAGAGAGTTTGACCCAAGATGCGGTTCGTTTTATATATCGTATTATGATTATGCTTCGCCGGTGCAAGAGCCTATTCTTAAACGTTTTATAACAAGACACAGATTAGAGAAAAAAAATCCAGAGGCAGCTGTAAGTGAACCGGTAGAGCCCATAATTTATTATTTAGATAACGGAACGCCAGAACCAGTTAGAAGCGCCTTGTTAGATGGTGCAAAATGGTGGAATGAAGCTTTTGAGGCTATTGGTTTTAAAAATGCATTTCAGGTAAAAATATTGCCGGACGATGCAGACCCAATGGATGTAAGGTATAATGTAATACAATGGGTGCACAGGTCTACAAGAGGGTGGAGTTACGGAGGAAGCATTATAGACCCTAGAACAGGAGAAATTTTAAAAGGTCATGTAAGCTTAGGAAGTTTACGAATTAGACAAGATTTTATGATTGCTCAGGCGCTCATGAATCAACCTTTTAAAGAGCGTGATGATAACTACGAAGCTATGCTCAACATGGCACTAGCAAGAATACGACAACTTTCTGCCCACGAAATTGGTCATACATTAGGATTTGCACATAATTTTGCTGCCAGCACAAATAATAGAGCTTCTGTGATGGATTATCCGCATCCAAAATTATCGTTAAAAAATGGAGAGGTAGATTTTAGTGAAGCCTATGATACCGGAATAGGAGCGTGGGATAAAGTTACGGTAGCATACTCATACCAAACTTTTAATGAAAATATTGATGAAAAGCAGGCGCTCAATGCCATTTTAGAAGATGCACAACAAAAAGGCTTTAGGTACATTACAGATGCCGATGCAAGAGCAAAAGGAGGTGCACATGCATATGCACACTTATGGGATAATGGTAAAGAAGCGGTTGCAGAACTTAATAATGTTTTGGCTATAAGAGAAGCTGCTATTACTAATTTCTCCGAACATAATATTAGAACAAATGAACCTTATACGGTGTTAGAAGATGTTTTCGTTCCATTGTATTTTTTTCATAGGTACCAAACAGAAGCTACAGTAAAGCTTATTGCCGGTATGGATTACAATTACGCTGTTAAAGGAGATAATCAATTAATCACATCTTATTTAAATAAAGACGTACAGCAAAACGCTTTAAATCAAGTACTAAAAACGCTCTCTGCAACTACATTAGCAATCCCAAAAGATAAATTAAAGCTGTTTCCGCCAAGAGCTATGGGATATAATAGAACCAGAGAAAGTTTTAAAAGTAGAACAGGAGTTGCTTTTGATGCTTTAAGTGCAGCAGAAACAGCGAGTGATTTTACCTTGTCTTTGTTACTACATCCGGAGCGTTTATCAAGATTAGTTCAGCAAAAAGCGCTTGATAAAAATAACTTAGGATTACAAGAAGTTTTAGAACAAATAACAAATGCAACGATAAAAACAAATTATAAAGACGCCTATTTACACGAAATAAATGCAACAATCTCTTTTAGAGTAGTTAAACATTTACTCAAAGCAGCTGCAAACAGTAGTAGCTTACCTCAAGTAAATGCCATTGTAACAGCACATTTACAATCGTTAAAAACGTGGTTAATAAACCAAAAAGATGATTACGCATTGGCCATGGCTAAAGAAATTGATGCTTATTTAAAAAAACCAGAATCATATAAACTACAACCATCTCCAAAAATACCCGATGGTTCACCAATAGGAATGGACTGTTATTAAGCACTTATGAAAGTAAATTTAATTAGCGATACCGTTACAAAACCCACAAAGCAAATGCTTAATGCAATGATGCAAGCTCAAGTGGGCGATGATGTTTTTAAAGAAGACCCGACTGTTAATGCATTAGAAAACAAGGTGGCTAAAATGTTTAATAAAGAGGCAGCCTTGTTTTTTCCGAGTGGTACAATGGCCAATCAAACTGCAATTAAATTGCACACAGAACCCGGAGATCAGCTTATTTGCGATAAATACGCTCATGTATACAATTATGAAGGCGGTGGCGTTAGTTTTAATAGCGGAGTATCTTGCAAATTGGTTGACGGAGTAAGAGGAATGATTACAGCTAAACAGGTAGAAGAAGCTATAAACCCACCTGATTTTTATCACAGCCCAAAAACAGCTTTAGTTTGTATTGAAAACACTACCAACAAAGGAGGTGGAGCATGTTGGGAATTCTCTGAGCTAAAAAAAATAAAAGATGTTTGCACAAAACATAATCTTAAATACCATTTAGATGGGGCAAGATTATGGAATGCGCTTGTTGCAAAAAACGAAACTGCAGGTCAATACGGCGATCTTTTTGATACTATTTCAGTTTGTTTGTCTAAAGGATTAGGTTGTCCGGTAGGTTCTGTTTTGGTTGGAGATAAGAAAACTATAGATAAAGCTCTTAGAATTAGAAAGATTTTAGGTGGTGGAATGCGTCAATCTGGGTATTTAGCTGCAGCAGGTATTTATGCATTAGACAACCATATAAACAGATTAGCAGAAGATCATAAAAAAGCAAAAGAAATAGGCGAGGTTTTAACTACACTACCATTTATAAAGCAAGTAGAACCAATAGAAACTAACATTGTAATTTTTACATTAAACACAGATGTAGATGAGACTGCTTTTTTTGAAGCTCTTAAAGAAAAAGGTATCTACCTAATTTCTATGGGGCAGGGAAAACTAAGAATGGTTACCCATTTAGATTATACCAACAGCCAGCATGAATATTTTTTAAATACTATTAAAAATATAACCATAAAAAAAGCCTTAGCGTAACACTAAGGCTTTTTTAAAATGATTAATTAGCCTATTTGGTTTTATCAACCACCTCTGCATTAGGTGCATTGTTTTTAACAGACTCAATACCATTTTCCATACCGGCTTCAGAAGCATACATTTGGCTACTTCCAATAATTTGTCCGTTGGCAGCCTTCAAGTTAAAATGAAACTTACCGTTAGAAGCCGTTTTACGTTCATATTTACTATCGTCACCACAATTTTTTTTAACTGACTCTATCCCGTTTTTAGCTCCGCTTGCATCAGCATATCCTTGACTAGATAAAATTATTTGTCCGTTTTTTGCTTTGAGATTAAAATAGTACTTCTGATTGTTTTCGCTTTGAAATAATTCGAACATAATTTGTGTGATTTTAATTATGTTTTAAATATAAAAAAATTGAAGGTAAAAAATCAACTAAACAGTAAAAAAGGGTAGTTTTTTTTAATTGAGATTTTTAAGAGATTGGTATAAGTATATTGTTGGTTATTAATCGATTATATAAGTGGTTTGGTCTAATTTTACTACAAATCGGTAATAAAATAATTCTTACTCTTAAAAAAACTTACTATATATGTTACAGTAAAAAGCGAAGTAAAGTATAGGCGTTTTTATTTGGTTAGCAGTCTTATACTATAAGCTTTTTAGGTTGGTTTATTTTTTAGACAACGGCTCACAAAAGTGAGCCGTTATTTATTTTAAAAAATCTAATCCCGGAATATTAGGCATACCTTCTTTAGCTACAGCCGTGAGTTCTGCTTCTTGTACTTTTGTAGCTTTTTCTATTGCCTTATTAAGTGTTAAAATTAAATAATCTTCTAACTGCTCTTTATCAGAAAGTAAAGACTCGTCTATATCTATTTTCTTAATGGCTCGGTTAGCAGTTAAAGAAACTTTTAAAAGATTATCTGCAGAGTTTTCTTCAACAATTACAGTATCTAAACGTTTTTTAGTTTCTTCTACTTTTTTTTGGGTTTCTTTAAGTTTACCCATCATACCCATAATATCTCCAAACATACTGTTACATTTTAAAATTAGAGCGTAAAATTAAAACAAAGTAATTGTATCATAAAAAAATATAAAAACAAACAATAATTGCTACTTTCGCAAACGCTATTAAAACGGTACAAAATGCAAGCACCAAAAGCTAATAAAATTCCACAGAAATTAGAAAAGCACGGCGATGTAAGAATAGATAATTACTTTTGGATGAACCAGCGCGATAGTAAAAATGTACTAGATTATTTACAGCAAGAAAACGAGTACAATAGCGCTATGACGGCTCATACCCAAGAGTTACAAAAAGCATTGTTTACCGAAATGAAAGGGAGAATAAAAGAGGATGATGAATCTGTTCCCTATAAATACAATGGTTACTGGTATATAACGAAATACGAAACCGGTAAAGATTACCCAATTTACGTTAGAAAAAAAGATACATTAGAGGCCCCGGAAGAACTTTTGTTTGATTGTAACGAATTAGCTAAAGGGCATAATTACTTTCATTTAAAAGGTATCAATATTAGCTTAGATAATAAGCTGGTTGCGTTTGCTACAGATACTGTTGGGAGAAGAATTTATACAATTCAAATAAAAAATCTTGAAACCGGAGAAGTTTATCCGGTAAAAATAACAAACACTACAGGATCTAGCACTTGGGCTAACGATAATAAAACACTGTTTTATACACAGAAAAACGAGAAAACACTAAGGAGCGAAAAAATTTTTAAACACAGGCTAGGAGAAGATCCTGCTACAGATAAGTTGGTGTATTATGAGCAAGACGAAACCTTTAATACCTTTGTTTACAAAACAAAATCTAAGCAATTTTTAATAATTGGCTCTGTAAGCACTTTAACTACAGAATACAGGTTTTTAGATGCCACCAACCCAGAGGGCGAGTTTACTATTTTACAGCCCAGAATAAGAGGATTAGAATATAGTGTTTATCATTTTGACAAACATTTTTACATAGTAACTAATGCAGACGGGGCAAGCAATTTTAAATTAATGAAAGCCCCCGTAAATGCTACTACAAAAAACAATTGGCAAGAAGTAATAGCACATAGAGAAGATGTGTTACTAGAAGATATAGATATTTTTAAAGACTTTTTAGTAATATCAGAACGTAGTAATGGTTTAAATAAAATAAGGATTAAAAGGTGGGATAATACAGACGATTATTATTTGCCTTTTGACAATGAAACTTACACGGCCTATACATCTGTAAATTTAGATTTTAATACGCACATACTCAGGTATTCATATAACTCTTTAACAACACCTCCATCTACAATAGATTTTAATATGGTTACAAAAGAGAAAACCATTAAAAAAGAACAAGAAGTATTAGGAGGAGATTTTAATAAAGATAATTATGTGTCTGAGCGTGTATGGGCAACTGCAGATGATGGTGTAAAGGTTCCAATTTCTTTAGTTTATAAAAAAGGAACACCTTTAAACGGTAGCGCACCTCTACTACTATACGGATATGGTTCATATGGTGCAACAATAGATCCGTACTTTTCATCATCACGATTATCACTGTTAAACAGAGGATTTATTTTTGCTATTGCACACATTAGGGGAGGAGAATATTTAGGAAGAGCTTGGTACGAAGATGGTAAACTTTTAAAAAAGAAAAACACATTTACAGACTTTATTGCGTGCTCAAAATATTTAATAGCCAATAATTACACATCTGCAAACCATTTGTATGCCATGGGAGGTTCTGCAGGAGGGTTGCTTATTGGTGCTGTTATTAATATGGCTCCCCAACTATATAAAGGAGTTATAGCAGCAGTACCTTTTGTAGATGTTTTAACAACTATGTTAGACGACTCTATACCACTTACAACAGGTGAATATGATGAGTGGGGAAATCCAAACGATGAGGAGTACTATTGGTATATAAAATCGTATTCTCCATATGATAATGTTACGGCACAAGAGTACCCAAATATATTAGTAACCACCGGATATCATGATTCTCAAGTACAATATTGGGAACCGGCAAAATGGGTAGCAAAACTCAGAGAGCTTAAAACAGATAACAATAAACTGCTATTTCACATTAATATGGATGCAGGACATAGTGGAGCATCCGGGAGGTTCGAAGCATTAAAAGAAATTGCAGAAGAATATGCCTTTTTACTTGATTTAGAGGGGATAAAGGCATAAATAAAAAAATTATTAACTTTGCAAGGTTTTGTGAATTGTTAAGAAAATGTTTACTTTCATTCATAAAACATTCCTAACCTAAACCTTATGGAGAACAAAATAAAGGCGTATAACAACATATTAGAACTTATAGGTAATACTCCTCTAATTAAGTTAAACCACATTACAAAAAGCTTTCCGGGTGAATTCTATGCTAAAATAGAAGCCTTTAACCCCGGGCATTCAACTAAAGATAGAATAGCACTTTATATAATAGAAGAAGCAGAGCGTAGAGGAATTTTAAAGCCTGGTGATACCATTATAGAAACTACTTCAGGTAATACCGGTTTTAGTATAGCAATGGTAAGTGTTATTAAAGGCTATGAGTGTATTTTGGCGGTAAGCTCTAAGTCTTCAAAAGATAAAATAGACATGCTTCGATCTATGGGAGCAAAGGTGTATGTTTGCCCAGCTCATGTTAGTGCAGACGATCCTCGCTCTTATTATCAAGTAGCAAAACGTCTTCACGAAGAAATTAAAGGATCTGTTTACATAAATCAATATTTTAATGAGTTAAATATTGATGCTCATTACAAAACTACCGGACCGGAAATTTGGGAGCAAACAGCAGGGCAAATAACGCATTTAGTTGCTTGTAGTGGTACCGGTGGCACTATTTCAGGTACTGCCAGATTTTTAAAAGAACAAAACCCAGACATTAAAATTATTGGGGTAGATGCTTATGGCTCTGTTCTTAAAAAGTATCACGAAACACGTGAATTTGATGCCAATGAAATTTATCCTTACAGAATAGAAGGTCTTGGTAAAAACTTAATACCAACAGCAACCGATTTTGATGTAATAGACAAATTCATAAAAGTTACAGACGAAGAAAGTGCGCATACCGCAAGAGAAATTTCTAAAACAGAAGGCCTTTTTATAGGCTATACCAGTGGTGCTGCACTACAAGCTGTAAAACAACTGCAAGAAGAAGGAGAATTTAATGATAATAGTAGAGTAGTTGTAATTTTTCCGGATCATGGTTCAAGATATATGAGCAAAGTATATAGTGATGAATGGATGCGTGATCAAGGATTTTTTGATAGTAAGAATATAGAAGAAACTCAAAAAATTGAGTTTGTAAAATAAAACTTCACGTACAGCAAACCCGAAAAGCAGCTGTTTAGGCTGCTTTTTTATTGTGCATAAAAACAAAAAAACTCCTCGGCAAATTATTATGACAGAATACTAAAATTACATACTTTTGCCGGGTATAATAGGTACTTTTTAAGTTAAAAAATGCATTTTGCATGAAAGATTTATTTGATAGAATAATAGCAAACAAAGGCCCATTAGGAAAGTGGGCATCACAAGCAGAAGGGTATTTTGTGTTTCCTAAGTTAGAAGGAGAAATTTCAAATAGAATGAAATTTCAAGGTAAAGATGTAATTACATGGAGCGTTAATGATTATTTAGGCTTAGCAAACCACCCAGAAGTTAGAAAAGTAGATGCAGAAGCTGCAAAAAAATATGGTTCTGCTTACCCAATGGGTGCCAGAATGATGTCTGGTCATACAGACCTTCACGAAAAACTACAAAATGAGTTAGCAGCCTTTGTAAATAAAGAAGCTGCCTACCTTTTAAATTTTGGTTACCAAGGTATGGTTTCTACTATTGATGCTTTAGTAACCAAAGATGATATTATAGTTTACGATGTAGATTCTCATGCTTGTATAATAGATGGAGTTCGTTTACACATGGGTAAACGCTTTACGTACAAGCATAATGATATTGTTAGTTTAGAGAAAAATTTAGAGCGTGCTACTAAAATGGCCGAACAAACCGGAGGAGGAATTTTAGTAATCTCTGAAGGTGTGTTTGGAATGCGAGGTGAGCAAGGGATTTTAAAAGAAATAGTAGCACTTAAGAAAAAATACAAATTTAGATTACTTGTAGACGATGCTCACGGTTTTGGTACATTAGGAAAAACCGGTGCTGGAGCAGGCGAGGAGCAAGGCGTGCAAGATGAGATAGATGTATATTTTGCAACATTTGCAAAAGCAATGGCAAGTACCGGAGCATTTATTGCGGCAGACAAGGAAGTTATAGATTATTTAAAGTATAATTTACGCTCTCAAATGTTTGCTAAGTCATTGCAAATGCAATTGGTAGAAGGAGCATTAAAGCGTTTAGAAATGCTTAAAACAATGCCGGAGCTTCGCGAGAAACTTTGGCAAAACGTAAACGCGTTACAATCTGGTTTAAAAGAGCGTGGGTTTGATATAGGCACAACACAAAGTTGTGTAACGCCTGTATACTTAAAAGGAAGCATCCCAGAAGCAATGGCGTTAGTAAAAGATCTTAGAGAAAACCATGGTATATTCTGTTCTATTGTAGTATATCCGGTAATTCCTAAGGGATTAATTTTATTAAGAATGATTCCTACAGCTTCCCACACTGCACAAGATATAGAAGAGACGCTAAATGCTTTCTCTGCCATTAGAGAACGTTTAGAAAATGGAACGTATAAACGATTGTCGGCTGCAGTTTCTGCTGCTATGGGAGAATAAAAATTAGCTATAGATATTGAAAAAGCCAAGTGTTTGTTCACTTGGCTTTTTTATTAAACTAAATTTTTTCTGTACGTTTTTCTTCGTTTTCTAACCTTAGGGTTAAAATGTTTCCATATTTGCTGTATAGCAATGTTATCTTCCAGTTCGGGAGTTCTAATACAATTTTCTATTCCTTTTTTCTTAAAAACCGAATAATACTCATTAAAAATAATTGCTGTAACACCTTTGTTCTGATATTCAGGGTGAATTCCTATTAAATAGAAAATTACATCTTTACTGTGCTTTCTAGCCCGTAATAAATGAAAAATACCAAACGGAAATAACTTACCTTTTGCTTTTTGTAAAGCCCTTGAGTATGAAGGCATTACAATAGAAAATGCAATAGGATTATTGTTTTTATCTACAACAAATTTTATATATTCCGGATTTATAAAATTAATGTACTTTTTCTTAAAATAATCTCTCTGAACATCTGATATTGCAACAAAAGAAGATAGTTTAGCATAGGATTCATTAAACAAATCAAACATTTTATCTACATACGGCATAATTTGTTTTGTAGAAGTAAAATTTAAGGGTGTTAAACCATAGCGCCTTTTAATTAACTCTTGTGCTTTAGAAAACAGTTCTGGTTTTACATCACTAAACTTAAAATGGCTCTCTTGATATTGCTTTTCTATTGTAAAATTTAACGCTTCAAAATGTTTAGCGTAATAAGGGTGGTTATACCAAGTAATCATGGTTCCTAGCTCATTAAACCCTTCAGTTAGTACTCCCACTTTATCAAGGTTAGAAAAACCCATGGGGCCTTCTATGTACTCTAAATTATTAGCTTTTGCAATTTTTTCTACTTTATCTAAAAGTGCTTTGGTTACGTTAATATCATCAACGACATCAAACCAGCCAAAACGCATTTTTTTTAGGTTTTGGTTATTTACTTCATGCCAGTTTATAATAGCGGCAACCCTACCCACAATTTTATTGTTATGGTATGCTAAAAACAACGTGGCATCAGCATTATGGAATACCGGGTTTTTAGTTTTATCAAAATTTTCAATCTCGTCTGATATAATTGGTGGCACCCAATATGGAGAGTTTTTATACAAGCTAAACGGAAAAAGAACAAACCTTTTTAGGTCTTTTTTGGTTTTGACTTCTTTAATTTCTATCATATTCAAAATAGTGGGTTAGTTATAATTTGGTTTAAAAATCATCAAATTTATCTAATGTGCTTTTTTTGTTCTTTTTCTTCTGCTTACGCTGTTGTTTTTTAATACGTTTTTTAGCACGTCCTTCATCTAGTAAAACGGGAGTATCTGTATGATTGTCTATTCTGTAAGAAACCCCTATACCACCAAATAATCTGGAAGGCGTGTTTTTGAAATTTGTACCTACAGAAGCATCAACTTGTAAATTTTTATTGATTAAATGTGCTGCACCGGCTCTAACAATTGCATCGGCATACCTATCACTTTTAATACCTTGATTTTCTGCAAAAACTGTCCATTTCGGATTGTTTAAAGCATGTGTAACAGTAATAATGTAGCTAAGCTCAGGAAAATCAGAAGTAAATTTATCGTAAATAATATTTGTTACTAAAACCCATCTACCTGCTAAATGGCTTTGTGTAGCAAGCATTACTCTAGGGCTTACCAAGGGTTCTTCTTGTGATACTAAAAAATTTGATGCCGTAGTTACAAATAAATTATTGTAAGCATACGGAGAATCAAAAACATTTAAGTTTATACCAACATAAGCAGAAACAGCCGGAATTAAATCACGCCACTTAAACGTATTATTGGCACGCCAACTATACAGATTTGGCTTATTTCTTTCGGGGTCTTTAAAGGGATCAAAAAACAGATATTTAACACCAATTGTATTTTTTAAAAAACCGCTTCTTTTTTTTGTTTCGGGCGGAATCGCACTATTGTCCGTAAGCTTATCAAACAAATATGTACCATCCCAAACAATTTCTAATTCTTCAAAAAACAATCCGTATCTAAAAGCAAAATCAACAGCAAAAACATTTGTTTTGTTTAATAATCTGTCGTGTTTTTGTTTTTCGAGTGCAAGACCAAATTCACCTTGCGCCACATTTTTACCAACACTAAAAGCACTTACCGAAGCACCCGGGCGATTAGAGTTTATAACATCTGTATACTGTGCTAAACTAAAAAAAGGAAGAAAAAGTAGGCCGCAAAGTATGTTTTTTGTGAGTTTTTTCATGGTAAAATTATTATATCAAATATAGGGTGTTTTTATTATTTTTTAACTTTTTTAAGAGCCTAAACAAGGGTATAATTGTATTTTTGGCATATAATTAATTTAATAACACAATGGGGTTTATAAAAACCATATTAATAATTGCTTTACTTTATTTTGGCTTTAAAATTTTATTAAGGTTATTAGCGCCATGGCTAATACGGTATGCTTCAAAAAAAGCAGAAAAACATTTTTTTAATACTTTTAATGCACAACAAAACCAACATCCTAATCAAGAACGTAAAGTAGGAGATGTTAGTATTGATTCTGTTCCGGAGCAAAAAACCAAATCCGATAAAAAAGTTGGTGAATATATTGAGTTTGAAGAAATAGAATAATTAAATACGGGCTGCACAAACTATGAATATTATAAAGCGCTATCTTCCGCATATATTAATAACGTTGTTATTTGTTGTTACTTCTTTACTTTACTTTAATCCGGTTTTACAAGGAAAAAAAATATACCAGAGCGATATTGTTCAATACACCGGAATGGCTAAGCAGCAAAATGATTTTAGAGCAGAAACCGGAGAAGAACCTTATTGGACAGATAGTGCCTTTGGCGGTATGCCAACCTATCAATTAGGGGCACAATACCCGCATAACTACATTAAAAAGCTTGATTCTTTAATTAGGTTTTTACCCAGACCGGCAGATTATTTATTCCTATATTTTATTGGATTTTACCTGTTTTTATTAGTGCTAAAAGTAGATTGGAAATTAGCTGCCGTTGGTGCACTGGCTTTTGGGTTTTCTACCTATTTAATAATTATTTTAGGTGTAGGGCATAATGCTAAAGCGCATGCCATTGGCTATTTTTCTTTTGTATTGGCGGGCATAATTTTAATTTTTCAGCATAAATACTTTTTAGGATTTATTGTTACTGCTTTAGCAATGGCGTTAGAAATTAACGCTAACCACTTTCAAATGACCTATTATTTGGGGTTATTAGTAGCCATTTTAGGTATTGTATATGCTATAGATGCTTATAAAAAAAATCAGCTTCAACATTATTTTAAATCTGTAGGCATTAGTATAGCTGCTGTTGTGTTAGCTATTGGGGTTAATGCCACAAATTTAATGGCTACTAAAGAATATGCAGATTGGAGTACGCGGGGTAAAACAGAGTTAACTATTAATCCTGACGGCTCTGAAAAAGTTAAACAATCAGGTTTATCTAAAGAATATATAACAGAATACAGTTATGGTATTTTAGAATCGTTAAACCTGATTTTTCCACGACTTTACGGAGGCTCTAATAATGAGTTTGTCGGAGAAGATTCAGAAACATATACATTTTTAGTAGCGCAAGGCGTAAACAGAAACCAAGCGAGAGAATTTGTAAAAGGCTTACCTATGTATTGGGGGAGCCAGCCCATTGTTGCAGCACCTGCTTACATAGGAGCTGTAGTAGTGTTTTTATTTATTATGGGCTTGTTTTTAGTTAAAGGCAGATTAAAATGGTGGCTGCTTTCCGGTACAATTATATCACTATTACTTTCTTGGGGCAAAAACTTTTCGTTGTTAACGGATTTTATGATAGATTTTTTCCCGTTATATGATAAGTTTAGAGCCGTTTCATCTATTCAAGTAATACTTGAACTGTGTATTCCTGTTTTAGCTGTTTTTTCACTTCATAAATTATTAAGTGATATGGTAAAAACAGAAGAAAAACTGAAGGCACTACGCTACAGTAGTGTAATTATTTTAGGAATTGCAGCAGTATTACTATTAGCAAAAAATATGTTTGATTTTGTTGGTGCAAGTGATGCCATTTTAAGACAGTATTATGGGAACGATATTGTAGAGACCATAAGATTAGATAGAATGCGCTTGTACACACAAGACATTTTGCGCTCTGTGATGTTTATTGCGGCTACCGCTTTATTTGTATGGCTATTTATTAAGCAAAAAGTAAAAAAAGGAATGGCATTGCTTGCCATAGCTGTATTAATAGTTATAGATTTAGTTGGGGTAGATAGACGTTATGTAAATAATAAAGATTTTGTGTCGGCTAGAATTATGGAAAAACCTTTTCAGATGAATGCAGCCGATGCAGAAATTTTAAAAGACACATCACATTTTAGAGTTTTTGAGCCTGCAGGAGCTTTAGCCAGTGCAAGAGCATCTTATTTTCATAAATCAATAGGAGGATATCATGCTGCCAAACCCGGAAGATTTCAAGAGTTATACGATTTTCATATTGCTAAAAATAATGTAGGAGTGCTTAATATGTTAAATGTTAAGTACATAATTCAGCAAAATGATAATCAACAAGTATATCCAGCCAGAAATCCTTATGCAAATGGTAATGCTTGGTTTGTTCAAGATGTTTTAAAAGTAGTTTCTGCAAATGATGAGCTGTTGGCATTAGATAGTATTAATACTAAAACAACGGCAGTTTTTAATACTTTAGATTTTAATGATATTACTATTAAAAACAGATACGAGGTAGATAGTACCGCAACCATACAATTAATAAATTATAAGCCCAATAAATTAGTTTATAAAAGCTCTAATAATTACCCCGGATTGGCCGTATTTTCAGAAATGTATTATCCGCACGGTTGGAAAGCATTTATAAATAACAAACCGGTGCCTATTATTAGGGTAAACTATGTGCTAAGAGCTATACAAGTGCCTGAAGGAAATCATACAATTACCTTTGTTTTTGATCCGGATGTTGTTAAAACAGGAAGTACAATTGCATTAATAAGCACTGTACTTTTAGGATTAATTTTAGTTGGCGGTTTAGTTTATAATACAAAGCAAGCCAAAAAATAAATGAAAAAAGTACTCATAATACTATATTATTGGCCTCCTGCCGGAGGCCCGGGAGTACAACGTTGGCTTAAATTTGTTAAGTACTTACCTAAATTTGGGATAACA
>JBPEWY010000019.1:0-23688 GCA_052032225.1 Flavobacteriaceae bacterium
GTTTTGCCAAACACTTAAATAATCCTCATAAACAATTTAAAAGTATTCATGTAGCCGGCACGAATGGAAAAGGTTCAAGTAGCCATATGATAGCTTCTATTTTGCAAGAAGCCGGTTATAAGGTTGGATTGTACACTTCACCCCATATAAAAGATTTTAGAGAACGAATAAAAATTAACGGAACACCGGTTAGTAAACAATTTGTTATTGGATTTATAAAAAAGCATAAACCATTTTTAGAAAGCCAAACACTTTCTTTTTTTGAGATGACTGTTGGTATGGCATTCGCTTATTTTGCTCAAAAAAAAGTTGATATAGCTGTTATAGAAGTTGGGTTGGGCGGAAGATTAGACTCCACAAATATTATAACTCCGGAAGTTAGCTTAATTACCAACATTGGTTTAGATCATACGGCTATTTTAGGAGATACGCTATCTAAAATAGCAAGAGAAAAAGCAGGTATTATTAAACCGCATGTTCCTGTTGTAATTAGCGAATACCATACAGAAACATTGCCTGTTTTTAAAGAAGTGGCTTTGAAAAATAATGCCGAGTTAATCGAAGCATTTACAATAAAATGTAATTATAAGACCGATTTGCTTGGAAAGTACCAGCAAAAAAACATTAAAGGAGTAGTAGCCACAATTAATCAGCTAAAAAAGTTTATTATAAAGCAAGAGCATATTGTAGACGGTTTACAGAATGTAGTAAAAAATACCGGGTTATTAGGGCGTTGGCAAATTTTAAATAATTGTCCGTTAATAGTTTGTGATACCGCTCATAATGTAGATGGTATTACAGAGGTTCTTAACCAAATTTACAGCCACAGTTTTACAAAGTTGCATATGGTGTTAGGTTTTGTGAATGATAAAAATGTTGATCAAATACTTAATCTCCTTCCAAAAGATGCTAAATATTATTTCTGTAAACCCAATGTTCCTAGAGGTCTTAATCAAGAGTTGCTCGCAAAAAAAGCAAATAACTTTGGTTTAGTTGGAAGGGTATATAAAACAGTATCAGATGCTTACAAAGATGCATTAGAAAAAGCAACACCAACCGATTTTATTTTTATTGGCGGAAGCACATTTGTGGTTGCAGAAATAGTGTAAATTTTTAAAAATTTCTTTTGGCAAATAAAATATCTATTCTATATTTGCATCCGCAAACAACAAGGATAGGGTTCTTAGCTCAGTTGGTTCAGAGCACCTGCCTTACAAGCAGGGGGTCACTGGTTCGAATCCAGTAGAGCCCACAACAAAAAACCTCAGTTTTTACTGAGGTTTTTTTATTTTATAACTATTAGACTATAATTTTTAAAGCCAGTTTAATAATCGTTCTAAAGCCATACCCCGTGATCCTTTAATAAGGATAGTTTTATTTTTTAACGGGTTGTTTTTAATAAAACTTTCCAGCTCTAGATAAGTTTTAAATTTTGTGCATTGAGTTTGCGTTAAGTAAAAATTTTCACCAACTAAAATAGGTTCTATTTGTTTAAGGTTTAAAGCTAAATCGGCTATGTATTGATGTTCTTTTGGGGCGTCGTTCCCTAATTCAAACATATCGCCTAATATTGCTATTTTATTTTGTTCGGGTAACAGCTCAAAATTTTTTAGAGCGGCTTCCATGCTAGAGGGGTTAGCGTTATAAGCATCTAAAATAATTTTATTGTTATTTGTGTTTAAAATTTGAGATCTATTATTGGTTGGTACGTAATTTTCTATTCCTTTTTTAATATCTGAAGACGGTACTTTAAAATACAAACCAATAGCAATTGCAATAGCAATGTTGGTAAAATTATAGGCGCCTATTAGGTTAGAGTTAATTGTGGTGTTGTTTACTTTAACACTTACAAAAGGAGAAGTGTTTTCGAGGTAAATACACGTGTTGGCTTCTGTAGTATCGCCAAAACTAATTGTGTTAGAATAGCGGTTTAGTTTTTCTTTTTGTACAGTATCATTTGCGTTATAGAAAATCGTTTTATTTCTTTCAATTAAATGATCATATAACTCACTTTTTCCTTTTATAACACCTTCAACTCCGCCAAAACCTTCCAGATGTGCTTTTCCGAAATTTGTAATTACACCATAATCCGGAAGGGCAATTTCACATAAAGCCGAAATTTCTTTTTGATGGTTTGCCCCCATTTCTACAATGCCGATTTCTGTTTGTTTTGTAAAAGATAAAAGCGTTAAAGGAACTCCAATATGGTTGTTTAGATTTCCTTGAGTAGCAACAGCATTGTATTTGGTACTTAAAACAGCATAAATTAATTCTTTTGTTGTAGTTTTCCCGTTACTACCGGTAAGTGCAATCACAGCGATATTTAAAAATTTTCTATGATGGGTAGCAAGTTCTTGTAGCGCTTTTAAGCTATTGTTTACTAAAATTAATCTTGAGTCTTTTTCTGCTACTGCAGCATCATCAACAACAGCGTATTTAGCTCCTTTGTTTAATGCTTCTATAGCAAATGTATTACCATTAAAGTTATCGCCTTTAAGGGCAAAAAAAATAGACCCTTCTTTTATTTTTCTGGTGTCTGTACTTATGCCGGTTGCTTTTAGAAAAAGCTGATGTAGTTGCTCTGTTGTCATAAGCTCGAAGATAAAAAAAAAGCCCTTTGTACAAAGGGCTTTTTTTAGTTATGAAAAAGATTTATCCTCTAGGTCTTTTCTTTTGTTTTGATTTAGAACCTACACGAGACATAGCACATCTAAATCCGATGTAGTCTGTAGCCATGTACTGTGGTAAATAGCGTCTTTGAGCAGGATCTAACCAATATGCTCTATCTTTCCATGAACCACCTTTGTAAACTCTAACTTCGTCGTCTATTAGAGTGGTTCTAGAGTTTGATTTATCGTATTCACGAATTAAGTTTCCTAGCGAGTCTCTAGTTACACGATGATTAGGAGAATTGTACATTCTAACCTTATCGTCTGCAGCTTCTTCATCATCATAAGCAAACCTATCGTAGTATCTAGATGAGCTCAAGTCACCATCTCTAAAGCTTCTATTGTCGCTCTTAGAGAAGTTGGTTCTTAAATAAGTTTCTTCTTCTCCAATCGGAACGGTAGCTAACTCACCTGGCATATCTCTTGCAATGATTTTTCCATTCGGAAGCGTATCATATACTATATTCTCTCTAGAAACTACTGCTACTTTTCCGTCTTTGCCTATAGCAGCTTTTGTATATACATTTCCTCTATAGTAATTAAAATCGTTAGCTTCGTCATCTACAATAGGTCTGTAAACGTCTGCAACCCATTCGGCTACATTACCGGCCATATCATATAACCCAAAATCGTTAGGAGGGTAAGATTTTACAGGTGCAGTAATATCTGCTCCGTCATCAGACCAGCCGGCAATTCCGCCATAGTCTCCTTTACCTTGCTTAAAGTTAGCAAGCTGATCGCCACGGGTAGCACGTTTGCCAGAACGAGTGTACTCGCCTTCCCACGGATATTTTTTTCTTCCTCTATAATTATTGTATTCTCTAATTCCAACTAATGCTGCAGCTGCATATTCCCATTCTGCCTCTGTTGGAAGTCTGTATTCCGGTAAAATTATACCACTGGTGCGTTTTGCAAAGCTAGGAACGGTATCTTTTTTTCTTGCACGAGCAAGCGAGTCTATATTACCACCATAAGTGGCTTCAGGACGGTTTAAATAGGTTTCTGTGCTAAAGGTTCCGCTTACTTCGCCTTCTGTAACAGCATATTTAGTTCCTTTTTCTAAATAGCCTTCACGTTCTAATACAGCTTCATTTACACGGTCTGTTCTCCACTCGCTAAATTGTACCGCTTGAACCCAGTTTACACCTACTACCGGATATTCTGCGTAGGCAGGATGACGCAAATAATTATTGGTCATTTGCTCATTAAAACCTAAACGATTTCTCCATACCAATGTATCTGGTAATGCTCCTTTATATATATTAGTATAATTTGGATTATCTGGAGGGAAAACACGCTTAATCCAATCTAAGTACTCAAGGTACATAATGTTGGTTACCTCGGTTTCATCCATGTAAAAAGATTGAACATGTTGTTGCGTTGGAGTGTTGTTCCAATCGTGCATAACATCGTCTTGCACTTTACCCATAACAAAAGTACCGCCTTCTATAAAAACCAAACCGGGAGCAGTTTCTTGCTCTTTAAAGCTGGTGTTATACTGGAAACCGCCTTCTTTAGCATTAATTTTCCAGCCTGTAGCTCTCGATACATTTTTAGAAGACGATGAGTTCTTACAGCTGTACATGCCGCCTAACACAACAAGTAGCGAGAATGCAATTCTAATAGATTGTCTTTTCATAACTAAGATTTGAGTTCTAAATAAAATTTGACCACAAGAATAACCAATTTTAAGCTATTGCAGCCAATTCAAAATAAATGTTTACTCGCTATTTAAACGCAATCAAATTCAATTTATTTTATACAAATTAAAAATTACTAAAATAATTGTCAGCCTTTAAACGCAATGATTTTTACTTAACTATTAAACGTTGTATTTTTAAATACATTGTAAGCTGTTTTATAGGGTGTTATGTTTTTTTTGATGTAAAACATTAGTGTTAACATAAGAATAAGAAAATTTTAACGTTAAGCATAAAGTAATAAAGGTTTGCGCACTTTGTTACAAATTTCTATTTAAACTAATCACATGAAAAAATATTTAATAGCTTTTATTGCTTTTTGTAATGTGTTTTCTGGGTTCTCTCAAGACGATACACAATCTAGAGTAATTACCACGGCTGTGCCCTTTTTATTAGTAACTCCAGATGCCAGAGCGGCCGGGATGGGTGATATTGGTGTAGCTTCGGCTACAGATGTATACGCTCAACAATGGAATCCTGCAAAATATGCATTTGCACCAAGCAAAATTGGATTTGGAGTGAGTTATACACCTTACCTAAGTAGTTTAGTGAATGACATTGCACTTTTAAACGGCTCATTCTATAATAGAATAAATGAACGTAGCGCTTGGGGAGCCAGTATTAAGTATTTTAGTTTAGGCGATATAGAGCTTAGAGATAATGCCAATGATATAGGTTTAACAGTTAGACCAAACGAGTTTGCAATAGATATTTCGTACGCATTACGATTAAGCGATCATTTTTCTATGGCGGTTGCAGGTAGATACTTAAGCTCTGATTTAAAAATACAATCAGAGAATATAGATGCTAATGCTGCTGGAACTTTTGCAGTAGATATTGCCGGATATTACCAATCGCCGGAAATAATGTATAATTCTTTTGATGCTCGTTGGAGGTTTGGATTTAACATACAAAATGTTGGGCCAAAAATAAAATACGATGAGGCTGGAAGAGAAGAATTTATCCCTACAAATTTAAAATTAGGAGCAGGCTTTGATTTTTTATTTGATGAAGCTAACAGGCTAAGCCTTCTAACAGAAATCAATAAACTACTAGTGCCTACACCTAAAGATTTTGACGGTGACGGAGATATAGATTCAGACGATCAAAATCAATATCAAGAAATTAGTTTTCTTAGTGGAATATTTAAATCGTTTGGCGATGCGCCCGACGGTTTTAGCGAAGAGCTAAAAGAAGTAACTTGGGCGCTTGGTGCAGAATATGTTTTTCAAGATGCATTTGCTTTTAGAACAGGATATTTTAATGAAAGCGAAGAAAAAGGAGCCAGAAAATTTTTTACATTAGGCGCCGGATTTAAATTTAAGGCAACAACAATAGATATTTCGTATCTTTTCTCCGCCTCTAAAGTTAGAAATCCGTTAGAGAACACTTTGCGTTTTTCATTATCGTTTAACTTAGGGGAGGAATTTTTTGATTTTTAAACCTAATAATGAAAAAAGTAACCGTACAAACTACACTTACACAGTATAATAGTTTAGAGCAACTACCGGAACAAGCTCAACATTTAATGCAAGAAGCTATCAAAGCCAGAGAAAAAGCATATGCACCATACTCTAATTTTAAAGTAGGAGCTGCTTTGCTTTTAGATAATAATAAAATTGTTACCGGAAACAATCAAGAAAATGCTTGTTATCCTTCAGGCTTATGTGCAGAGCGTGTAGCTATTTATCATGCCGGGTCACAGTTTCCTGATGCCAAAATAGTTGCACTGGCTATAAGTGCAGCATCTAACAATTATACAGTAACAAAACCGGCACCCCCTTGTGGTGCTTGTAGGCAGTCTATTGCAGAATATGAGTTTAAGCAACAGCAGCCTATAACCATATATTTTATGGGAGAACAAGGGCCAATAATGTCTTCAGAATCATTAGCTAATTTGCTGCCTTTTTCTTTTGATAAAGATTTTTTGTAGCCTATCTCAAAAAAAATGCAATAAAACTAGCGTACATTTTTTCACTTTTACCGAAAGTATTACTTTTGTAATTCTTGTTTTTAAGGGTTATTGCTTAAAAGCTAATAAGTAGTTATACACCATGAAAAAAATTACAAAAGAAGTATACCTTAAGTGGTATGAAGACATGCTTTTTTGGAGAAAGTTTGAAGACAAACTTGCAGCAGTATACATCCAACAAAAGGTAAGAGGATTTTTGCATTTGTACAATGGTCAAGAAGCGGTTTTAGCAGGTTGCTTACATGCAATGGATTTAACCAAAGACAGAATGATTACTGCTTACCGTAACCATGTACAGCCAATTGGTATGGGAGAAGACCCCAGAAAAGTAATGGCAGAGCTTTATGGTAAAGCTACAGGAACCTCTAAAGGATTAGGAGGTTCTATGCATATTTTCTCAAAAAAGTACAGGTTTTATGGCGGTCACGGAATTGTTGGAGGGCAAATACCTCTAGGAGCCGGATTAGCCTTTGCCGATAAATATTTTAAACGCGATGCAGTAACCCTTTGTTTTATGGGTGATGGTGCTGTTAGACAAGGTTCATTACACGAATCATTTAACCTGGCTATGTTGTGGCAATTACCGGTTGTGTTTATTTGTGAAAACAACGGGTATGCCATGGGAACTTCAGTAGAGCGTAGTTCATACTCAACAGAAATTTGGAAATTAGGATTAGGGTACGAAATGCCATGCGGCCCGGTAGATGGTATGAATCCTGTTAAGGTAGCAGAAGCTGTAGACGAAGCAGTACAACGTGCCAGAAGAGGTGGCGGTCCAACTTTCTTAGAGATGAAAACCTATAGATATAGAGGTCACTCTATGTCTGACGCACAGCACTACAGAACTAAAGAAGAAGTAGAAGAGTACAAGAAAATAGATCCTATCACTCAAGTACTAAACATCATTAAAGAAAATAAATACGCTACAGACGAGGAGATAGAAGAAATTAACAAAAGGGTAAAAGATTTAGTAGATGAATGCGAAAAGTTTGCAGAAGAGTCTCCGTTCCCTGATGTTAATGTAATGTACGATTCTGTTTACGAACAAGAAGATTATCCGTTTTTACCACATAAACTTTAAAAAACTATGGCAGAGATTATAAAAATGCCACGTTTAAGCGACACCATGGAAGAAGGTGTTGTTGCCAAATGGCTTAAACAAGTGGGAGATACTGTAGAAGAAGGAGATATTTTAGCAGAAATAGAGACCGATAAAGCTACGATGGAGTTCGAGTCTTTTTACTCGGGTACATTATTGCATATTGGTATTCAAGAAGGAGAAGGTGCTCCGGTTGATTCGCTCTTAGCTATTGTTGGTGAGAAAGGAGAAGATATTTCGCACTTAATAAATGCTGATAACAATAAATCAGATTCTTCTCAACCACAAGAACAAGAAGCAGAAACGCCAAAAGCAGCGCCATCTGAAAATGTTTCTATGCCGGAAGGAGTAGAAGTGGTAAAAATGCCAAGATTAAGTGACACCATGGAAGAAGGTACCGTAGCATCTTGGTTAAAAAAGGTTGGAGACACTGTAGAAGAAGGAGATATTTTAGCAGAAATAGAGACCGATAAAGCTACGATGGAGTTCGAGTCTTTTTACTCGGGTACATTATTACACATTGGTATTCAAGAAGGAGAATCTGCTCCTGTAGATGCCGTGTTAGCAATTATTGGTCCTGAAGGTACTAATGTAGATACTGTGCTGCAGGCATTAGAGAGTGGAGCTTCAGAAACAGTAGCTGTTGAGTCGGAAGCATCTCAAACCGCTACTGAAGCTAAACCGGAAAAGCAAGTAGCACAACCTACTGCTTCGAACACCTCCGGAAGAATTTTTGCTTCGCCTTTGGCTAAAAAAATGGCGCAAGAAAAAGGAATAGACTTGTCGCAGGTTAAAGGCTCAGGAGAAAACGGTAGAATAGTAAAACGCGATATAGAGAATTTTGTTCCGGCTGCAGCAAGTGCATCTTCGCCATCACAAGAAAAGGTACAAGAGCAAGTTTCTGCTATGCCTTTTGTTCCGGCAGGAGAGGAACGTACAGAAGAGGTTAAAAACTCTCAAATGCGTAAAACTATTGCCAAACGCTTATCTGAATCTAAATTTACGGCTCCGCATTACTATCTAACTATAGAGGTAGATATGGATAATGCGATTGCTTCAAGACAGCAAATAAATAGCTTGCCGGATACTAAAGTTTCGTTTAATGATATGGTTGTTAAAGCCTGTGCAATGGCTTTAAAGAAGCATCCGCAAGTAAATACAAGCTGGAAAGGAGATACCACAGTTTATAATCACCATGTACATGTTGGTGTGGCTGTTGCGGTAGATGAAGGTTTGGTAGTACCGGTTTTACGTTTTACAGACCAAATGACATTAAGTCAAATTGGAGCACAAGTAAAAGAGCTTGCCGGTAAAGCACGTAACAAGAAGCTTACACCGCAAGAGATGGAAGGTAGCACGTTTACAGTATCTAACTTAGGAATGTTTGGTATTCAAGAGTTTACATCTATAATAAATCAGCCAAACTCTGCTATATTATCGGTTGGTGCTATTGTACAAAAACCGGTAGTAAAAGATGGTCAGATAGTTGTTGGTAATACAATGAAAGTTACCTTGGCTTGCGATCACAGAACTGTTGACGGTGCAACCGGAGCTCAGTTTTTACAAACATTAAAAGCCTATTTAGAGAATCCGGTAACAATGTTGGCTTAGTGTAAACAACTTTTAAAACTTAATCATACGTTAAAGCATCCTTATTTATAGGATGCTTTTTTTATATTTAACTCCAATTATAAAAAACATGAAAAAAACAATCTACCTCTTTTTATTTGTTGTACTTACAGTAAACAATCTAAGCTTAGCACAATATGCTGATGCTAAGGTTGAAGCAAAATCAGAAATCACATCAAAATCTGTAGCCGATATAATGAATTTTTTAGCTTCGGATGAGCTTATGGGAAGAGACTCTGGAACTGAAGGCTTAGAAATGGCAGCTAATTATATCGAAAAAATTTTTAAAGAATATGGGGTTAAACCTTACTTTGCTTCCTATAAAGATACCCTCACTAATTTTGATAAAACCACCTATAATATTGTTGGAGTAGTGCCTGGTAATGACGAGGTGTTAAAACATGAATATATAATTATTGGAGCTCACTACGACCATATTGGTAAAGGAAAACCGGTGGATGGAGACGATATTGCCAATGGAGCTAATGACAATGCTTCCGGGACAACTGCTGTTGTAGAGTTGGCTAAGTATTTTGCTAAAAATAAAACCAATCAAAGAAGTTTAATGTTTGTTTTATTTGCTGCCGAAGAAAAAGGACTACTTGGCTCTAAACATCTTGCCGAAAAGCTAAAAGAGCACGAGCTTAATTTATATGCAATGGTTAATTTTGAGATGATTGGTGTGCCCATGAATCATGATAATTATTTGCTTTACGTTACGGGTTACAACAAATCTAATATGGCTCAAAAATTTAATGAGTATGCTAATAACCCAAAACTAATAGGTTTTTTGCCAACTGCTCAAGAGTATATGCTTTTTCAGCGTTCAGATAATTATCCGTTTCATAAAGTTTTTAATGTGCCATCACAAACGCTTTGCACATTTGATTTTACCAACTTTAAGCACTACCATGGGGTAGATGACGAGGTGTCTGAGATGGATTTTTCTCATATGGCGCATGTAATTAACTCCCTCATACCGGTTTTAGAAAAAATGGCTGAAACTCCTGCTAAAGAAATTCAATATTACAAGTAATGAATGTTATAATTACAGGAACAAGTAGAGGTATTGGTTTAGAGCTTGCTAAGCTATTTGCTCAAAACAATGCTAAGGTGCTTGCGCTTTCGCGTTCACCTTTTCCGTTAAAAGATTACGATAAAAACTTAATAAAACCACTTTCTTTTAATATTGCAGACACAACAGATATTGCAAAAGTAAAAGCGTTTATAAAAGAAAATTGGAAAGAGGTGAATATTGTTATTCATAATGCCGGAACGCTTTTAAATAAACCTTTTAGTAAAACTACACTACAAGATTTTAAGGCTGTTTACGATGTTAATGTTTTTGGAGTTGCAATGCTTACACAAGCAGTTTTACCTTATATGAATAACAATTCGCATGTAGTTACAATTAGCAGCATGGGAGGAATACAAGGAAGCGTAAAATTTCCCGGTTTAGCAGCCTACAGTTCAAGTAAAGGAGCTGTAATTACTTTAACCGAGCTTTTAGCAGAAGAGTATAAAGATAACGGACCTAAATTTAATGCATTAGCTCTAGGGGCCGTTCAAACCGAAATGTTAGCCGAAGCTTTTCCTGGGTTTAAAGCTCCTGTAACAGCCCAAGAAATGGCAGCATATATTTACAACTTTGCGATTACGGGGTACAAATATTTTAACGGAAAAGTGCTACAAGTTTCTAATACCACTCCGTAACTTGTTTATACTATAACTTAAACTTAACTATAGGTTTTTAATAGATAGCAACGTTTAAAAGCATTAAACAAATTAATATCTACATAAAGTTTTTTATGCTTTGCATGAAGCTTGTCTTTAAAGCGCTTAGAGGATTTATTAAAATATTCTGTAACACTAAATTTTTGATCAATACCACTATTGTTTAGTAGCTGATAACTTTTGTAACGTAAATACGGAGCTAGGTTTTTACCCCTATACTTCTCAAAAGTGTACATGCTTAAAAGATAGGCTTGGTTTTTATCTAAAAAAAAGCGTTTAGCTCTAAAAGTAAAGTTATTATTCTCTATAAACATATAAGCAGCTATTTCATTGTTATGAAACAAGCCTATGCATTTTTGTCCTTTTTTAAAATTTTCAAGAAGCTTTCGATCTCTAATACCAACAATGCTTTCTTCAATTTTTTTAATATCATTCTCAGTTAAAAAATCTAATTTAAATTCTTGTTCATCTCCTTTTATTTTAGGTGGCGGTAGGGGCAACACATCTTCTTCCGTCCAGTAATAAGGCATAATGTCTATACCAATCTTTGCCAGCCTGTTTCTAATACCTTGTATAAGCAAGCCATGCTTAATAATATTAACAAACCAATTTATTTTGTAGGATAAAGAAGTGTTTTTTGTTTCCATATAATTTATGTCCTGCCGTAGCTACCATTGCCGGGGTTAAGGTTCATGAAACTTCTGAACGTTTCTGGAGTTACAACCTGTTTTTCGCTAGCTTTAATTATGTTATGAATTCGCTTTAATAAAGATTTATTGGTTGCTAACCGGGTTCTGTTAGTGTCGTACCAAATATTGTCTTCTAAGCCAACTCTTACACCACCACCAATAGCAATAGAAAGTGCATTCATTTTTTGTTGGTTGGTGCCAATGCCGGCCATACTCCAAAAAGAATTTTCCGGGAGTTCATTAATTAATACACCGGCATGTAGTACTTCTGCCTGTGCGCAGGCTATGTTTCCAAGCAAGAGATTAAAATAAAACGGAGGCTTAATTAATCCTTTTTTACTTAAATACTTAGCGTAATTAATCATTCCTAAGTCAAACACTTCAAGTTCTGGTACAACTCCTTTTTCTAACATCATTTGTGCTAAATTTTGCACCATGTCCGGCGCATTAACACTTGCTGTTTTATTAAAGTTTAGAGAACTTAAAGTTAAACTGGCAAAATCAGGTTTTAGGTCTCCGTCTAACAAAAGTGCATCAGATCTTTTTTCAAGTTCATTAAAATTTCTACCGCTTAGAGATACACAAATTACCAGTTGTTTATTGTATTTTCTAATGCCCTCAATAATTTTGGCATATACCTCTTTTTTATAGGTTGGCTCACCGGTTTTATCATCTCTTGCATGTAAATGCACCATAGTTATTCCTAAATCGCAAGCTGCCAAAACATCCTCTACAATTTCGGTTACACTTACAGGTACATGAGGAGTCATTTTTTTAGTAGGAATCATTCCCGTAGGAGTGAAGTTTATAATTACTCCGTTATTCATAAATTAATTTAATTAAATGCGATTAGAAAAATATAGATACTCAAAAAATAAATAAACTATTTTTGTTTTAATGAAGAAAACATTGTTGAAATACATTCCTGAGCGTGCTGTAGAACCTTGTTTTGAATTAATTAAGATAAACGAAGCACATGTTAAAATTGTAAACAAGCGAGTAACTAGGCATGGGGATTACAGGAAACTACCAAACGGATTACATTTAATTACAATTAATGCATCATTAAACCCTTACAAGTTTTTAATTACATTAATACATGAGATAGCACATTTAGTAGCTTTTAAAAAGTACGGTTATAATATTAAGCCTCATGGCAAAGAGTGGAAACTTACATTTAAAACACTAATGTTACCTTTTTTACGACCGGATATTTTTCCGGAAAGTATATTACCTGTTTTGGCCAATCATTTAAAAAACCCGAAAGCAAGCAGTGATACCGATGCTAAGCTATCTTTAGCATTAAAACAATTTGACCCTGCAAATGGTAAAAGTTATATTTTTGAGTTGCCTTACGGGAGCCTTTTTAAAATATATAACGGTAAGGTTTTTAAAAAGGGAAACAAGCGTGTTAAACGATATGAATGTGTAGAGGTGTCTAGCGGTAAATTATATTTGTTTCAACCTAACGCAGAAGTAGAATTTTTACAATAATCAAGATATTTAATAAATAATGAAATCAAATTATTATGCTGTAATTATGGCTGGTGGTGTAGGCTCCAGGTTTTGGCCGGTAAGCACACAGGCCTACCCGAAGCAATTTCACGATATGTTAGGAACCGGGAAGACGTTGCTTCAAACTACTTTCGAGAGAATTAACACTTTTATACCAAAAGAAAATATTTTAATATTAACTAATGAGCAATATAGTGGTTTAGTTTTGAGTCAATTGCCCGCTATAACTGCAGAGCAGGTACTGTTAGAGCCGGTTATGCGAAATACAGCTCCTTGTATTTTGTATGCTGCTTTAAAAATTTACCAAAAAAATCCTGATGCAGTAATGCTGGTAGCTCCAAGCGACCACTGGATAGAAAACACAGAAGCTTTTACTGCTGATTGTACTTTAGCATTTACGGCATGTGCCGAACAAGAAATATTAATGACTCTTGGTATAAAACCTACATTCCCCAATACCGGATACGGCTATATAGAATTTAATAACACAACCACAGAGCAAATAAAAAAAGTAAATCAATTTAGAGAAAAACCAGATTACGCAACTGCTAAAGAGTTTTTAGCTAAAGGAAATTTTTTGTGGAATGCCGGAATTTTTATTTGGGGTGTCCATACTATAATAAAAGCTTTTAAAGAACACCAGCCGGAAATGTACAGTTTATTTTCTTCTGGCACTACAAGTTACAATACAGAAAGAGAACAAGAATTTATTTCTAAAAATTATCATAAAGCACAAAATATATCTATAGATTATGCTATCTTAGAAAAAGCCAATGCTATATATGTTTTACCTGCAACGTTTGATTGGAATGATTTAGGAACTTGGGGGTCTTTGTATAATAAACTAGAAAAAGACAGTAATCAAAATGCAGTGGTTAATGCAAAGGTGTTTTGTGAGAATGCATCAGGTAATATGATTAGAACAACTACTAAAAACAAATTAGTGGTTGTTAATGGTTTACAAGATTATATAGTTGTAGATAAAGATAATGTGCTGCTAATTCATCCAAAAAGTAAAGAACAAGAAATTAAAGAGGTTTTAAATAAGGTTAAACAACAACTTGGAGAACAATACGGCTAACCTATGCAAGAAAACAACCAAAATAATAATTCGGGGACTAGCTCAGAAGAAATAAAAAAAGATTTTACCGGCTTAATGGGTAAACTAAAGCAGTTTTTTTCTGAGCTTTTAGATATTAGGCATGATACCGATCAAGAAGCCACCAAAACAGCCATAATAAACGATATTCCGTTTAAAGGCCATACAGCTTGGATTTTGGTTTGCTCTATTTTTATAGCATCTGTAGGATTAAATGCAAACTCAACGGCAGTAGTTATCGGGGCCATGTTAATTTCACCATTAATGGGGCCGATTTTAGGCATCGGTATGTCATTAGCAATAAACGATATAGATACACTCAGACGGTCGTTTAAGAATTTTGGTGTGATGGTAGGTTTAAGTATTCTAACCGCCTTTTTATTTTTTAAGTTTTTTCCGTTAAAATCAGAATCTTCAGAGCTTTTAGCACGTACAGCCCCAGATATTAGAGATGTGCTTATTGCATTTTTTGGTGGTTTAGCACTTGTTATAGCACGAGCCAAAAAAGGAACCATGGCCAGTGTAATTTATGGTGTTGCTATTGCTACAGCACTAATGCCACCGTTGTGTACTGTTGGTTTTGGTTTAGCTATTGGAAATTTAGAATATGCTTGGGGTGCACTTTATTTATTTATAATTAATACCATATTTATTGCTTTAGCAACCTTTTTGGTGCTTAAATTGTTGCGTTTTCCAATGGTGCGCTATGCAAATTCTAAAAAGCGTAGAAATATAGCTAATATGGCTTCTTTTTTAGCTGTAATTGTTATGATTCCGGCCGGATATACATTTTATAAAGTTTGGAGAGAATCTACCTTTTTAAATCAGGCGCAAAACTTTATTAACGATCATGTGGCTACCTACCAATTTAAAGGCGGAAGCAGATTTTTAAAAGACTTTGCTAATATTGAATATAGAGATGGAGAAAGCCCAATTATAGAACTGGTTTTTGTAGGCGATGAAGCCATTCCGGCAAATGTTATAGACACCTGGAAAATTCAAAAAAATGATTATCCCAGATTAAAAGAAGCCGAGCTAAAAGTAATTCAAGGAGCAAATAATGATGATCAAGAACGCTTTAAATATGTAAGCGAATTATACGAAGCTAAAAAGGCAGAGATAGCTAATAAAGATGAACGAATACGTATTTTAGAAGAAGAGGTGGCTTTACTTAGTAAAAATACCGGAATGCAAGTTCCCTTTGTAGAAATTAGTAAAGAAGCTAAAATAAATTACGATTATTTAGAGCGTTTAGGTTTTGCTTATACCATTGTAACAGATTTTAATACTATTGATACCATTCCGGTTTTTGAAGCTAAATGGAAGAGCGATGCTCCGCAAGAGGAGGTTAGAAAAAGTAAAGAAAAGCTAAATGCTTGGTTAAAATTAAAACTTAATAATGCTAAAATTAGAGTTAAAGATATAGAAGAGTGATTTATGCTCGCTCTTCTATATACATTTGTCTTACTTTTTTAAAAAGCTCAGAAGAGTAAACAAAATTGGTAACCGCCTCGTTATCTGTTTTAAAAATATCTTTATTGGTTCCTTCCCAGGCTTTTACACCATCTTTTAAAAACACAATTTTCTCGCCAATCTCCATAACAGAGTTCATATCGTGTGTATTTATTATGGTAGTTATGTTGTATTCTTTAGTAATTTCTTGAATAAGATTATCAATTAAAATAGCTGTTTTAGGATCTAAGCCGGAGTTAGGCTCATCGCAAAATAAATATTTTGGGTTATTTACAATAGCTCTAGCAATTGCCACACGCTTTTGCATTCCACCAGATATTTCGGCCGGATATTTTTTATGAGCATCAATTAAGTTTACCCGTTTAAGTACAAAATCTACACGATCTAGCATCTCGCTTAACGGTTTATTTGAGAACATTTTAAGCGGAAACATTACATTCTCTTCTACAGTCATAGAATCAAATAAAGCACTCCCCTGAAAAACCATTCCCATTTCTTGCCGTAAATCTCTTTTTTCGTTTTCGCTTAATTCTGCATAAACTCTATCATCATATTTAATAGTACCTTCTTCGGGTTTAAAAATACCAAGCAATGTTTTTAAAAAAACTGTTTTTCCCGAGCCGCTTTGCCCAATTATTAGATTGGTTTTTCCTTGTTCAAATTGTGTAGATATGCCTTTTAAAATATGGGCTTTACCAAACCATTTATGTATGTTTTTAACTTCTATCATTACCCTAAAAGCATTTGGGTTAGTACGTAATTTAAAATAATAATAACAACACTTGTCCACACAAACGATGTTGTACTGGCTTTACCAACTTCTAAAGCACCACCTTTCATATAATAACCGTGGTAGGCCGGTATAGTAGCTAATACAAAAGCAAAAACAAATGTTTTGGTAAAGGCATAAAAAACATGAAATGGCCTAAAATCTAACTGTATTCCTTCTATAAATTCTGTACTGGTTGTGTAACCTCCAAAAACACCGGCAGTCCATCCTCCTAAAATTCCTAAATACATACCAATAGCAATTACAAACGGATAAAAAAGCAGTGCAATTATTTTTGGGAACACCAGGTAGTTTAAAGAGTTTACGCCCATTACTTCTAAAGCATCTATTTGCTCTGTAACACGCATAGTACCAATACTAGAAGTAATATAAGAGCCCACTTTACCCGCCATAATTATTGAAGTAAATGTTGGTGCAAACTCTAAAATTACAGATTGCCTGGTAGCAAAACCAATTAAATTTTTTGGTATTAACGGGTTGTCTATATTTAAAGCAGTCTGTATAGCAACAACACCTCCAACAAAAAACGATATAAAAATAACTATCCCCAGAGAGCCATAAATAAGGTCGTCTATCTCTTTTAAAATGAGGTTTCTCATTATAGACCATTTGGTTGGCTTTTTAAAAACCTCTCTAATCATTATAAAGTAACTACCTATGGCTTCTAAGTAACTCATATGTTAAAAATAGTTCATCAACGAAAGTAACAAAAAATTAATGATTAGAATAACCTGTAGTATCGATTAGTTAGTATTAAACAATTATTTTTGTTGAGTAAATTTTTAGATGCATGAAAAACAAGATACTGTTACTTACAGCTTTATTTGTGTTAGGAGCTTGCGCTACACAAAACACAAAAAATAATATTCAAAATAACCCAAAAGTTGTAACCAATACAACACATATACAGCCAAAACTGGTTGTTGGTATTGTGGTAGACCAGATGAGGTATGATTATTTAAACCTGTTTTGGGATAAATATGGAGAAGGAGGTTTTAAAAGATTAATAAACGAAGGGTTTAACTGTAAAAACAACCATTTTAACTATATACCTACCTATACTGCTCCCGGTCATGCTTCTGTTTATACCGGAACCACTCCTGCTGTACATGGTATTATTGGTAATAATTGGTACGATAAAACACAAGATAAGAGTGTGTATTGTGTGTATGATGAAAATTATGCTTCTGTTGGAACAACAGCATCTGCAGGAAAAATGTCACCGCATCAACTTACTACAACAACTATAACCGACCAGCTAAGGTTAGCCACCCAAATGCAAGGCAAAGTTGTAGCAGTTTCTATAAAAGATAGGGGGGCGGTTTTACCTGCCGGACATACCGGAAAAGCCTTTTGGTTTCATGGTAAAAACGAAGGAATTTGGATTACCAGTACATTTTATAGTAACGTATTACCAAAATGGGTTGTAGATTTTAATAATGCAAAAAAAGCAGACGCTTACAAGAAACCATGGAATACCTTATTTAATATAGAGACCTATACGGAGAGTGGGGCGGACAGCAATAACTACGAACGATCTTTTAATGGGCAACCAAAAGCTGTTTTCCCACATAATTTACCTGAACTGTGGGATGAAAATGGCGGATACGACATCTTAAAATCTACCCCATATGGTAACAGTTTAACTTTAGATTTTGCTTTGGCAGCAATAGATGGAGAGCAATTGGGAGCAGATAACATAACCGATTTTTTAGCAATAAGTTTTTCTAGTACAGATTATGTAGGGCATCAATTTGGAGTAAACAGTAAAGAAGTCCAGGATACTTACGTAAGATTAGATAGAGATTTAGAGCGTTTACTTACCGAGCTAGATGCTAAATTGGGCAAGGATAATTATACAGTATTTTTAACTTCAGATCATGGTGCAGTACATGTGCCAAGTTATTTACAAGACCATAAAATTCCGGGAGGCTATTTAAACTCTTCGGAAGATTTAAAACGATTAAAAGATTTTTTAACTTTTAAGTTTGGCACATCAGATTTAATTAAAAACATATCAAACAATCAAATTTTTCTAAACAAAGAGCTTATAAATAATCTTGAGTTAGATTTGAATAAGGTAGAACAGGCTATTGTAAATGAACTTCTAACATACGGACCTTACATGGCTGCTTATACTGGGAGTTCAATGCAAAGCAAGGAATTCACAGAAGGTGTTGCAGGGATGCTGCAAAACGGATATCATATGCAACGTTCGGGTGATATTTTATTAGTTCCTGCGCCTGCCCACATAAGCTATTCTAAAACCGGCTCTACGCATGGCTCCGGATTTATGTACGATACGCACGTGCCTTTAATTTTTTACGGTAAAGGTGTAAAACAAGGAAGTACAACCAGAAAAACAGTAATTCCTGATGTTGCTCCTACTATTGCCACTTTGCTGGGAATTAGTTTTCCTAACGGAGCTACCGGAACTCCTATTTTTGAAATTTTAGAGGATTAAGTTTTTTAAATACCCCCTTATACCTAAGAGACCTTATAAAAGAACCTTCTTTTGGTGAAACCAAAAAAGGTTCTTTTTTTAAATATCCTTTACAAAAACCTATAATACAGTTTATAAAAAAAGCCGGGTTTTGTTTTTTTATGGCCAATTTAGCTGATGCAATAATAGTTAAAAACAGTCCATAACGAAGTCTGTAAAATGCAATCCCTTGCTTATACTTGGCTTTTTTGCTGTAAGAGATTCCGGTGGGCTTTAAGTGCTTAACTTTAAGCGAAGTATCGGTTTTTATTTTCCATCCATGATATTGGGCTAAAAGCTCATCAACCGTATCCCATCCCATAGCGGGTTTAAGTTTCCCAATATCAAAAAAACATTTTTTTCTGTAGGCTTTTAATGCTCCTCTAACGTGATCTTTATTAGTTAAGCTTTCTAAAACCCATTTGTTGTTATTTAAAATGTAACAAAAACCTCCGGCTATACCAACTTTTGGGTTTTCTTTAAAAATTATCTGCAGTTTTTCTAAATAGTTGTCAGGTAAAATAATATCGGCATCAAACTTACATATTACATCAAATTCATCGTCTAAAGTGGCAAGAGCTTTGTTAAAAGCCTGAATTACTTTACTTCCCGGAGCATGTATTGCCTGTGAGGGTGTGTTTATAACGGTAATAAAATCATATTTTTTTTCAAATGTTCTAGCTACAGCCTCTGTATTATCTGTAGAGTTATCGTTAACAACAACTACTTTTTTAGGTAAAAGTGTTTGCGAAACTATAGAATTCAAAGTTTGGGCTATAAAAGCTTCTTCGTTATGTGCCGGTATTACAATATAAAACCTCATTTTAATTTAGTGTTGTAATAGATGTGATTACAAACTACAGATGCTTATTTACGTTCTGCATAAACGGCATAGTATCTTGGTGTAAAGTGTCTGAGTAGCGGTCTTATACCAATTTTAGAAACCGGGTTAGTCCATTTTTCGCGCTTTTTTACTTCCCATCCGGCTTTGTCTAAAAGCCAATCAAATTGCCAATCTTCAAATTCGTGATAATGACAATCTCTTTCATCATTAGGATTTTTATAGGCAGGAGAAAACCAAAGATTAAGAGGCACAGTAGCTACAAGCTTATTGGCTTTTATGGCTTTAAGCAACGGAAACGGTGAAACTAAATGCTCAAAAATTTCAAAAGCAGTTACCACATCATAGTCTAACGAGGTAACTGCTTTAAAATCTAAATCTAAATCTTCTCCTTTTGTATTTGTAACTAAGTAGCCTTGTTTTTGCATTAACTCTGATAGTGGATTAACAACACCTAAATCTAAAATTTTTGCAGGTGGCGAAACTACAGAGTTTAAAAAGCTAATTGTTTTAGAAAATCGTTTTTTTGGATAATATTCTTTATACATATTAATATCTATACACAATGGCATTGATGTTCATACCTGCACCAACACTTGCAAATATAATAACATCACCTTTATGTACAGATTGATTGTCTATCATTCCTTTTCTAACCATATCAAATAAAGTAGGAACAGTAGCTACAGAATTGTTCCCCATGGTTTGAATATTCATAGGCATAACATCTGCCGGAGGTTGGGTTTTGTACAAACGGTAAAAACGTTTTACAATAGCTTCGTCCATTTTTTCGTTTGCCTGATGAATAAATATTTTTTTTACTTGATCTATAGGAATCCCACTCTTATCTAAGCATGCTTTCATAGCTTGTGGTACATGCGATATAGCAAATTCGTAAATTTTGCGCCCGTGCATTTTTATGTAACGGGTATTAGCATCTGCTTCAGGATTGTTTGATTTTCCGAAGAATAAATAATACGCTTCGTTATGAGCATAAGTAGCCGATTCGAAAGCTAGTATACCGCTATTATCATCCTCAGTAGCTTCTACAACAACAGCTCCGGCACCATCGGAATATATCATAGAATCTCTATCGTGTTTATCTACCACTCTAGAGAGTGTTTCGGCTCCAATCACTAAACACTTTTTTGCCATTCCGCTTTTAATAAAGGCTTGCGCTTGTATAACGCCTTCAACCCATCCGGGACAGCCAAAAATTAAATCGTAAGCAACACATTTAGGGTTTTTAATTTGAAGCGAATGTTTTACTCTAGAAGCTAAGCTGGGTAATGTGTCTCCTTGAACGGAGTTATACCTAACATCACCAAAGTTGTGTGCAACAATAATATAGTCTAAGGTTTCAGGATCTATATTGGCATCGTTAATGGCATTTTCTGCTGCAAACGATGCTAAGTCTGAAGTGTTCTGATGTTTTTTAGCGTATCGCCTTTCGCCAATACCTGTAATGGCTTTAAATTTTTCTATAATTACGGTATTATCGTGTGTAAATTTATTGCCGTCGGCATCAAAAAAAGCGTGTTTAGAAAAGTTAGTGTTTTGTTCTACAACAGCAGGGATATAACTTCCTGATCCTGTAATACGAATATTCATAGTTTATTTTTTTAAACAAGTTTAATTATCCTTGCTTAAAAATAAAACTGACTATTGGGTTAAAATATGATGTTCAATCAATAGATTTAAAAACTATACAAAAACAAAACAAGCGTTTTCAGATTTTTGAAAACGCTTGTTTTTATAGGGATTACAAGGTGTAAGCTATGCTTCGGCGTAAGCCTCAATAGGTGTACATGTACAAATTAAATTACGATCTCCATAAGCATCATCTACCCGTCTAACACTTGGCCAAAACTTATTTTCGTGCAAGTAAGGCAACGGGAAAGCAGCTTTTTGTCTGGAGTAAGGAAAATTCCAAGAATCATTTGTTACCATTGCTAATGTGTGAGGAGCATTTTTAAGAACGTTGTTAGGGTTATCTGCAGAAACCTCCTCAATTTCTTTTCTAATGGCAATCATTGCATCACAGAACTTATCTAATTCTGCTAAACTTTCGCTTTCTGTAGGCTCTATCATTATAGTGCCGGCTACAGGGAAAGATACGGTTGGAGCATGAAAACCATAGTCCATTAAACGTTTAGCAATATCAGTAACTTCAATGCCTTTCTTTTTAAATGGTCTGCAATCTATTATAAGTTCGTGTGCTGCTCTTCCTTTTTCTCCGGTGTATAGAACAGGATAGTACTCTTCTAAACGGCTTTTTATGTAATTAGCGTTTAAAATAGCATATTTAGTAGCTTCTGTAAGACCTCTGTAGCCCAACATGGTTATATATCCATACGAAATAAGACATACTAAAGCACTACCCCAAGGAGCTGCAGAGATAGCAGTTATTGCGTTTTCACCACCGGTTTTAATTACCGGGTTAGAAGGTAAAAACTTAACTAAGTGTTCTGCTACACAAATAGGACCAACGCCCGGACCGCCACCTCCATGAGGTATAGCAAATGTTTTATGCAGATTTAAATGGCAAACATCTGCACCAATGGTCGCCGGATTGGTTAAACCAACTTGAGCATTCATGTTTGCACCATCCATATATACCTGTCCGCCGTTGTCATGTATTATTTTGGTTATTTCTTTAATAGAAGCTTCGTAAACGCCATGTGTAGATGGGTAGGTAACCATTAAAGCAGCCAAACTATCTTTATACTTTTCTGCTTTTTCTTTTAAATCGGCAACATCAATATTACCTTTTTCATCTGTTTTAGTTACTACCACTTTCATACCGGCCATAACTGCAGAAGCCGGATTGGTGCCGTGTGCAGAAGCTGGAATAAGACATATATTTCTGTGACCTTCGCCGTTAGACTCATGGTAGGCTCTAATAACCATTAACCCAGCGTATTCGCCTTGAGCACCTGAGTTTGGTTGAAGTGAAGTTCCGGCAAATCCGGTTATTTCGTTTAGTTGATGCTCTAAATGCGATAACATTTCTTGATATCCTTCTGCTTGATCAATTGGTACAAAAGGATGAATATTTGCCCACTCTGCCCAGCTTAACGGGAGCATTTCGGTTGCAGCATTGAGCTTCATAGTACAAGAGCCTAATGAAATCATTGAGTGGTTAAGAGCTAAGTCTTTACGCTCTAACTTTTTTATGTAGCGCATCATTTCTGTCTCAGAGTGGTAGGTGTTAAACACTTCGTTCTCTAAGAAAGGCGTTTTACGCTTAACAGCATTCGGGATTACATCAGTTTCTACATTAAAATCAACAGTTGTTGTAGTGCCGACCAATGTGGCAAAAACAGAAACTATTTTGGCAACATCATCTTCTGATGTGGCTTCGTTTAATGAAATAGAAATAGTTTGGTTATCTATATAATTAAAGTTGATGTTGTTTTTAAGTGCAATGTCTCGTAATGCATTACTGTCTGAAACAGCAACTTTTAAGGTGTCAAAATAAGCAGAATTTAATTGGCTAAACCCTAAGTTATTTAATGCTTTATCTAGAGCTTTAGTATGATTGTGAACTTTTTGTGCTATATACTTTAATCCGTTAGGGCCATGATATACGGCATACATTCCGGCCATAACAGCTAAGAGTACTTGAGCGGTACAAATATTAGAAGTTGCTTTATCTCTTTTTATATGTTGCTCTCGTGTTTGCAACGCCATGCGTAAGGCTCTGTTACCATCTGTGTCTTTGGTGACTCCAATAATTCTGCCGGGAATACTTCGTTTATATTCTTCTTTTGTTGCAAAAAAAGCAGCATGCGGACCACCGTACCCTAGCGGAATTCCAAAGCGTTGTGTAGTTCCTACAACAACATCTACACCCCATTTACCCGGAGCAGTAAGCATAACTAAGCTTAAAATATCTGCTGCAACAGCAACTTTAATTTGGTTTTGTTTTGCTTTTTCTACAAAAGAGGCATAATCATAAACTTGTCCGTGTTTTCCTGGATACTGGAGTATTGC
>JBPEWY010000002.1:0-1669 GCA_052032225.1 Flavobacteriaceae bacterium
CTCCTATTTTGTAAGAATATTTTTAATGTTTGTTTTTTTTGATATTTTAGCGAAATACTTTACAAAATTGCGCAATAAAATCGTAAAGAGAAAACTAAATTAATTAACCAAAAAATTTAAAATTATGAGGAAATTATTTATATCAACCAGTTTATCTACTCTATTCTCTTTTGGTCTTTTTGCAAATTCTAGTTCTCAAGTTTTTGATTCTGGTTGTGAACTACTCGCTTTTGAAGCTGTAGAAGGATATTTTAATCAAGAAGGGGATAATGCAGATGGTTTTATAGCCGGACAAATTTTTGAAAGAACAATGTTTATATGCGAACTGCTACAAGATTTTAAATAATCACAAAATTTTTATAAATGAAAAAATTAATCACTCTAACGGGAACATTACTATTTAGCTTAGGTTTAAGTTCTAGTGAAATGTCTCACACTTTTTGTGAAGATCTGGCTTTTGATGCTGTAGATGCATATTTTAAAAAGGAAGGTAAAAATGCTGATGGCTTTGAAGCAGGAATGATTTATGAGCAAGCATTATACGTATGCCGTTTAATAACTATTGATTTTTAAAAGTAATTTTTAAAAGCAAGATGAGCTATGATTGTCAATTTTAATTTAGATCTATTATAATAGTTTGGTAATGAGAATTTTAAAATTATTTATTTGTTTTTCTTTTTTGAGTATTACTGCAACAAGAGCTCAGCTTGTAGATGGCGTTGTAGAGTATGTACCGGAATTAAATAACGTCCTTAAATCAGTTGTTGACAAACAAAAAGATAACATGGCAAAAAGCAAGGTTTTAAAGATGGAGCAAATGCTGATAGATGCATCAAAGCAAATAACTTATAAGTGTGAATTTTCAGGCTCTATTTCCAAGTTTAGTTTAGTTGGCGGAATGGCCTTAGATGATAAAGGGGATTTAAAAAATCATTTGCTTAATCTAGCAATATTATATACTGGTAGAGGCAAATACTACACCAATTTACAAACCGGTCAACAACTAACTATAAAAAACAACTACGGGCAAGATTATAATATTTTAGGCAGTATAGAAAAACGCCCATGGGAGCTTACCAAAACCACAAAAAAAATAGGCAATTTTACCTGCTATAAAGCTACTTACATTAAAAAATTACCTAAAAGAAACTATACCGTAGTGGCATGGTACACACCACAAATACCGTTGCCTTTTGGGCCTTTAGATCATGGGGGTAATTTACCCGGACTTATATTAGAGTTACACCTGCCTATGGCCAGTTATTATGCAAAATCGGTTACGCTAAATCCCAAAAACCAACCCCAAATAACGTGGCCAACCAATATACATACCATTAGTAAAGAAAAATACCGACAACAAGGCGAAGTGGTGCTAAAGGCTATTAAAAATTAAAGTGCTTTAGTACTGTAGTGTAATGTAAGCAGTACTATAAATTAACCTAATAATACAAATAGCACTTGTAAAATACGTTAAAACTCTATATCTTGTAAGAATATTTTGAATTTTCGTTTTTTTTTTTTGATATTTTAGCGAAATACTTTACAAAATTGCGCAATAAAATCGTAAAGTGAAAACTAAATTAATTAACCAAAAAATTTAACATTATGAGAAAAGTTTTTAGTTTATTAGTAATGTTTATGCTATTTAGTTATAGCTTTGCTACAACTG
>JBPEWY010000020.1:0-1894 GCA_052032225.1 Flavobacteriaceae bacterium
GACGAAAAATATACGATTGCTCAACATTATTATGTATAAGCATACATTTAAAAAAAATTACTAAACTTATAATACTATGCAACGCAAATGCCTAGAATGTGGCGAGAAGTTAATGGGCAGAATTGATAAAAAATTCTGCTCAGACCATTGCCGTAATACCTATAACAACAACATAAACAAAGACAGTAAAAACCTAATACGCAATATTAACAACCGGTTGCGTAAAAACTACCGTATTTTACAAGAATTAAACCCGGATGGCAAAGCAAAAACCACGCGCAACAAATTATTACAACGTGGTTTTGATTTTAATTATATTACAACCGTATATACTACAAAAGCCGGTAAAATATATTATTTTGTGTACGATTTAGGCTATTTACCGTTAGACAATGACTACTACGCTTTAGTAAAAAAAGAATAGCTATTTCCAGTTTTGCCCTTTTAATTGTAGCGCTGCTTTTAAAATATCTTTCTGACTAATTTGACCTACCAACTTACCATTTTCTACAATAGGAAAACGCCTTCTTTTAGAGGTTAAAAACTTGTTGGCTGCATCAAAAATATTCATGTTGCCATCTATAGTTTCTACATTTTTAACCATGCATTTTTCTACCGTGTTGTTTTTATCTAAAGGCATGTTGTAATACCTGCTTTCCGAGACTTGTTTAATACAGTCTCCCTCAGAAATAATTCCTACAAGTTCATTCTTATCATTCACAACCGGCCCACCCGAAATTCTGTTTTTTATAAGTGTTTCTATAACTTCTTCTATAGATTGTTCCGGTTTAAATGTAATAAGCTTACGCGTCATATAATCAGACACTAAAATAGGTTCGTGTACAGGACGACTATGATCATTCTTTCGTGCTCCTTGAAAACTTTTTATACCCATAATCGTAAAAATTTAATGTGGTTAGTACTTAAAGTTAGCCATTTTTAACAAATAGCGCAACATAAAATATTGGTATTGTTTCTTTTTATACATTTATATAGAAAACCAAAACTCATGAAAAAATACACGCAAGCCCTTTCTTTCTTAGTAATTATTGCATTGGTATATTGGAGTTTTTATGCGCTGTATCCGCAAAAAAGCACATCGTTTACCATTCCTAATAGCAGCTTTTTGTTAGATAATGCTTTAACCCATGTTAAAAACATGGCTCAAAAACCTCATTATGTTGGGGCAGATGCTCATAGTGAGGTTAGAGATTATCTGGTTAATGAACTAAAAAAATTAGGATTAAGCCCAACACTGCAAGAAGGGTTTACCGGTGGCGATTGGGGTAATGTTAGTAAAGCCATTAATGTAATAGCCCGAAAAAAAGGAACGGGTAATGGTAAGGCTCTTTTGCTGCTTTCTCATTACGATAGTAGAGCGCATGCCTCTTTAGGCGCAAGCGATGCTGCTAGTGGCGTGGCAACTATTTTAGAAGGGTTACGTGCTTTTATAGCAGACAACACAACTCATAAAAATGATATTATTGTTGTATTTACAGATGCCGAAGAATTGGGGTTAAATGGTGCACAAGTTTTTGTTAATAATCACCCATGGATAAACGATGTTGGCTTAGTATTAAATTTTGAAGCCCGAGGGAGCGGTGGCCCCAGTTACATGCTTATAGAAACCAACCAGGGCAATGCCAAACTTATTGAGGCATTTAATAATGCAAATGTGCCGTATCCGGTGGCTAACTCCTTAGCATATAGCATTTATAAAATGCTTCCCAACGATACCGATTTAACTGTTTTTAGGGAAGATGGTAACATTAACGGTTTTAATTTTGCTTTTATAGATGATCATTTTGATTATCATACTGCATTAGACAAATACGAGCGATTAGACCACACCTCTCTTGCACACCAAGCTACCTATTTAATGCCGGCACTAAAC
>JBPEWY010000021.1:0-9015 GCA_052032225.1 Flavobacteriaceae bacterium
ACTAGCCCTACAAAACAAACGTTACAGCCACATAATTAAAGGTACTAACATAGGTACTTGGGAGTGGAACGTTCAAACCAACGAAACCAGATTTAATGAACGGTGGGCTGAGATTATTGGCTATACTTTAGAAGAAATTAGTCCTGTTAGTATAGAAACTTGGGTAAAACATTCGCACCCCGACGATTTAGAGAAGTCTAATAAATTACTTCAAGACCATTTTGAAGGGAAAACCGAGTTTTATGTGCATGAAGGTAGAATGAAACATAAAGATGGTCACTGGGTTTGGATTGTAGATAGAGGAAAAGTTGTTAGTTGGACAGACGATGGAAAACCTTTATTAATGACAGGCTCTCACATAGATATAACCTACCGAAAAAAAAATGAGCTTTTACTTGAAAACTATAAAGATTTATTAGAGCGCTCTAATGCTGCTGCCAAAATTGGCACTTGGGAAGTAGATTTAGAAAAAAATGAAGTTTCTTGGAGTAACACCACCAGAGAAATTCATGAAGTACCAGACAGCTTTTCTCCTAATTTTGAAAATGCTTTTAACTTTTACCCTGAAGGTGAAAACAGAGAAAAAATTGAAGATGCTGTTAACCAAGCAATAAACAATGGTGTAAATTATGATATAGAGTTACAAATTAAAACCTATAAAAATAATTTAAAATGGGTTAGAGCTATCGGTATTATAGACTCTACCAAAGATATTAAACGTTTTTACGGTCTGTTTCAAGATATAGATGAGCTAAAAAAATCACAACTAAAAATTGCGCTCAGAGAAGAACAATTCAGACAAACTTTTGAGTATTCATCTATTGGGATGGCTCTTGTTGGGCTTGATGGTAAATGGTTAGATGTAAATAAAAGTGTTTGCGATATTGTTGGTTACCCTAAAAAAGAATTGCTTAAACTCACTTTTCAAGATATTACACACCCAGATGATTTAACGTTAGACCTTAATTTGCTTCAAGAACTTATAGATGGAAAGCGTAGCAGTTACCAATTAGAAAAAAGGTACTTTACAAAAAATGGCGATATAGTTTGGGTTAATTTATCGGTTTCTATGGTTAAAAATGATAAAGGTGAACCTATTCACTTTGTATCTCAAATTCAAGATATAACTGAGAAAAAACGACTTTTAGATACACTCGAAGATCAAAATAAACGCCTAATAAACTTTGCTCATATAGTATCTCATAATTTAAGATCGCATACCGGAAACATTGGAATGCTATTAAGCTTATTCGAGTCTGAATATCCGGATTTAGTTGTAAACAATGAGCTGTTTGGTCATTTAACAGATGCTTCTAAAAATTTAAATGAAACTGTACAACATTTAAATGAAGTTGTAGTAATAAACACTAAAATTCACGATAATCTTCAAAAATTAAACCTAAACGAATTTGCACAAAAAGCATTAGAAAATGTTAGCGGTTTGGCTAAAGATGCCAATTGCGCCATATCAAACAAAACCAATAATAGCACTATGGTAATGGCCATTCCGGCGTATTTAGAAAGTATAATTATTAATTTTTTAACCAATGCCATAAAATACAGATCGCCTAAACGGGTATCTAGAGCAACAATAAATAATTATATAGATGGCAATTATTGTGTACTGCAAATTACAGATAATGGCTTAGGAATAGACTTAGAAAAACATGGTAAAAAACTATTTGGCATGTACAAAACCTTTCATAACAACAAAAATGCAAGAGGTATTGGGCTTTTTATTACCAAAAATCAAGTAGAAGCCATGGGTGGTAAAATAGAAGTAAATAGTCAAGTAGATGTTGGCACAGAGTTTAAAATATATCTTAAACTTGCTTCATGATTAGTACTACAACTAATTAATGATTATATTTACATAAACACCAACTTTTTCAGTCTTGAAAAAAATAGATATAGCTTGCATCATAGATGATGATCCGATTTTTGTTTTTGGCACCAAAAAAATACTGGAGTTGGTAGATTTTTGCAATTCATTTATGGTGTTTAGAAACGGACAAGAAGCTATAAATAAACTCACTCCCGTTATAAAATCTGGTTTAGATGTTCCTGAGCTTATTTTGTTAGATTTAAACATGCCCATAATGGATGGTTGGGAATTTTTAGAGGAGTTCATTAAAATTCCTAATAAAAAGAAAATCACCATTTTTATTGTAAGCTCATCTGCAGACCCTAAAGACATGCAAAAAGCTAAAGAATACGAAGCCGTTACTAACTACATTATTAAGCCCATCACATTAGAAAATTTAAAGAATATTGTAAGTGAGTTTGAAGGGTACTAACCCCTTATTTAAGGATAGTTTTTAATTTTTTCTTCCCTTTTACAAGCTAACTTCTAAAATGCGCTATTTTTGCGCTATGTCTAGAAAAGGAAATCGTAAAATATTTAACCGGTTAACTGTTATAGATGCCGGGGCTAAAGGTAAGAGCGTTGCCAAAGCACCAGACGGTAGGGTTATTTTTTTAACCAACACCGTTCCGGGAGATATTGTAGATGTAGAAACCTATAAAAAGCGTAAAAATTATTACGAAGGCAAAGCCATTTATTTTCATGAATATTCTAATAAACGAACAAAACCTCTTTGCCAACATTTTGGCGTTTGCGGAGGATGCAAGTGGCAAAATATGGCTTATGAGCATCAATTATACTACAAACAAAAAGAAGTAGAAAACAACCTTACAAGACTTGGAGGGTTAACACTCCCGGAAGTATTTCCTATTAAAGCTTCCAAAAAACAGTACTACTACAGAAACAAAATGGAGTTTTCTTTTTCTGATAGTAGATGGATTACACAAGAAGAGCTGGAAAGTAACACAGAAATAACCGATAAAAATGCACTAGGTTTTCATATTCCTGGTAAGTGGGATAAAGTTTTAGATATTAAAGAATGTCATTTACAAGAAAATCCCAGCAACGCAATTAGATTGGCCGTTAGAAACTTTGCTGTAGCCAATAACATGACTTTTTTTAATACTAAAACACAAACAGGTTTTTTGCGCTCTTTACTAATTAGGACCACCACTACTGGGCAAATAATGGTTTTAATACAGTTTAGAGAAGAAAACCATTCACTACAAACTAAATTATTAGACTACATAAAAACAACCTTCCCGGAAATTACCTCATTATTGTACGTAATTAACAATAAGGCAAACGATACGCTCTATGATTTAGATGTAATTTGCTACCATGGTAATGACTACATTGTAGAAGAAATGGAAGGACTTAAATTTAAAATAAATGCTAAGTCGTTTTACCAAACCAACCCGGAACAAGCCATAGAACTCTATAAAATTACACGCGATTTTGCAGGGCTAACCGGTAATGAACTAGTGTACGATTTATACACCGGCACCGGTACTATAGCTCAGTTTGTAGCCAAAAAGGCAAAGAAAGTTGTAGGCGTAGAAGCCGTTCCTGAAGCCATAGAAGCTGCAAAACAAAATGCAAAGGAAAATAACATTACAAATGTTGATTTTTTTGTAGGCGATATGAAAACTGTATTTAATACAGACTTTATAGAAGCCAACGGAAAACCAGATGTTGTAATAACCGATCCGCCTCGAGATGGTATGCATAAAGATGTAGTAAAACAACTTTTATGGCTAAAACCTAAAAAAATTGTGTATGTAAGCTGCAATAGCGCAACACAAGCCAGAGATTTAGCACTATTAAAAGAAACTTATAAAATAACTAAAGTTCAACCGGTAGATATGTTTCCGCAAACCTACCATGTAGAAAATGTTGTACTTTTAGAACGATAGACCAATTTTTATTATGAAAACTATTTGGTATTATTTACTTATACTATGCTGCATTGGGATAATATCTTCTTGTGAAAAAGATGATATATGTGTAGAAGGCAATACTCCGCTACTAATTGTTAGATTTTATGATGAAACAGACACTACACAAACAAAAGCTGTAAGCAATTTAACTATACAAGGTGTTGGCAACGAATTACTTTTTCCGGTTGCAAGTGCAGACTCTATTGCTATACCATTAAAAACTTTAGAAAATAGCACAGCTTTTACCCTTACTTTAAACGGAGCATCAACAGATACAACTGTTGTAAAAAATCCGGATACGGTAACATTTACCTATACTGTTAAAGAAGTATTTATTTCTAGAGCTTGCGGATATATTGCAAACTTCACAAACATAAATGCTTCGGTTACATCAGACTCAGACAATTGGATTAAACAAATAATTATTCAGCAGCAGAACGTAGAAAATGAAACATCAGCGCATATTAAAATATATCATTAGTTTATTAGTTTTTGCATTGCCATTACTTAACGTAGCGCAAACTTCACAAGATACACTTGTTTATAAAGAGCGTTACGGATTGCGTATAGGAATAGATGTTAGTAAACCGGTACGTGCTTTTTTTGATGACGATTACACCGGTTTAGAAGTAGTAGGAGATATTAGAATATCTAAGCGTTTTTATTTAGCCGGAGAATTGGGTACAGAACAAAAAACAACTCAAGAAGATTTATTTAATTTCACCTCTAAAGGAAGCTATTTTAAAGTAGGTTTAGACTATAATACCTACGAAAACTGGTATGGGATGGAAAATAGTATTTATACCGGTTTACGTATTAGCGCAAGTACTTTTAGTCAAGAGCTTAATTCGTATTCTTTTTTTACAGATACACCTTATTGGCAAGAACCTCAAGAGGCCGGTAATAATCCGGATTTACTTAGAGAATTTAAAAACCTTAATGCTCTCTGGGCAGAAGCTGTTTTTGGTTTAAAAGCAGAAATGTTTAATAACTTATACTTTGGAGCAAGTATTAGACTGCATTATTTAATTAGCGATAAAGCTTCTGACGAGTTTCCTAATTTATGGATTCCGGGGTTTAATAAAGTTACGTTAAGTAATAATTTTGGGGTAAGTTTTAACTATACCGTATCGTACTTTATACCGTTATATAAAAAAGAAAAAAACTAAAGCGGTTTTCCTTTCTTAAAAAACCAAGATATATACATTTTAGAGGTTTTATTTTGCTTTATAACTTTAAATTTTGGCGCTAATATGCTTGCTAAAACTGCAGCCAATACGCCTCCAAACAAACTTGTTAAGTTAAACAATAAAACAAGCGCATAACGCATTACTAAAAATAGTACTGCAAAACATAAAAAATTTAAAGCAAATGCTTTGTTCTCTGCTTTCATACATTAAAAGATTTTTGCTTAGCTTTTTTACTTCCTTTATAAATATCGTATTTAACAAGTTTACTTTCTAATTTCCCGTTAAAAAGCTTTATTCTTCTGGTTGGGCGTAAACCAACATGCTTTAAAGCCTCTAAGTTAGATGTTATAAACCATGCCTCACTATTGCTGTAATTTTGTTTTAATGTGTTACCTATTTGCGAATAAAAATAGTTTACATCTATTGGTAAACGCTCTCCGTATGGCGGATTAAACACTATATGCAGTTTATTTTCTGAAGTCTTTTCGGTTTCAAAAAAATCGTCTTTTACAATTGTTATATAGTCTTGCAAGTTAGCATTCTTAACATTTTCACGTGCTTTGCGTACAGCACTAAAGCTTCTATCATATCCTTTAATAGTATATTTAAAATCTCGAGCCTTGTTTAAACTGCTCTCTACAATTTTATCAAATAAATCAGCGTCAAAATCATTCCATTTTTCAAAAGCAAATTCTTTTCTGTTAATGTTAGCCGGAATATTACAAGCAATCATAGCAGCCTCAATAGGTATTGTACCACTTCCGCACATAGGATCTAAAAAATCACATTGTCCATCCCATCCGGATAGCAATAACATTCCTGCTGCTAACACTTCGTTAATTGGCGCTTTGTTAGTGTCTGTCCTATACCCTCTTTGATGTAATGACCGTCCGGAAGAATCAAGAGAAATTGTACATGTTTTATGTTGTATATGTATGTTAATTTGCAAATTAGGGAACTTAACATCTACATTAGGTCTTTTTCCAACAACTTTTCTAAACCTGTCTGCAATAGCATCTTTTGCTTTTAACGCAACATATTTAGAATGCGTAAAATCTTTAGAAAACGTAACTGCATCTATGGCAAAAGTTTGATTTGCATTTAAGTAATTCTCCCAAGCTATATTATATACAGTGTTATATAAATCTTTTTCATTTTTTACGGTGGCTTTATGTATTGGTTTTAAAATTTTTAGTGCAGTACGCAAGCACAAATTTGCCTTATACATAAATCCTTTATCTCCTTTAAAGCTAACGCTTCTAACACCTTTCTCCGGAGCAATAGCTCCGAGTAATTTAAGTTCTTTTACCAAAACATCTTCTAAACCATATAATGTTTTGGCAATCATGGTATAATTATCAGTCATTTTTTCTTCCTATAAAGAAGCAAAAATACGTTAATTTTGCACCCTAAAGTTACTTTCATGCAAAAAGCAGTTAACAATTGGTACACTAAGTGGTTTAATACAGAATATTATCATTTACTCTACCAAGACAGAGACCATAAAGAAGCCAAACTATTTATGGATAATTTAACCCAATATCTTAGTATTCCTAAGGGTGGCAGTATTTTAGATTTAGCATGTGGTAGAGGCCGTCATTCTATTTATTTAAACACGTTAGGGTATAATGTTACTGGGGCAGATTTATCTGAAAACAGCATAAACTATGCTAAACAATTTGAAAATGAATCGCTTAAATTTGTGATTCATGATATGACAAAACCATTTCATAAAACTTTCGATGCTGTTTTTAATCTCTTTACTAGTTTTGGTTATTTTGATGACGAAGCAGATAACCTAAACACCATTAAGGCAATAAAAAGTAACTTAAACAAAGTTGGTTTTGGCGTCATAGATTTTTTAAACATAGAGTACGTTAAAACCAATTTAATACCCGAAGATGTAAAAACCGTAAACGGAATAGAGTTTCATCAAAAACGCTACATAAAAGACGGATATTTGTTTAAAGAAATTAAATTTACACACAACCAACAAGATCACTTTTATGTAGAAAAAGTAAAAGCGTTATCACTTTCAGATTTCGAAAACTATTTTAATGAGGCAGGAGCTTATTTATTAGATATATTTGGAGACTATAAACTTACTAAATTTAAACCCGAAAGCTCAGAACGCTTAATCATGATTTTTAAATAATGAACAAGTATTTATTCCCTATTTATGCAGTTATTATTGGCGCATTAATTGTTTTTATTATAAAACCAAACAAACCCAAAAACACAAAATTACTCTTAGCTTTTAGTGGTGCTTTTTTACTATCTATCACAATTTTCGAAATCATTCCGGAAGCTTTTAGTTCTGGGCATGAAAAAGTAGTAGGCCTTTTTATTTTATTGGGCATATTACTTCAAATAATCTTAGAGTATTTTTCTAAAGGAGTAGAACACGGTCATATTCATACACCAACAAACACAACAATTCCGTGGTCTGTATTAATTGGTTTGTTTATACATGCATTTTTAGAAGGATTCCCTATTAAACAAGATAATAACCTTATGTACGGAATTTTGGTTCATAAACTGCCGGTAACCATTATACTTGTTACTTTTTTAATGCAAACGGCCGTAAAAAAATGGCAAATTTTGGTAATACTTTTACTCTTTGCTTTAATGACACCACTCGGAACCATAATAACAAATCAAACTAACCTCTTGCAACATATAGAGCCTTATGTAAATGCACTTGTAATTGGTACATTTTTACACATATCTACCATTATTTTATTTGAAAGCTCAGAAGGTCATAAATTTAATCTCAATAAATTAGTTGCAATTGTACTGGCAATTAGTATAGCATATATATTATAAATATGTTTAGCAAAGAAGAATCTAAAAGAATACGGCAAGAATTTTGGACTTCTTTCGGAAAATCTTTCCCAAGAAAGTGGATTCTTTACAACACTAAAATTAAAGACTTCTCTTTTAAATTTTATTTTGATACCAAAAAAGCAATTGTAGCGCTAGACATAGAAGACACTAACCTGGAAAACAGAATAAAGTACTACGAAAAAGTACGCTCTCTAAAAACTATAATACAACAAGAGTATATTCCGGATGTAATATTTGAAGATTGCTATATATTAGAAAACGGAAAAGAAATCTCAAGAATCTACACACAGCTTAACAATGTTTGTATTCACAACAAAAACACATGGCAAGAAACTATGGAGTTTTTGTATCAAAAAATGGTAAAATTCGAAGCGTTTTGGTTAGAATATCAAGATATAATTAAAAACTAAACAACTTCAAGTAATATAAAAAGATAATGAGAAACACACCCTCCAAGAACAAAAAAATGCCAAATTACATGGTTGTATGGTATTTTTTTTATTGCATAAAAAACTGTTCCTAAAGTGTAAAAAGCACCTCCTAATAACAATAAATACAATCCCGTTTCAGATAAATTATTCAATAAGGCTTTCAAATCAAAAACAATTAGCCATCCCATCAATAAATACAATATAAGAGATAAAATTTCATACCGTCCGGTAAAAAATATTTTCAATGCCGTTCCTACAAAAGCAATACCCCAAACAATCCAAAACAATAACCAACCAGATTCTTTTTCTAAAGTAATCAAGCTTACCGGCGTATATGTGCCCGCTATTAAAAAATAAATGCTAATATGGTCTATCTTCCTCCAAAATTTCTTTAAAGATTCTTTAGTTACTGCGTGATATATTGTAGAAGCAGAAAACAAAATTACCGACGACACAGAGTAAACTACAATGCTAAAAGTACTATAAGGAGTTTTATCATTATTATTTAAAAGTAAAATAAACAACCCAATTACAGCAAATAATATCCCTATCGCATGAGAAATTACATTCCAAAATTCTTCCCTTTTAGATTGGTTCATGCTTAAAAATTTAACTCCTTACTATTCTGTATAAAATTAAAAAGAAAGTATAACTTATTATACTTCGCAAGTAAAACCCATATATTCTTAACAAAAAGTAGCTGTCTAAATCCGTTTTCATTTATTTGGGTGTGTCCCTTCGGG
>JBPEWY010000022.1:0-30960 GCA_052032225.1 Flavobacteriaceae bacterium
GACATTGGTGCTTATGTGTTTAGCTTAGTTTTAAAAGAAGCGCCTAACACACAAGAATTATAATACTTTTTTATGCTATATATATTGATAAAACTAGATGATGAGGAAATTGATTTTTGGTTGTGTTGTTTTAATTTGCTTAAGCTGTACTAACACAAATAGCACTAAAAAAACTACAGTAGATAGTTTGGTTTTCGGACACTATTATGGGTTTTGTGTGGAGCAATGCTTTGTGCCGTTTAAGCTTACTAAAACCCAATTAGAAATAGATGGAGACGAAACTTATTTAACCCAAAACTACACGTTTAAGGCTACAGACACACTTTCTGATACAGCTTTTAACAATGCATTTGCACTTTTGAGCGCTGTACCAACGGACTTGGTTAAAGCCAAGCCCGGTAAAGTTTACGGCTGTCCTGATTGTACAGATCAAGGAGGACTTTATTTAGAAATAACCAAAGGCAATATAACAACAAAAGTTTTTATAGATAATTTTAATACGCCAGACCAACCAGCGTCTGTTTTAGCGTTTAAAGAGCAAGTTAAAGAGGTTATAAATAAAATTAAACCATAAAAAAAGGGGCTTTTAAAAGCCCCCTTTTTTTGTAAAAAAGTTAACACTTATAACATTGTAACTTTACCGGTGGTTAAGCTATACACTCCGCCTACAATTTTAATTTCTCCATTGTCTTCCATTTCTTTTAGAATTGGGCTTTTTTGACGGATTCTTTCCATAGTAAGCTTAACATTGTTTTCTATGGTTTTGTTTACAAACTCCGGGTTAGAAGAGTTGGTTTCACCATCTACTTCTTCGGCAGATTTTTTTACAGCCGGAACAATGTTATCTAGCATAGCTGTAATATTACCTAACTCAACTCCATCGCATGCAGCTTTTACTGCACCACAAGCTTCGTGTCCTAAAACCAATACTAATTTACTTCCTGCTACTTTGCAAGAGTACTCCATGCTACCCAGAATATCGGTATTTTCAAAATTTCCGGCTACTCTGGCAACAAATACATCGCCGATAGCTTGATCAAAAATAGTTTCTACAGGAACACGAGAATCTATACACGATAAAATTACCGCTTTAGGAAACTGTCCGCCTGTGGTTTGCTTAACTAAGGCTAAATTATCTTTAGTATTAGTCTGATTATTTACAAAGCGCTGATTACCACTTAACAGATCTTGTAAAACTGTATCGGGTGTTAATGTATCTTGAACCGCTTTGTCTAATGCTTTGTCTATGTGTGCCATAATTTTAATTTATTTTTTTCCGTTAACATGTTCTTTAATCCATTTTGTACATTCATTGAATGTTTTAAATATATGCTCTTCAGGAACCAAATCAGGAATAATATCTATTCGTTCCATCATATAGCGTGGCTGTTTCATTAATCCAACAAATAAAACAGTAATATTGTGTTTCTGGAGTTCAAGCAATACATCTTCCATTGCATACAACCCTGATTGATCCATGTATTGCATTCTGCCCAATCTAATAACAACCATAGAGGCTGAAGGCGGAATTTGTGCTGCTAATTGCTGGAAGTCGCTTGTAGAACCAAAAAATAAAGGACCTTTTATATGTTTTATAAATACAGACTCTTTTAGATGCTCCGGGAAGTCTTTTTCGTCTGCCCAAGCTCTTTCTTTTGCCAATGGTTTAACATCAGAACGCTCTGCTGTTAAGTCTCCTATTCGCTTCATAAAAATTAATGAGGCAATAACTAAACCAACACCAACGGCATTAACTAAGTTCCAAACGCTTGCCAATACCAGTACGGTTAGCATTATCATTACTTCAGAACTTAATTTAATTGGTCCTAAGTTGATGTCTTTTGGCATACTTGGGATGGCTTTTAGTCCTTTGTAATCCATTACTCCAATACCAACGGTAATTAAGATACCTGCCAATACAGCAGCAGGAATTCTAGAAGCAATCGGACCAAGAGCTAATAAAATTATAAGGAGCATTAATCCGGCGATCATTCCTGAAAGTCTGGTTTTACCTCCAGATTTAATATTTACAACGGTACGTATAGTAGCACCGGCGCCAGGAATACCACCAAACAAAGCAGCTATACTATTACCTATACCTTGCCCAACAAGCTCTTTATTTGGCTTGTGCTTGGTTTTGGTCATATTGTCTGCCACTACACTGGTTAAAAGTGAGTCTATTGCACCAAGTAATGCCAATGTTAGCGCAGTAAATATATAAGGGGTAACGCTACCTAAACTAAAATTCGTAAAAATTTCGGTTTTAGGCACCGGAAAACCACTCGGAATTTGTTCTATAGGCTCATATTCTAACCCTAATGCTACTGCAGCACCAGAAACTACAATTAAAGCTACTAAAGTACTTGGTACAGCAGTTGTAATTCGTTTAAAACCGTAAATAATAATAATTGTAGCTAAAGCAAGAGCAAGTTCTAACCAATTAATATGTTGCAGCGCTCTTGGTAAAATTTTAAGTGTTCCTATAACACCAGAGGCATTATTGGCTGCCAATGTTTTAGACTCTTTTAAAATGTCTTCTTGTGTTATTTTTTCGGCTCTGTTTATGGTTTCTTTAAAGTCTTCTAAAACCAAAATTCCTTCGCCGGCTTCTTCTTTTAGAATGTTTTCTAAAATAATCTCTTCGGCTTGTGGTTTAAATTGGTTTACGTATTCCTGATCTTCTTTTGGGTAGTATCCTATTGCAGGTAAAATTTGTGTTACTAAAATAATTACTCCAATAGCCGTCATGAACCCAGATACTACCGGATAAGGAATGTATTTAATGTATTTTCCTAAGCCAATAATTCCTAAACCTATTTGCATTAGTCCGGCTAATAAGAATACTGTTAAAATAGCCGGAAGAGCTTTTTCTACATCGCCATCATTTGCTGCAACCAAGGTGGCAATAATTACCATACTTACAGCCGTCATAGGAGCTGTCGGACCAGAAATTTGTGTGTTAGTACCTCCAAAAAGGGCAGCAAAGAAGCTTAAGAAAATAGCTCCGTATAAACCGGCAGTTGGCCCTAATCCAGACGAAACCCCGAATGCTAGTGCTAATGGTAACGCAACAATACCGGCCGTAATACCTCCAAATGCATCTCCCTTAATATTAGAAAATAAATTTTTCATAAAAACAAGTTGTTGTTAAACAATTAATTTAAAGTGATAAAAGAATTAAGCAGCTATAACTGCATTTTTAAACATAGGTTGTTTAACAATATTCGGGAGGAGGAGAGATGTTTTCTACGCAGAACTCGTAGTAGTTTTTACTGGTAAATTGTGGTAAAAGTGTAAACTCGTCTAAAAAGAAAGAAGAAATATATTTTTGCGGAGAAACAAAGGTTATTTTTAAATTGGTGTTGGTTTCGTTTTCTTTACTTTCTTCTTCGCTAATATTAAAAAACACAGAAACATCAAAGTTCTTTTCGACTACTGATACCACAACAGGCGTAATCAAAAAAAACGAAAAAATTAAAGCAAAAAAAACTGCCGTATGTTTTCTGTGCATAAATTTTTTTGTGTTAAGGCTAACAAATATACTATGTTAAAAACAAAGTAAAGATAACAAATCAATAAATCTATAACTCTTTAAGGTCTTCCTCTAAAATCCAACCCTCTTTACCATCTGCTAACTCAATTTTTTTCCATCCTTCTAATTGCTCTTCAACTAATACTTTTGTTCCTTCGTGTAACTTAAAAGCATCGGAGCTATTGTAGTTGGGCTCTGTTTTAACTATGGTTTCTTTTGCAAAAATTATAGCATAGCGTGTTTGCTGTTGTTTGGTTTGCTGTAAAAAAGCAAAAAGCACACTTATCACTCCAAAAAATAATAATATAAAACTGGTTGCAAAAGTTAATCGTTTAACCTTTGAGTTTGCAGAAAAATAATAAGTTAAAAAAACAGCTACAAATAGCATTATAAAAACTATACTAACAATGGCCCATTGTTCGTAGTTAAACAATCCAATGGTTTGTTTTCTAAGCTTGCTAAAAACAGATTCCGGCATAGGGTTTATAACATCTACAGTCATGTTTTTAGCAAAAGACAAATTGTTTTTAATATCTGAATCAGTTGGGTTTAATTGCAATGCTTTTTCATAATAATAAATACTCCAAGCAATATTGTTTAACTTATAATGAGCATTTGCTAAATTGTAGTATAGTGCAGCAGAATGCTCACCACTTTGCAGTATGGATTGGTAATTTTCTATTGCTTTATTGTATTCTCCTTTATTGTAATATTTTGTTGCCTCATTAAAAAGCTCATTATTTTTGTTTTGAGCCCATGTTGTAACCGAAAAAACAACAAGTATAAACAGTAACATTTTTCTCATGGCTAAATGTGTTTATCTATTAATGATATTACGTGGGCAGCTTTCTGGTAATCTTGCTGCATAGCCACATTAGAGCTTGGGGTATATCTGGCAACCTCACAACTTGTTAACAAAGCTATAAACTCGTTTACTGCTTTTTCATCTACTTTATTTTCTGTTAAAAGTGTTTCAATTTTTTCTTTGGTAAAGTCTGATGTTTCTATATGTAACTTTGCCTTTAAATAGTTGTGCAATGCTTTTTCTAACGCTACATAAAAAGCTTCTTTGTTACCCAGTTCTTTTTTTGCTTTAGACAGGTATTTTTTTGCCAATTTATTAGCTTTTCTGCGCTTATTGCCTTCCACATCGCGTTCAATTTCTTTCCTCTTTTTACTCACTAAAAATACTATTGGAAGTAAAACTAACGGGCCTAACAATAATGCGTAATACAATGTAGAACCAAAAAAGGATTCTTTATTAATAGGCTCTAACTTTGGTTTTAGTTTTAAAAATTTAAATTGCTTACCGGCAATAACCGGTTGCTTATAAGATGTGTTTGGAGATGAAGGGGTTGCTGTTCCGGCTGTTGGCCCCTCGAACACGTCTAAAATTATTTCGTCTGAAGTTAGTGTTTTATAAGTTTCAGATTTAGGATCAAAATACGAAAAAGAAATACTTGGTATAGGATATTTACCCTTATACTGTGGTACAATGGTGTAGCTGTCCCATACTTTGCCTTGCATTCCGGATAAATTGGTTGATATAGATTGATTAAACTCCGGCTCGTAAACCTCTAATGATCCCGGAAGGGTTATTTTAGGCATCTCAAAAAGTTTTAAGTTTCCTTTTCCGGAAATCTCTACTTTGGCTTGCAAAGACTCTGAAGCTTTTAAGGCATCTTTGCTGGTGGTTACACGAAGAGTAAAATCGCCTACTGCTCCGGTAAAATTATCAGGTTTTCCTTTTTCGGGTAATGGTTTTACCGTGATTGTTTTTTTGCCTGCCGATACAATTTTATTTGCTCTCGCCATTATTCTGCCTCCAAAAAAGTCTCTTCGGTTGGTAGGCACTTCTACCTCAACATCAAGCACTAAGGGCTCTATAGTTAATGTGCCTGCTTTTTGCGGGTATAAAACAACTTGTTTTAAAGTAACAAAACGATAGGGTTTTCCTTTGTAGGTGCCGTTTTCAATTCGTAACCTCTTTATGTCTATATCTTGACTCCAAAAATTATTATAAGTAGGGTTGTCTATTGGTCTGAAATCATTAATATTAACATTGTAGCTAAAGTAAAGTTTGTAAACTACACTAATAGCTTGGTTTAAGTATGGGTTGGCATTAGAAACTTCGGCTACTAAATGTAAATTGTCTTTTAGGATAGCATCAGAGTTCGGGTCTCCATCAGGAGTATCAACGGCATCAGTAACGTTAATTTTAATGGGAGTGGTTTTATACGATTTGCCATCAATTTCTATTACAGCTTGTTCTATAGTAAAAGTTCCTTTTTGTAGGGGAGCTAAAAAATAAGAGTAGGTTTTAGTAAATGAACGTTTGCCATTTTCCCACGAATGACTAACCATTTGGTTTGGGCCTCCTACAACTCTAAAGCCCGAAAAAGAAGGAGGTGTAAAATTATCTCCGTCTTTGTTCATTACAAAATCTACACGCAAACGCTCATTAACTCCCAATGTGTTTTTACTTACCTTGGCTTCAAAGTAAACCGTTTCTTCTTGGGCATATGCCAATAGGGTTGTAAAAAAAATTGTTATGAGAATTATAGTGCGTTTCATGGCTTTAGTTTAATTCTAAATAGCTTTTTAAGTTACCAATCTTTTTCTGTTTTTACTTTTGCTCCTTTTACTTTTTTAGCATTAAGCTTTTCTTGAACTTTCTTTTCTTCGTTGCTCATAGCTTTTAGCAACGCTTTTATTTGCTGAGGTGAAAGCTGACTTTTTCTTGGTTGTTGCTGTTTGTTTTCTTCTTTTTTGTCTTGTTGGTTGTTTTGGTTATTATTTTGTTGCTGGTCTTTATTTTCTTGATCTCCTTTGTCTTCTTTATTGTTGTTTTCGTTTTCTTTATCTTCTTTATTATCTCCTTGCTGGTTTTGATTGTTGTTTTCTCCTTCGCCGTCCTTTTTATCTTTTTGGTCTTTGTTATCGTTGTTGTTTTGATCCTGATCGTTGTTTTGTTGCTGTTCTTGTTGTTGCTTTTTTAAAAACTCTTTAGCTAAAGCTAAGTTATAACGTGTTTCATCGTCTTCAGGATTATTTCGTAAAGCTTCCTTATAGGCTTCTACGGCTTTATCATATTCTTTATTTTGCATAAAAACATTCCCCATGTTATGATAGGCTTTATGCTTTTGTGTTTTGCCTTCTGCTATTTCTGCTGCTTGTTTGTACTTAGCAAAGGCTTCATAATATTTTTGGTCTTCGTATAAGGTATTACCTAAATTGTAACGCGCTATTGTATTTTTTTGATTAGTTGCAATTGCCTTACGGTACGTTGCTTCTGCCTGAATTTTATTGTTATCTGTATAAGCTTTATTTGCTTGAAAAGTTAACTCGTTTGATTTTTTTACAGCTTTACGGTTTTCTTTGCTTTCTTGTGCAAAGAGAAAGCTGCTTATTAAACAACATAAAAGGCTTAGTATGATTAATTGTTTTTTCATGCCTGTTTTTCGTTAAATAAGTTTAGCCTTTGTAACCAAGCTGTTTTGCGTTCTAAAACAAAAACATCTAACAATAAAAAGAATAATGCAGCACCTAAAAACCACTGAAATTGGTCTTTATAATCTGCAAATTGTTTAGCCTCGAACTCCTTTTTATCCATTTTTAAAAGCGTCTCTGCTACAAAATTTACCGCATCTTCAGTGTTGCTTCCATTTATATAAGCACCATTTCCGTTTGTAGCAATCTCTTTTAATATACTTTCATTAAGTTTAGTGATAACTACCTCGCCATCCGAATCTTTTTTGTAAGTCTCAATAATACCGTTTCTTTTTTCAGGAATTGGAGCACCTTTTGTTGTACCAATACCAATAGTGAAAACTTTTATTCCTTCATCTACTGCATCTTCAACAGCTTCAACTGCTCTATCAGAGTGGTCTTCTCCGTCAGAAACTATTATAAGCACCCTATTGGTCTGATCTTGATCATTGTAATACGTTTTGGCTAACTCAATAGCATCGTCTATGGCAGTCCCTTGAGAAGACAGCATATTTGTATTCATGCTTGCTAAAAACATTTTAGCAGCAGCAAAGTCTGTTGTAATTGGTAGTTGCGGGAAAGCTTGTCCGGCGTATGCTATAATTCCAATTCTATCGCTGGCAAGGTTATTTATAATTTCAGATACAATGCGTTTGGCTTTTTCTAATCTGTTCGGAGCTATATCTTCGGCTAACATACTTTTAGAAACATCTACTGCAAAAACAATATCTACTCCTTCGCGTTTTACAGTTTCTAATTTTGTTCCAATTTTAGGGTTTACCAAAGCAATAGCTAAAGAGGCAAAAGCTAAACAAAGTAACAGCAGTTTTATAACACTTTTATTTGGTGATCTGTTAGGGATTAGCTTTTTAAGCATGGTTTCTGATGCGAACTTTTTTTGTGCTCGCTTTTTCCATAGCTGCAATACAATGTATCCCACAATAATCAAGGGGATTATTGAGAGTAAATAAAAGTATGATGTTTGCTCTAGTTGATACATTGTTTTTGTTAAATAAAACTTCTAAATACAGTTACACGCAAAAGCCATTCTAAAAACAGTAACCCAAAGGCAAATAAGGCCAAGGGTCTAAATTTTTCGTCGTAATTATAATACTTAAATTCTTCTATTTCGGTTTTTTCTAGTTTGTTAATTTCATTATAAATTTCTTCTAGTTTCTTGTTGTTAGTGGCTCTATAGTATTTTCCGCCGGTTTTTTGAGCTATGTTTTTTAAAAGGTCTTCGTCTATTTCTACCGGTCTGTACCCATATCTAAAACTACCATCAGGGTTGTATGCTACCGGAGTTAATGCATTGCCATTTGTGCCAATACCAATAGTGTAAGTTTTAATACCAAACTCTACAGCCAATTCTGCTGCTGTAGAAGGCTCTATAAAACCACTGTTGTTTACACCATCTGTTAGTAAAATAATTACTTTACTTTTTGCTTTACTTTCTTTTATACGGTTTACAGCAGTTGCTAAGCCCATACCAATAGCAGTACCATCTTCTAACTGTCCAAAGGTTATTTCTTCTAAAGAATTTAGTACAATGGTTTTATCGCTGGTAATGGGTGTTTTTGTAAAGCTTTCTCCGGCATATACAACGAGTCCAATTCTATCGTTTGGTCTTCCTTTAATAAACTCTGAGGCTACATTTTTTAGAGCAGTTAGTCTGTTGGGCTTTAAATCTTTAGCCAGCATACTCGAACTAACATCTATAGCCATAATAATATCTATTCCTCTGGTAGTTTTAGTTCGGGTAGATACCTCTTGAGTTTGAGGCCTTGCCATTGCTGTAATAATAGCTGCCAAAGCAAACATTCTTAAAGCAAACAAAGCATGTTTGCAAAATGTTATTAGCTTGTTTTCTTTAAAACCTTTTGTGTTAGATATATGTACAGAGGCTGTTTGTTTGTAACGTTTTAAAACATACCAAGCCAGGGCTGCCGGGATAGTTAACAGCAGCCAAAAGAACTCTGGATTAGCAAATTGTACGTTACCTAGCATAATTAAATTTCTGTTTTAACATCTATAGATTCTAAAATTCTATCTGCAATTTTATCAGCATACTCATCATTATCAGGCCAAACAACAATAATTTGTTGTATAAAACCTTTACCTCCAAAAGTTACAATAGCATATTTCCCTCTTTGCCATTGCTCTTTTGATGGTTTTTTAAAGCTACCCGAACCATAAGTTTTAATGCCTTTTATACCGCTTTTAGAGGTAAACTCTTCTTGTTTGGTTAATAGGTTTTTTGCGCCTTGTTCTGAAAGTTGTTGTAATGCAAAATTTATTTCGTTTTCAAAAGGGGCATCCTGGTCTTGAGTTTTAAACAATAATGATTTTACGGTAACCTGAATAATGTTTTTAGAATGAGCATAGTTAAATACTGCATAAGAGGAAAGTTCGTTTTCTTTTTTAGGGTTGTTTAATTTACCTCTAACAAGTACTTGCGGGGTTTCTATAAAAACTGGTGGGTAACCGTAATCACTAGCAACCCAGTCTTTGTTTAGTAAAACTTTACTCGGATGTCTAAACACAGTATCTTTAACTGTTTTGCCTCCAAAAACTGCTATTGCCACTCCGGCAGAAACAAGTAAAACAGCAGCAGCAGTTAGTAAAGCAAATTTTATTTTCTTTCTTTTTTGGGCTTTACGTAATGCTTCTTTATAAGCTTCTTCTTCAAGCAGCTCTTCTTCGCTTGGTTCCGGGAGGGCTTCTTTTGTTTTAACAATAATATTTTGAATAGTTGTTTTGTCGTTTTCAGCTGTTTTGGTATCAGGTTCAGACTTGGCAAACTTTACTAAATCAGCTGTTTCTAATACTTTTTTAAATTGTATGATAGTTTGATCGTCTAATGAGAGTTCACCAGACTCTTTAAGTAATTGCAATCTGTCTATTAATTGCTGAGTAGTGCTTTCTAAGGCAGCAATGTGTACTTCGTCTTCTAAATAGCGTCTAACAATATTGGTTAGTTGCGAATAATATGTTTTGTATTCTGATTGGATGAGGTATTTTGAATGCTCAAGATTTTCAAGCTCTTGTAAAGCACGCTCATATGGTGGTAGCTGGGCAATTTTTTCTTCTTCTGTTAAAGGCTTTTTTCTAAAAACAAACCAATAAACCAATGCCCCAACAGCAAGCAATGCTAAAAACCAAATTAAAAGCTGTTTTAAGAGCCCCGAATACGATTTTTGCACCGCAACAATAGGTTTAATATCGTATAGTTTTTGCTTGGTAGTATCTACCGGGACATTTAAAACTTTTATGGCAATAGAGTCTGTAAACCAGTTTTTGTTGTTTATTAAAACACGTTGTTTTGGAAGTGTATAAGTTCCCGAATCAAATTGTGTTAAACCATATTTTTTAATGTATGTGAGTTTAGCTTGAGAGATAATAGTATCTGGGGCAGATTCTTCTATTACTTCAAGCGGTAAAAAGGTTTGTCCTTCGGGCAAAATAACTTGGCTTGCAGAGTCTGTTTTTACAGTAAGCGTATAGGTTATTTTTTCTCCAATTTTAATTTGCGAAGTATCTACTACTGCTTTTACTTCTTGTGCATAGCCTTTTGTAATGGTAATAAAGCATATTAACAGAATACACTGTTTAAAGTATGTAAAAAAAACACCTCTCATACTCATGCACGTTGTTTAAAATAACCTAAAAGTTTTTTTACATAGCTCTCATCTACACGATTTTCTATAATGCCTGCGCCGCTTTTTTTAAAGGCATTTAAAAAATAATCAACCTGCTTTTTGTAATGCAGTTCGTATTTTTTTCTAACGTTTTTAGATTGTGTATTAACCCAAATATATTCTTGCGTTTCGTTATCAAAAAACTGAACTAAGCCTATATTAGGAATACTTTCTTCTCTTTTATCAAAAATTCTAATTCCGGTTACATCGTGTTTTTTTGCAACCAGTTTTAATGTTTGTTCGTAATTATCTGTCATAAAATCTGAAAGCACAAAAACAATGGCTTTCTTTTTTAAAACATTAGAAAGGTATTTAAGCGCTTCGGAAATATTAGTTTTAGTGTGTTTAGGCTCAAATTCTATTAACTCTCTGATGATTCTAAGAACGTGCGATTTTCCTTTTTTAGGAGGAATAAAGAGCTCTACTTCATCAGAAAATAAAATAAGCCCTACTTTATCGTTGTTCTGAAGCGCCGAGAAAGCTAATGTAGCCGATATTTCTGTGATAATATTTTTTTTAAACTGCTCTTGTGTACCAAAAAAAGCCGAGCCACTTACATCTGCCATTAACATTAGGGTTAGCTCACGTTCTTCTTCAAAAACTTTAATATAAGGCTCGTTGTATCGGGCAGTTACGTTCCAATCTATATTTCTAACATCATCACCGTATTGGTATTGTCGCACCTCACTAAAGGTCATCCCTCGGCCTTTAAAGGTAGAATGGTATTCTCCTCCAAAGACATGATCAGACAGCCTTCTGGTTTTAATCTCAATTTTACGTACTTTTTTTAATAGCTCTTTTGTATCCATGGTGCAACAAGCAATTTTTAAAAATTGCGTTTTATGGTTGGTTGTTGGGAGTAAGTATTAGTAAAACCAACTCCGGAATACTATGGCACTTCTATTTGATTGATGATGGTATTTATGATGTCTTCTGAAGTAACATTTTCTGCTTCTGCTTCGTAAGTAATACCAATTCTGTGTCGTAAAACATCATGTACAACTGCTCTAACATCTTCAGGTATTACATAACCTCTACGTTTAATAAAGGCATAGCATTTAGCAGCAGTAGCAAGATTTATACTTCCTCTTGGCGAAGAGCCAAAACTAATTAGATGTTTTAAATTATCTAGATTGTATTTTTCGGGATAACGAGTAGCAAAAACAATATCTAAAATGTATTGTTCTATTTTCTCGTCCATATAAACTTCTCTAACAGCTTGTTGTGCTTGCAGAATTTGTTGTAAGGTAACTACCGGTTTAATTTCCGGGAAACCACCTTTTAGGTTTTGCCTTATTATAAGCTGCTCTTCGTTCATTTTTGGGTAATCTATCACAGCTTTTAACATAAAACGGTCTACTTGGGCTTCGGGCAATGGATAAGTACCTTCTTGCTCTACCGGGTTTTGGGTAGCCATTACCAAGAAAGGTTTATCTAATATAAAAGTTTCATCGCCAATAGTAACTTGCTTTTCTTGCATGGCTTCTAATAGAGCAGATTGTACTTTAGCAGGGGCTCTGTTAATCTCATCTGCAAGTACAAAATTGGCAAATATGGGCCCTTTTTTTATAGAGAAATCACTTTCTTTTACATTGTAAATAAGTGTTCCAATAACATCGGCAGGAAGTAAATCTGGGGTAAATTGAATTCTGCTAAAAGAACCCTGTACAGCTTTTGCAAGGGTATTAATGGCAAGTGTTTTTGCCAATCCGGGAACCCCTTCAAGCAGTATATGTCCTTGTCCGAGTAGTCCAATAAGTAATCGTTCTACCATGTGCTTTTGCCCCACAATTACTTTGTTCATTTCTAATGTGAGGATATCTATAAAAGCACTTTCTTTTTGTATTTTCTCGTTTATTGCACTAACATCTATAGTAGAATTCTCTTCCATAAGCATCAAAATTTTAAGAGCCTGAATATAGTAAGCTAATTTTAACCTTACAAATTGATTAATTTATTTGCGGTTTTGCTGTTAATAATTGGTTAAAAAAGAAAGAGCGACTATCTATTTAAGTCGCTCTTTACAAAAAATTAATAATTTTTAACTTATTCTAAATTTATTTCTCCAATATCGGTTGTTTTACCAACTTCTACACTAACGTTAGTAACTGTTGTTTGGGTATAACCAGATTCTGCGTCTGGAGTAATAACTACATCGTAAATACCTTCCGGAATCCCATAAAGCATAAATACTCCATCTTCGTTAGTGTATGCAGTAATAGAGTCTTCTCCTACTGTTATAGACGCGGTAGCTTGAATGTCTTTAGGTAAAACAGTACCTGTAACAATTCCGGTAGTAGCTTCTGTACTAATTCTTAAAACAGGACTTAAAATGAATTTACCACTTGAAGTTTCTGTAATTATAGATTTATCTACATCAAAATCTATAACAAAGCTATATTCTATTCCAGCTTGAAGCTCTTGGTGAACATTTAGCTTCAGGCCAGACTCTTGTGCGCTTGGTGTAGTTAATGGAAATTCTTCGCCATTAACAACAATAGAGTTTTCATCGCCTAATACAAGTCTGATTTGATTAATTCTACCGGCAGGAATTTCAGTATCAGCTAAAATTACGTTTACACCCCCTGTTAGTTCCAACAAGTTATAAACACCGGCATTGACTTGACCAACACTTACCCATCCTGAGTCATCCTCATTATTAGAATCTTCTCTATTAATTAAAACATCTTGTACATCTATGTAAACCGCATCAAAATCTCCCGGAGCATCAGTTAGTTTTATAGTTACTCTGGCTTGATCATTAATGTTAGTTTTATCGTCATCACAACTAATAAAAAAGAAAGAAAACAATAAAGTAAATAAAAAAGTTAAGTTTAATACTTTTATAAATTTCATAACATTTAATTTTAAAGTTTTCATATGTGTTATAGCTTTAGTTTATAAAATATACGCATATTACCACAGAATGGATTTTGAAGTATTTAAGAAATAAGAAAATTTTAAGAAATGTTTTCTAGAATAATAGCAGGAACAATGAGTTGGGGTAGCTGGGGAAAGCACTTAAACACTACCCAAATGGCTGCTTTAATTGTGCATTGCACTTCGGCCGGAATAACTACTTTTGATCATGCCGATATTTATGGCGGATACACCACCGAAGCAGCGTTTGGTGAAGCATTGAAAAAAAGTAAGATTGCAAGAGACAACATTCAATTAATTAGTAAGTGCGGAATTCAATATATAGCGCCTTCAAGAGACAATAAGATTAAGCATTACGAATACCGCAAAGAATATATTATTTGGTCTGTAGAAAACTCTCTTAAAAATTTACAAACCGATTATTTAGATGTACTTTTATTACATAGGCCCAGTCCGTTAATGCATCCGGATGAGATTGCTCAAGCTATAACTGAACTAAAAAAGGCGGGTAAAATTTTACAATTTGGAGTTTCTAATTTCTCACCGGAACAAACCAGCTTAATTGCCTCTAAAACAGAGGTGGCTATAAACCAAATAGAATGTTCTATAACCCATTACAAGCCTATGTTAGATGGTGCTTTAGATTATATGATGCTGCACAAAATTACACCAATGGCTTGGAGTCCTTTAGGGAAATTGTTTAGAGAAAAAACAGACCAAACCACCCGAATTCATCAGGTTATGCTAGATTTAATGGTTAAATATGAAGCCACAGCAGATCAACTTGCGTTGGCTTGGCTATTGCAACATCCTGCAAAAATTCATCCTGTAATCGGTTCAACAGATTTTAATCGAATTAAAAATGCATTACATTCACAAAACATAACATTATCTACAGAAGATTGGTTTTCGTTATTAGTTGCCAGTCAGGGACATAAAGTTCCATAAACGAAATCAAAAAAAATGAAAAACAAAACAGTTTTAATAACCGGAGCAACCAGTGGCATTGGGTTAGCTACAGCCAAAATATTTGCTAAACACAAAGCAAACCTGATTATTTGTGGCAGAAGAGAAAGCCGTTTACAATCACTTAGTAACGAGTTAAGCGCTATAACCAAAGTACATTTTTTATGTTTTGATGTAGGCGATAAAGGCCAAGTATTTAATGCTATAAACAGCTTACCCGAAGCCTTTTCTAACATTGATATTTTAATTAATAATGCCGGAAATGCGCACGGATTAGAACCTTTTCATGAAGCTAATATTGATGATTGGGATGCTATGATTAATAGCAACGTAAAAGGGTTATTATACGTGTCTAAAGCAGTAGCGCCAAAAATGGTAAAACAAAAAAGTGGGCATATTATAAATGTAGGCTCTATTGCAGGTAAAGAAGTATATCCAAAAGGGAATGTGTATTGCGCTACCAAACATGCCGTAGATGCTATAAACAAAGCTATGCGAATAGATTTACATACATACGGAATTAAAGTTGGAGCAGTAAATCCGGGGTTAGTAGAAACAGAATTCTCCATGGTGAGGTTTAAAGGAGATAAAGAAAGAGCAGCACAAGTTTACAAAGGATATAAAGCACTTAATCCGGAAGATGTTGCCAATATAATTTATTTTATGACCACATTGCCTCCACATGTAAATATTGCCGATTTAGTGGTGGTTCCAACAGATCAAGCCAATAGTTATTTAGTAAATAAAAACCAGTAAAATGAAAAAGTTAAGCTTTTACATAATTACCTTAATAATTGTGAGTTTTAGTGTTTCTTGTGCTAAGAAAGAGCATAACAACATATTAAACATAACAAACAAAATAGTAGATAGCCTACAACAAATTTATGCGCCGGATAAAAGAGTTGCGTGGTTTGCAATTACTCCAGAAACTGTAAATAAAAAGGTGCTTTTAAAAGGAAGTACTACAGAATCTGAGGCATACAGGGTACTTAAAGAACAATTAAATAAAAAAGGGATAATTTTTACAGATAGTGTTGAGGTTTTACCAGAAACAGCTATGCAAGATAAAAAGGGAGTTATAAACAACTCTGTAGCTAATATTAGAAGTAACAAGGGGCACTCTTCAGAGCTTGCTACGCAAGCTACACTAGGGACTCCAGTAAAAATATTTAAACATGATGGCGACTGGTATTTAGTGCAAACACCAGATAATTACATAGCATGGGTAGATCACGGAGGCATTGTCGTGCTTAACAATAACGAGTTTTCTTCATGGCAAGCAACACCAAAAATAATTTACACGCAAACAATGGGGTTTTCGTATAGTGAGCCAGATACATCTTCTCAGGTAGTTTCAGATTTAGTAGCGGGCAGTATTTTAGCGTTAGAATCTGAAGACAATAAGTTTTATAAAGCTAAATATCCTGATGGTCGTGTAGCATATGTGTTAAAAAAAGAGGCAATACCATATAGTGACTGGGTAGCAAACGCAAAACCCGAAACAGCTACTTTAATAGAAACATCTAAAAAACTTTTGGGTGTTCCGTATTTATGGGGTGGAACCTCGGTTAAAGGAGTGGATTGTAGCGGATTTACTAAAACTATTTATTTTTTAAACGGAATGATTATTCCAAGAGACGCATCACAACAAGTGCATGCCGGTATTTTGGTAGATGATAAAAAAGACTTCTCTAAATTACAACCCGGAGATTTGTTGTTTTTTGGGAAAAAAGCAACAGACTCAACCAAAGAGAAAGTAGTGCATGTTGGTATGTGGATTGGAAATGGGGAATTTATACATGCTTCAGGACGAGTTAAAATTAATAGCATGAATAAAAATGCACCGAATTTTGATGCATTTAATTATAATCGTTATTTAAGAACTAAAAGAATAGCACATCAAAAAACTCCCGAGCTTACCTATTTAAACAATGCTAATATATTTTTAGCTGCTAATAACAAAAAGTAATAAACATGATTAATAAACGCTTGTTAGTAAAAAAACTACTCGCTCATAACGATGAGAATAGCTTTTACGACAAAAAGCGTTACATAAATATTAGCGAAAAAGAAGGGAAAGCTAAGTTTTTAAAACATGTTTGTGCGCTTGCCAACTCTAACCCCAATAATAATAGTTATATAGTTGTAGGAGTAGAAGACGGTGAGAATAAAATTATAGGTGTTGATTTTTTTGATGATAGCAAAATACAAAACTTAATTAACGCTTATTTAGATAACGCACCACAAGTATCGTATGAGAATATTCCATTTCCAAATTTACCCGAAGGAAAAGTAGTTGGGCTGGTAACTATAAGGTCTAACGGCAAGATTTGCTCTCTCAGAAAAAACATCTGGAAATATTACGGAGGATCGGTTTTTTTTAGAGAAGGCAGCATAAGTATGCCAAGAAATTTTGATATAGAAATTAAAGATACCAACTCAGAGATTGTTGCTGCCATAGAGCAAAGCGCTAAAAATAATATTGAGCTTACACTAGATGCGGTAGTAGATTTTTTAATAAACCGGCATAAAGACTTAGAGTCTAACTATAAAGTTTTTAAAGAGCAATTTGTAGTTTGCTGGGCTGGAGTTCCCAAAAAGGTAAATAACGAAACCTACTACTCTAGAGTAGATATAGAGCTTATCAACGAGCAAGTAAAGTTGTTTTATTCTGCACTAGATGAGGTAACTATAAGTTTTAATGAAACGTCTTTTACAACTACAGAGTACGTTCAGCTTGGATTGGGCGATCAACAACAATATTACCCGTTAGAAACGGTTACCATTACGTTTAATGATAATGGTTCGTATAAGTTAGATAGCACCATGCTTTTTAATCCGCCTCAATTTGATAAAAAAACACTATATCACATCTATAACGCTAACAACTTTTTACTGCAAAAATTAAAAAAGAACATAAAACTATCGCCCAGAGAAGAAAAAGATTTAAAAGCATTGCCGGCTACCCATTTAATTTGTTATTTAAATGGTTTTGATGAAGCTAAAGAAAAACTAGAAAAACATCGAGCTGTTATTAAAGAATACGACTCAGAAGCATATGCATCGTTAAAAGAAGCACTAAGAATTTTACGTAAAGTAAAGTATAATTAATATGGCAAGAACGTTAGTATTTGGAGATATTCACGGAGGATTTAAAGCCCTACAACAAGTTTTTAATAAAGCAAACATTACAAAAGAAGACAAGCTTATTTTTTTAGGAGATTATGTAGATGGATGGAGTGAAGTTATAGAAGTAATAGATTTTTTAATCTCATTAAATGCCACTCACAACTGTGTTTTTATAAAAGGAAATCACGATGATTTATGCTACCAATGGTTAAAAAACAACACCAACAATCCGCTTTGGTTACAGCATGGTGGTCAAGCTACAATTGATGCCTACAGTAAACTATCTGAAAGTAAAAAAAAGGAGCACATATATTTTTTTGAAAACAACTTGGTTAACTATTATTTAGATAACCAAAATAGGCTTTTTGTGCATGCAGGGTTTACAAATTTACATGGTGTCACACACGAATATTTTCCGGAGATGCTTTATTGGGATAGAACGCTCTGGGAGATGGCTTTAGCAATGAATGAGCAGCTACCAAAAAGTCATGCATTTTACCCCAAAAGGCTTCAACACTACAAAGAAATATACATTGGGCATACACCAGTTACCAGAATTGGCGAAACAAAACCATACAATGCAGCGAATGTTTGGAATATAGACACCGGAGCAGCCTTTAAAGGACCACTGACAGTTTTAGATGTAACCACAAAAAGGTTTTGGCAAAGCCAACCGGTACATGAGCTTTACCCTAACGAGAACGGAAGAAATTAAAAAAGGCTGCCATACTGCAGCCTTTTTAATTATTAATTGCTTAAAAATTATAAATCAAACTTAATACCTTGTGCTAATGGCAGCTCGGTTGTGTAGTTAATTGTATTGGTTTGTCTGCGCATGTAAATTTTCCATGCATCAGAGCCGGATTCTCTACCGCCACCGGTTTCTTTTTCTCCACCAAAAGCACCTCCAATTTCAGCACCACTTGTACCAATATTTACGTTGGCAATACCGCAATCGCTTCCGGCATGACTTAAAAATCTTTCGGCTTCACGTAAATTATTGGTCATAATTGCAGAGCTTAACCCTTGTGCCACATCATTCTGAATTTCTATGGCATTTTCTACATCTCCACTGTATTTAAGTAAGTATAAAATAGGAGCGAAGGTTTCGTGTTGTACAATCTCATAATGGTTTTCTGCCTCTACTATTGCAGGCTTAACATAGCATCCGCTTTCGTAGCCTTCACCTTCAAGCACGCCACCTTCAACTACAATATTACCACCTTCTGCAACCACTTTTTCTAATGCCTCGTTATACATTCGTACGGCATCCGTATCAATTAATGGTCCTACATGGTTGTTTTCGTCTAATGGGTTTCCAATTCTTAATTGCTTGTAAGCATCTACCAATGCATTTTTTACTTGATCGTAAATAGACTCATGAATAATTAATCTTCTGGTAGATGTACAGCGCTGACCGCAGGTTCCTACAGCCCCAAATACAGCTCCTATAACGGTCATTTTTAAATCGGCATCAGGAGTTACTATAATTGCGTTGTTACCACCTAACTCTAATAACGATTTTCCTAAGCGCTCACCAACAGTTTTAGCTACTATTTTACCCATTCTTGTAGAACCGGTAGCCGAAATTAACGGTACACGCTTGTCGGTAGTCATAAATTCACCCACTTTGTAATCGCCATTAATTAGGCAAGAAATACCTTCGGGTAAATTATTTTCTTTTAAAACTTCGGCTATAATATTTTGGCATGCTATACCGCAAAGTGGAGTTTTTTCGCTGGGTTTCCAAACACAAACATCACCACATACCCAAGCTAAAGCAGTATTCCAAGACCAAACAGCAACAGGGAAATTAAAAGCAGAAATTATACCTACAATTCCGAGCGGATGGTATTGCTCGTACATGCGGTGTCCGGGGCGTTCTGAGTGCATAGTAAGACCGTAAAGTTGCCTAGATAAACCTACTGCGAAATCGCAAATATCAATCATCTCTTGCACTTCGCCATAACCTTCTTGAAGCGATTTCCCCATTTCATAAGACACAAGTTTACCAAGAGGTTCTTTATACTTGCGAAGTTTTTCTCCAAACTGTCTTACTATTTCTCCACGCTTAGGAGCAGGCACTAAGCGCCAAGTTTTAAATGCTTCTTGTGCACATGCTATAACTTTTTCGTAATCTTCTTTAGTAGTAGTTTTAACTTTACCTATTAAGGCGCCATCTACTGGAGAATATGAAGCAATTTCATCACCATTAGAAAACCAATCCCTCCCGGTAGAAGTACCTTCGTTTACTGCTTTTACACCTAAGGTTTGCAATGCTTTTTCTATTCCAAAATCTGTTGCAACTAATGACATTGTATGTTGTAATTTTAAGGGTTTGTGAAATTTTTCACGAAGGTACAAAATTCCCCCTAAAACAACAGATTGAGCAACAGTTTACTAACCTGTAAAACGACTGTCTGTTGGCATAACTGTACCACAGTTGTTACAGGTTCTTAATTCTTCTGAGTTGTAAAAGTGTTTAAAGTGTGGTAAGAAGTCTTTTTCTATGTCGTGAAGCTCAAAATAAACCTCATGTAATTTATGGTTGCAAGCATCACAATACCATAAAAGGCCATCTTTAAAACCTTTTCCGGCTCTTTTACGTTCTATAACTAAACCAACAGAGCCTTCAGAACGAACGGGAGAATGTGGTATTTTGGCTGGATGAAGATACATATCGCCCGGTCCTAAGTGTATTTCTTTTCGTTCTCCATTTTCTTGAATTACTACGGTAATGTTTCCTTCTAACTGGTAAAAGAGTTCTTCGGTTTCATTGTAATGAAAATCTTTACGAGCGTTTGGGCCACCTACAACCATTACAATATAATCATCTGCCTCGTTATATAAGTTTTTATTACTAACTGGAGGTTTAAGCAGATTACGATTTTCTTGTATCCAGGTGTGTAAATTAAAAGGTTTCTTAACAGCCATTTTTCTTATTTTATAGTAAAAATACAAGAAAAAGACATATTAAGAAACCATGCAACGTACGTAGGTAAAGATTCGGGGGAACTCACTTTAATTTGGGGGAACCGAATATAGCATAGTAGGTTTGGGTTTGTAAGTAGGTTAAGCTTATGGCTATTTTCGGTAAAATAACTGTCCAAAATACATTCTGTTGGTTTTGCTAACAGTTATTGCAATTCCTATATGAGTGTAATTCCCTTCTATATTTTTTCTATGACCCTCACTGTTAAGTAAGCCTTCTACTACTGCCTTAGCTGTTTGATCTCCTGAAGCTACATTTTCTCCTACCCTAAGTGCTTTTTCTTCTTTTTTAAGCATGTTAGCTCTTTCAGTAAAATTATCATGGCTAATTTTTCCTTGATCCATCATGTACATATTATGATCATATATAATTTTACTGGCCACAGCGCTGGTTTTTAAAGCAGGTAAACCAATAGAAGCTCTGTGTTCGTTTAAAAGCTTTAGCATTTCTTTTTCTATGGCAGAATACTGAGTAGTATCTATCTCCTCATAGATTGCTAATTGTTCTTCTGGAGCAACTGATACATCTTTACTACACGAGATAAAGAAAACAGATGCGGCAAAAATAAGGCATGCCTTTTTTATATTTGTAGGTGTCATAGTAAGTAGGTTTTGTAAGATTTGGTGATGTAAAACTACTTAAACACCGATTAAGTGCAAAATAAATTCGATGAAATGCATTATACAATGAAGAGTTTTCTTACAGTCTTTTAATCGTGTTAATAGGTATTTTGTCGATAAAGCATTATTATTGTTGATGTCGTTTAGGGTGTAATTTAAAATGTTAAAATTTTGATTTTTTTTCGGTGTTCGCTTAAAAAAATGTGTACTTTACATGTAATTTAACTATCTAAATATCATTATAATGCGAAAAATTTTAGCCTTCCTTTTAGTTGCCGGATTAAGTTTTCAATGCAAAAAACAAGAAAAAGTAATATCAGATAATGATGTTTCTGTTATAAATAATGAGCCTGTTTTTGCTATTGCCATTCATGGTGGTGCGGGTACTATTTTAAAAGAAAACATGACTCCGGAACTGGAAGCAGCATATACCGCTAAATTAAAAGAGGCTGTAACAGTTGGTTATTCCATTTTAAAAAATGGGGGCAGCAGTTTAGATGCAGTAGAGAAAACCATAAATGTTTTAGAAGACTCTCCGTTGTTTAATGCCGGCAAAGGAGCTGTATTTACAAACGAAGGTAAAAATGAGTTAGATGCCTCAATTATGGAGGGTAAAACACTTAATGCCGGAGCTGTAGCTGGTGTAACTAATGTTAAAAACCCTATTAATTTAGCAAGAGCCGTAATGGAAAAATCTGAGCACGTGATGTTTGCCAGAGAAGGAGCCGAAGTTTTTGCACAACAAAACGGAATAGAAACGGTAGACCCTTCTTATTTTTACACAGAAAGCAGAATGAAAGCACTAGAAAGAGCCAAACAGCGTGAAGCAGTTGAGTTAGATCATGATGATGCTCAGACATCTAACTATGATTCTTTTATAAAAGACAGCAAATTTGGCACTGTAGGTTGTGTAGCATTAGATAAGGAAGGAAATCTTGCAGCAGGAACTTCTACCGGAGGAATGACCAATAAGCGTTGGGGAAGAGTAGGAGATTCTCCTATTATTGGTGCAGGAACATATGCTAACAATAAAACATGTGCAGTTTCATCAACCGGATGGGGCGAATATTTTATAAGAGGCGTTGTTGCTTATGACATTGCTGCTATGATGGAGTATAAACAAGTTTCACTTAATGAAGCTGCTAAAGAAGTTATACAAAATAAGCTTACTGCTTTAGGTGGTGATGGCGGAATTATTGCTATAGACAATAAAGGAAACATTGCTATGGAGTTTAACACAGCCGGGATGTATAGAGCCAGTGTTGATGTTAACGGGAATGTTAATGTAGCTATATACAAAGAATAATATTTTATTTTATAAGATTATGACGAAACCGTATTATGCGGTCATTTTTACTTCAAAACACAGTAGCAACGTGTCCGGATATGCCGAAATGGCTAAAAAAATGATTGATTTAGCCCAAAGTCAAAAAGGGTTTTTAGGTGTAGAAAGCGCCAGAGAAAACCTGGGTATTACTGTAAGTTATTGGCAAACAGTAGAGGATATTGCTAATTGGAAAGCAAATTCAGAACATCTTTTGGCACAAGAACTTGGCAAAAGAATGTGGTATAAATGGTATAAAGTAAGAATTTGTAAAGTAGAAAGAGAATACGAATTTAATACCACTACTTCAGACTTATGTTAGTGCATAACGTTTACCTTTTATGAAAAAACACTAAACATGCAGCAACATATTCCCTTTTCTACAACCTACAGACCACATATTGTTAAAAAGCTTAGCAATACTTTTTTTGATTTAGTTGTAGTTGGGGGAGGCATAACCGGAGCAGGAATTGCCTTAGATGCTGCTTCAAGAGGATTAAAAGTTGCCTTAGTAGAAAAAGGAGATTTTGCATCTGGCACCAGTAGTAAATCTACCAAACTTATTCATGGAGGATTACGGTATTTAAAGCAATTTAATTTTGTACTAGTAAGGGAGGTGGGTAAAGAGCGTGCAGTAGTACATAAAATTGCACCTCATTTGGTTCAGCCGGAAAAAATGTTATTACCACTTTTAAAAAACGGTCATAACGGAAAACTCTTAACTGCTGCAGGATTAAAAATGTACGATTGGCTTGCTAATGTAAAATCGGCCGACAAACGTAAAATGCTTACTCCTAAACAAGCAGTTAATTTAGAACCCCTTTTGGCTTCAAAAAAACTTATAGGGGCAGGATATTATGCAGAGTATATTACAGACGATTCCAGACTTACACTAGAAAACATAAAAACAGCTGTAAAGTATGGAGCTACAGCTTTAAACTACACTAAAGTAACCGGCTTTATAGAAAAAAACGGCAAAGTTTGCGGAGTAAATGTAATTGATGTTTTAAACGAGCAAAATTATAGTATTAAGGGACATTATGTGGTTAATGCAACCGGACCATGGGTAGACGATTTGCGTATTACAAATCAACCCAATCAACTAAAACAACTACACATAACTAAAGGAGTACATCTGGTTGTAAAACACAGTAAACTGCCGGTACAACAGCCTATTTACTTTGATGTAAATGATGGTAGAATGATTTTTGCCATACCACGTGGCGATGTTACTTATATAGGAACAACAGATACTAATTATGTTTTAAGCAAAGACAAAATTGAAGTAACAAAAACAGATGTAGCATATTTACTAAATGCCGTAGCGCAAATGTTTACCAATGTTAAATTAACCGAAGAAGATGTTATTTCGTGCTGGGCTGGCTTACGTCCTTTAATTCATAAAAAAGGCAAAAAACCTTCAGAGTTATCTAGAAAAGACGAAATATTTATTGCCAAAAACCAATTAATAAGTATTGCAGGAGGTAAGCTTACCGGTTACAGAAAAATGGCAGAACGTGTGGTTAATACGGTTGTTAAATTTCATAAAAAACAACATAAAAGTAAATTTAAGGAGTGTCACACACATCAAATTCCGCTTGTTGGAAATTTGTTTACAAGCTTTACCGATGTAAAATTGTATGCCGATAAAATTTATAATTACTTAAAAGCAGATGGTTTTTTTAAAAACGATGCTTGGTATTTAATTTCACATTACGGAGCGCAAACAGAACATATTTTACGCTATTATAAAACACAAAAATTGATAGATAATAAAGCTAAACTTATAGCTGCAGAATGTGAGTTTTGTATAAAAAACGAAATGGTGGTTACTCCATTAGACTTTTTTATTAGAAGAACCGGTAGAATGTATTTTAACATAGCATCGGTAACCCAATATGCTCCGGTAGTAGTTAATGTATTTACAAAGTACTTTTCATTAACTAAAGCGCAACAAGAAACTATGCTAAACGAAATTCATCAATCTGTTAGAGACCACACAACATTTGTATAATGGCTAGTCTAATTTTTCGGTTAGTTTTTTAAAAACAACTTTAGGATCTTTTCCTTCGTATAAAATTTCGTAAACCGCATTTATAATTGGGGTTTTACTTTTGCGCTTGTGTTTTTCTATAATTAAATGAGCACTTTTAGCAGCATAATATCCTTCGGCAACCATATTCATTTCCATCATGGCGCTTTTAACGGTATAACCCTTACCAATCATGTTGCCAAACATTCGGTTTCTACTAAATACAGAATATCCGGTAACTAACAAGTCTCCTAAATAAGCAGAGTTGTTTATATTACGTTTCATTTTATGAACACGCTTAATAAAGCGTTTCATTTCTCTAATGGCATTACTCATTAAAACACTCTGAAAATTGTCGCCATATCCTAAACCATGCGCAATACCGGCAGCTATAGCATAAATATTTTTAAGTACAGCCGCATATTCAGTACCAACTATATCATCAGATATTTTAGTTTTTATATAATCGCTTCTTAAGTTTTTAGCCATAATCTTGGCTTTTTCTTCATCGGCACATGCAATAGTTAAATACGATAAACGCTCTAAAGCCACTTCTTCTGCATGACAGGGACCGGTAATTACTCCAATATTTTCGTATGGGATATTATATTCTTTATGAAAATGCTCGCCAACAATTAGTCCTGTTTCCGGTACAATACCTTTAATAGCAGAAAAAATTACTTTGTCTTTTAAAGAAACAGTAAGTTTTTCTAGCTCTTTACTTAAAAATGCCGATGGTATAGCAAAAATTAAATAGTCGGCATAGTTTACCATTTCATTAATGTCGTTTGTTAGCTTTAGCTGCTCAGTATGAAACTCTACAGAGCTTAAATAATTAGGGTTGTGTTTAGCATTAAGTATATGTTCTTTTGCATAAACGCTTCGCATGTACCAACCAACTTCATTTAAGTTTTCGCACAACATTTTAACAATTGCAGTTGCCCAACTACCACCACCAATAACGGCAAATTTTAAATCTTTTTTCATACTCTTTTAGTTAAAGCGGTTCAAAATTAAAGAAAAATAAACTACTTCGTTTTGTGGCTTAAAACCAACAAGTTATGTTTTTTGGCATAAAGATTGGTTTGTACCTATTATAATTTAAAAAAGAAGGCTTATGAAAACTTTAAAATTACTCTTAGCAGCATTACTGGTTTTTAGTGTTAGCGCTTGCCATGTAGAAATTATAGACGATGCTTATGTAGAAGATAACACCATAAGCCTTAACGAACTATTAATGTCGTATGATTTATGGTATGTAGATATCCGTAAAACTACAGGAAATGGTGAGGTGCCATTTTTACAAAAAGCTTTCACAATCAGTTTTAATTTTGGAACGCTAACTGCAAATAACAATCTTGTTGGATTAGGTAAAACCGGAAATGGTTTAGGAATACCGGTTGCAGATTATTCTACTTTTGGAGATTTTGTTGAGATAGCTCATGATATAGACGGAGTTTGGGAATTACAAGTAATTCAAATAGATGCAAATACCATAAAATTATATCATGCTCCATCACGTACATCGTATTATTTAGAGGGGTATATGAAATATAATTTTGATTATGATTTTGTGTTTTACAACAACCTACACTACTTTTTACAAGAATATGAAGTTTGGGAAAAAGTATATACAAGTACTTTTGGAGCTATAACTGAATTTGATAATGAAAACTATTTACAATTTTTTTCTGATGGAAGCCAATTTGTGTTCAGATCTTCTATAGATAATCCGGGAACTCCAATTAACTATTTGGCCTGGGATTATGAAGGAGTTTATACACTTTTTGATGTGCCTGAAGATTACACATTTAAAACATTAACATTAGATTATGACTTTTTAGGCAATGATTACTTTGAGTTATACGTTATAAATGATAACACTATAGAATTGTATCATCCTGATTCTGAAACAGTTTACAGGTTTAAAGGAAGAGGCTACATACAATATTTAAAATCCGGAAAAACCGAAAAGAAAAGAATAAAACACACAAATCCGGTAATGAACGTAGAAAAAAAACGACAGAATTAATAACTTTTTTGGTTGGTTATTTAGTTTGAAAACCGTCATATCTATTAAAACAGAATGGCGGTTTTCTTATTTATAAAAATTCATCTCGTCTATATACTCCCAAACAGGCTCAGGAAGCAGGGCTCTTACATTTTTGCCGTTGGCAATATCTTGTCTGATTGCTGTTGCCGAAATTTCTACAATAGGCGCATCTACAAACGTAATTTTCGGATGATTTTTAAATTGCTCAGGTACTTGCCCCGAAGAAATTCTTGGGTAAACGTATATGTTATGGTTTTCAAGAATTACTTCATGGTTTTTCCACTTATGAAGACTTTTTAAATTGTCTTCGCCCATTATTAGGCTAAAAGTTTTATCGGGGTATTTTTCTTGTAAATAAGCAAGCGTATGTACCGTATAATTTGGTTGAGGTAATTTAAATTCTATATCGCTTGGTCGTAGTTTTGGGTAATTTTCGGTAGCTCTGTAAACCATCTCAAACCTATGATGGTTGTCTAATAAAGAGCTTTTTTTCTTAAAAGGGCTGAGTGGGGTAACTACCAGCCAAACTTCGTCTAAATTGGTGTGTTCTGCTAAGTGGTTTGCAATAATTAAATGTCCGGTATGAATGGGATTAAATGTTCCAAAAAACAAACCGATATTTTTTCTTGTCATCACACTTTTTTTTTAGCACCAACAAAATCTGCTACTAAATTATAAGCTTCTTGCAAAGCAGTATCTAAGTCATTGTTTTTTATAACCACATCAAACTGTGGGGCTGTAGCTAACTCAACAGAAGCTTTAGCAATACGCATATTTATTTTGTCTTCGCTTTCTGTTTTTCGTTTTTTAAGACGTTTTTTTAGCTCATCTACACTTGGGGGTTTTACAAAAACAGCTAAGGTTTGCTCCGGAAATTTTTTCTTAATACGCAACCCGCCAACAACATCAATATCAAAAATTACGTGTTTTCCTTTTGCCCAAATACGTTCTACTTCAGATTTTAAAGTACCGTAAAAGTTATCTCTGTACACTTCTTCCCACTCTAAAAAATCACCATTTTTAATATGCTGTTTAAATTCTTTTAATGATATAAAATAGTAGTGTTTGCCATCTATTTCACCTTCTCTAGGCTCTCTTGAAGTAGCAGATACAGAAAACTCTAAATTAAGTTCAGGAAAATTAAGTAAATGTCTAACAATAGTTGTTTTACCAGATCCGGAAGGTGCCGAAAAAACTATAAGCTTGCCTTGTTTCACTACAATACGTTTAAAATTTGTTCTTTAATTTTCTCTAATTCGTCTTTCATTTGCACCACTATTTTTTGCATAGGTGCATAATTGGCCTTAGAGCCCATTGTGTTAATTTCTCTACCAATTTCTTGGCAAATAAATCCTAATTTTTTTCCGTTAGAGTCTGGGGAGTTTAATGTAGTGGTAAAGTAATCTAAATGGTTGGCAAGCCGAATTTTTTCTTCGGTAATGTCAAATTTTTCAAGGTAATAGGTTAGTTCTTGCTCAAATCTGTTCTCGTCTACTTCTACTTTTAAATCGGCAACAGCTTTTTCTAAACGTTCTCTTACATGTGCAAGCCTCGTAGGATCTAGCTCAATTACTTGCTCTAAAAGTAATTTTATGTTTTTTATTCTCGATATAAAATCTGTTTCTAAGGCTTTACCTTCTTCTGCTCTAAAGGCATCTATTTCTGTAAGTGCATGGTTTAGAGCTTGTGTAATGGCTTTATATTCTTCTTCATCTATTTCGTCTCTATCTGTTTTTAGTGCATCGGGCATTTTTATAGCCATTTTTAACAGCTCTATATCATCTGCATTTACTATGTCTTTTAACTGTTGCATGTACTGTTTAACTACACCTTTGTTTACTTGGGTAGTGGTTTCTTCGCCCGTAATTTCTACATATAAATTAAAGTCTATTTTGCCTCGTACCAGAGCATTGGCAATGGTGTTGCGCATGGGGAGCTCTTTTTCGCGATACAGCGGGGGAATTCTTGTGTTAATGTCGAGGTTTTTGCTGTTGAGCGACTTTAACTCTATGGTTATTTTTTTGGTGGGAAGTTGTATTACGCTCTTCCCGAAACCAGTCATAGATTTAATCATGCATTTAAGTTAAAAGTTGCACAAAGGTAATGAAAACAAGAAGTTTCTAACAAATGATTATCACTTAGCGTTTGTAGAAAATATAATCTGTTACCAATGGTTGTAATGAATGTTTTTTAAGTACATTGTTTATTTGCGCTCTATGATGTGTTGAGTGATTAATTACATGAAATAAAATATCTTGTAAGGTGTTCGAAAAATTTTCTCCTTTGCTGTTTTGATAGTCAATCAGAATATCAAAATCTTCTTGATTAGTTAAAATACCAAAAGTAGTGCGTTGGTTTTGGTAGTGCATATCTGCCCACAGGGTTACATCATGAACTTGCCAAACATCAATATTTATGGGCTGGTCTAAAATTCGGGCATTCCAAATAGCGTGTGCATTTAAAATATGGCTAAATAGTTTGGTTACTTCGTCCGGCAAATTTTTTGTGTTTTCGCAAAACTCAATTAGCTTTTTATTGCAAATAAAATTGTAATCAAACAAATTATTAAAAAACACCTTCATACACTATAGTTTGTAGCGGTTAACATGTTAATGTACAGTTAAATATACTAAAACTGTACATACAAAGCTATTGTACGTAGGTATTAATAAACTGTAAAGCTCTTTTTTCGTTGTAATATATGTTTTTAGTGTCGTAAAAGCCAACGTGCCCACCATGCTTAGGCATTTCTAAAAAGAGGTGTTGGTTTTTTTGTGCTTGCTTTATTGGATAACAGCTAGGCGCTAAAAAAGAGTCGTTTTGGGCATTAAGCACTAAGGTTGGTATGGTAATAGTGTCTAAAAAACGTAGAGCGCTACAAGAATAATAATAGTCTAAAGCATCTTTAAAACCATGTGCCGGAGCAGTATAAACATCGTCAAAATCTTTTAACGTTTTTATATTTTTTATTTGTTGCATGCTCGCACAATCATTAAACAATTCGTGTTTTTGCTTTAGTTTATTTACCAGGTGATATTTAAAGTTTTTACTGTAAATAAAATTTTTAGGCTCATGCAAAGCCAACATAGCGTCGTATAAATTACACGGTACAGAAACAGCTACGGCAGCTTTAAGCTCTCGAGCTAACATTTTGTTCTCGCCCAGGTATTTTAAAATAACATTTCCGCCAAGGCTAAAACCTTTTAAAAATACAGCACTGTATTTATTTTTGTTAATAATAAAATCAATAACCTCTTGTAAATCTTGTGTTTCTCCGGAATGGTAAGATCTGTAATGAATATTAGGTTCTCCACTGCATCCTCTAAAGTTAACACAGGCAACATCAAAACCATTTTCAGAAAAATATTTAGCAACTCCTAACATGTAGGGACGTTGAGCATTGCCCTCCAGGCCATGAAGCACAATTATTACTTTGTTGGTTTTAACCGAAGTGAAACTCCAATCTACATCAATAAAATCGCCGTCATTTAACCACAAGCGTTCTCGTTGTTGTTTAACATTATTAACTTTTCTAACTAAAGCAGCATACAAAGTTGAAACATGTCCGTTTTTGAAAACTCGAGGCGGATTGTAATTAGAATCTATTAGGGGCATAACCAATTTGTAGAATAATCGAGCCAAATGTAAATAAAATTTAGCAAGTGTTATGCATGCATAACAAATCTTTTTATTTTTACTAAAAAAATTAGAATATGTACAAAAAAGAGTTCGAGATACGGTGGAATGATTTAGATGCTAATGGGCATTTAGCAAATGTGTCGTATGTTAGTTATGCAGCCCATACGCGTATGTCTTTTTTAATAGATTGTGGTTTTAGTATGCAATTATTAAAGAAGTATCATATTGGTCCGGTAGTTTTTCATGAGCATATGTACTATTTTAAAGAGGCTTTTATTGGTAAGCCTGTAACGGTTTCTTTAGAGTTAACCGGGTTAAGTAAAGATGGTATGTTTTTCTCTTTTTCACATAATTTTTATGATAGTAAAGGAAAAAACTTTGCCAGAAGCGAGATGATTGGAGGTTGGATTGATCTTACTACTAGAAAGTTAACCGGATTGCCATCAGAGATATTACAGTTTTTTGATAATGTTCCGAAAGCAAATAACTTTAAAGAGCTTACGAAAGAAGACACCAGAAACCAATCTGTTAAGCCAGCCGATTTAAATATGGTGTAGTTTATTTTTTACTCACCAAATACACTCCTAAAAACACTAATCCGGCAGC
>JBPEWY010000023.1:0-10606 GCA_052032225.1 Flavobacteriaceae bacterium
GGTTAAACACTCCATCAGAAACATTAAACGGGGTAGATAACCGTCCGGTGTATTCAAACTCAGATAAATCGCAAATTTTTGGCGGACCAACAAGTGCGTACGTATTCTCTAATTCTGATAAAGGAAGAATTTGGAATGCGGTTGTAAAAGCACAAAAAACATTTGATAACGGTCTGTACACCAGTTTAGCTTATAGCTACTTAAACTCTAAAGATGTAAACTCTATTGAAGCAGAAATTACAGGAGACGCCTTTGTAGCTAATGCTGTAGTAGGTAATGCCAATGCCGATGTTTTATCGTACTCTAAGTATGGAGATACACACAGAATTATCGGTGTAATTTCTAAATCGTTTAAAACCGGTACAACCATCTCTACGTTCTTTGAGTATGCTCAAGGAGGGCGTTACAACTACATTTATGGTGGCGATTTAAATAATGATGGTTCTGCCATAAACGATTTATTATACATTCCAACAGCAGCTGAGGTTAACCAAATGAACTTTAGTGGTCCTGGTCAAGCAGAAGCTTTTGAGGCATTCATTCAGCAAGATGATTATTTACGTGAAAACAGAGGTAAATATGCTGAGCGTTATGCTGCTTTAGCACCTTGGAGAGGTCGTTGGGATCTTAAAATTTTACAAGACATTAAATTAGGAGATAAAAACAAACTACAATTAAGTTTAGATGTTCTTAACTTCGGAAACTTAATCAACTCAGATTGGGGTGTAGTTCAAGAGCCTACAAATACTCAAGTTTTAGGAGTAACTGTAGATAGCAACAATAACCCAACATATACTTTTGATCCTAATTTAACAGAAACATTTAGTTACGACTCTAGCTTACAATCTAGATGGCAAGCACAATTTGGAGTTCGTTACACCTTTAACTAAGCATAAAAAATAGTATTTTTGAACCGCCCTTAAATAGGGCGGTTTTTTTATACATAAATTTTAAAAATGAAGTACAGAAGGCTAACAAAAGAGCAATTTGAAGAGCTACACCAAGAGTTTATAAATTTTTTAGCTACACAATCTATCACTGCCGATGAGTGGGAGCAAATAAAAAAAGAAAAACCTAAAGTTGCAGAGCAAGAACTAGACGTGTTTAGCGATTTAATTTGGGAAGGTGTTTTACCAAATGTTAAATACTTAGAAAACATATCGGCACAACAAATGCATTTGTTTCATTTAACCGATAAAGAAATGAAACTAATTGCTATTAGAGTTAATAACCCCAGTATAGATTTAACTACAAAAGAAGGTTTTGCGTGGTTTAAGAAAAACTTTATGACAGATAGCGTAGAAATCATGCAAGCCTCTAAAGCATATAGTGAAGACAAAAACTTAGATAAATTTAATCTCATAGAAAAAGGAGCAGTAATTACCAAAGGAGAGCTATACCGATGGTTTGAAGAAATCTTATCCTGATTTTTTAAAACACCCAAAAGTTAAGATATTTGCTAGCGCATAACTCTCTTTTAAATTTTAAAGCAAAAGCAGAATTTTATGGCCCAGAAACCAAGTATACCAAAAGGAACTCGCGATTTTTCTCCACAAGAAGTTGCTAAAAGAAATTATATAATTACTACCATAAAAAAACATTTTGAGGTATTTGGTTTTAGGCCTATTGAGACTCCATCGTTTGAGAATTTAGAAACGTTAACCGGAAAGTATGGAGAAGAAGGCGATAGGTTAATTTTTAAAATTTTAAACTCTGGCGATTATCTATCTAAAGTAGATGATAATGTTTATCAGCAAAAAGATAGTGCTAAATTAACTCCAAAAATATCTGAAAAAGCATTACGCTACGATTTAACAGTACCTTTTGCCAGATATGTGGTTATGCACCAGCATGAGATAGATTTTCCGTTTAAACGCTACCAAATACAGCCGGTTTGGAGAGCCGATAGACCACAAAAAGGAAGGTTTAGAGAATTTTATCAGTGTGACGCAGATGTGGTAGGTTCTACTTCACTATGGCAAGAAGTAGAGTTTATACAATTGTATGATGCTGTATTTAGTAGTTTACAATTAAACGGAGTAACAATTAAGCTTAATCACCGAAAAATTTTAACAGGGATAGCCGAAGTAATCGGGGCAAAAGATAAATTAATAGATTTTACGGTTGCTTTAGATAAGCTTGATAAAATTGGTGAAGAGGGCGTTAAAAAAGAAATGCTCAGCAAAGGTATAGCGCAAGAGGCCATTACTAAACTACAGCCACTGTTTAGCTTCTCTGGAGACAATGCAAAAAAACTAGAAGATTTAGAGCAAATGCTACAAAGCTCTCAGGAAGGATTGACAGGAGTAACCGATTTAAAATTTATTATAAATACTATTAAAGACTTAGGATTAAAAACCGCTAATGTTACTATAGATGTTACTTTAGCGCGTGGCTTAAACTACTATACCGGAGCCATTTTTGAGGTAGCTGCCCCGTCACAAGTTAAGCTCGGCTCTATTGGAGGAGGAGGAAGGTATGATGACCTTACCGGTATTTTTGGGTTAAAGGGAATGAGTGGTATAGGTATATCGTTCGGGTTAGATAGAATATATTTAGCTTTAGAAGAGCTAAATCTGTTCCCTGAAACTGTTTCAGATACGTTAGATGTCTTGTTTATTAATTTTGGAGCATCAGAAGCGTTGCAAGCTTTAAAAGCGGTAACATTTTTAAGAAATAAAGGGATAAAAGCAGATTTATATCCAGATACAGCAAAAATGAAAAAGCAGTTTCAGTATGCTAATAAGCGTAATGTGCCTAAAGTAGTTTTAATTGGTACAGAAGAGCTGCAAAACAACACTTTCGTGTTAAAAAACATGGAAACAGGAACACAAGAAACCTATAATTTTTCTGAATTAGAAAAAGTTTTTTTACCCAACTAAAAAGCCTCTGTTTCTATAATTACATTACTTTGTAAGGTTTTATGAACCGGACATTTGGCAGCAATTTCTAATAAACGTTCTTTTTGTTGCTGAGTTAAATCTCCAACAAATTCTATCTTTTTTACTAAGTGGTCTATTTTGGTGGGTTTGTTATTTATAACCAAATGTTCACTATGCTTTTTAGAGTGTGTAATGTAGGTATAAACTTCGTCTAAAGACCAGTTTTTTTGCTGGGCATACATTTTTAATGTCATTACTGTACAGGCGGCTAGCGAAGCACTTAGCAAATCGTAAGGAGACGGGCCCAAATCTGCTCCACCAACATCTTCAGGTTCATCGGCTATTAAACTATGTTTTTGGGTTTGAATGTAGGTTGTATACGTATCTTCTTTTACATTTAAATGAGCTACTAATTGCTCTCCTTTTGTTGGTAACATCTGGTTATCTTTAAAGGGCAAATATTTATTAACCCATGTAGCAATTAAATTACCCGCATAAATACTGTCTTCTGGATTTGTTAAAAGATGGTCTGCCTGATCTAAACTGATAAAACTTTTTGGGTGATGAGCATTGTTATAAAGCATACGAGCATTTTCTACACCTACAATAGTGTCTAAAGGAGCATGCATTATTAAAATAGGTTTCCTTAAACTCTTTGTAATTTCCGGCAGATTGGTTTGGCTAAAATCATCAACAAAATCATTGTCAATTTTAAACGGTCTTCCTCCAATATTAACTTTAATTTCTCCTTTTTCTTCTATATCATCTAAAGCATGAGAAAAATGTTTTGTAACGTGGTTTACTGTTGCCGGTGCACCTATAGTTACAACTGCCTTTATGTTGTTTAGTTTAGAAGCTGCTACAATTGCTGCAGCACCACCTAAAGAATGTCCTATAAGTAAAGAAGGTGTTTTATTTTGATTTAGTAAAAAATTGTTAACTGTTTCTACATCAGAAACATTAGCAGAAAAATGACTATCTGAAAAATCTCCTTCACTTTTACCTAAGCCTGTAAAATCAAAACGTAATACCCCAAAACCGTTATTTGTTAGCGCTCTACTTATATTTTTTACTGCTTTGTAATTGCTGCTGCAGGTAAAGCAATGAAGCAAAATAGCGTAATAATTAGGTTTTTTATTAGCTGGTAAATCTAAATGAGCGTGTAGTGCTATCCCCTTAGCGTTTTCAATTTTAATGATATCACTTCTCATAAATTATGATTTTAATTTGTTAGCATGCATAGCTCTAAGTTTACTAAGCTTAGGAGCAATAACAAAAGAGCAATATCCTTGGTTTGGGTTGTTTTTGTAATAGTTTTGATGATACGATTCTGCTTCGTAAAATTTAGTATACGGACTTAACTCTGTAACAATTTTATCACTATAATATGCTTGCATTTTAATCATAACATCTTGCGCAATTTGCTTTTGCGTTTCGTTATGATAAAATATAACAGAACGGTATTGTGTTCCTACATCTGCACCCTGTCGATTTAGTGTTGTAGGATCATGCGATGTAAAAAATATATATAAAATATCTTGATACGATATAACCTCTGGATTGTAATGTATTTGAACAACCTCTGCATGCCCTGTAAGTCCAGAACAGACCTCTCTGTAAGTTGGTTTTCCGGGAGCTACACCTCCTGAGTACCCTGAGACTACATTCTCTACACCTTTAACTTCCTGAAAAACGGCTTCTAAACACCAAAAACACCCTCCGCCTAAAGTAGCTATTTCTAAATTACTATGCATTCTCAGATTCTTTTATGTGGTTAAGTGCTACCGAATTAATACAATAACGTAATCCGCTGGGTGGTGGCCCATCAGGAAATACATGTCCTAAATGTGCATCACAAGTATTACAAAGCGTTTCAACCCTAACCATACCATACGAAGTGTCTTTTACGTATTTAATGGCATTAGGTTTAATGGGTTGCGTAAAACTTGGCCAGCCTGTACCAGAATCAAACTTAATGGTAGCATCAAACAACGGCGTGTTGCAGCAAATACAGCTATATTTTCCCGGCTCAAAAGATGCACATAATGCTCCGCTATGAGGGGCTTCAGTTCCTTTTAAGCGAGTAACAGCAAACTGCTCTGTAGTTAAAATAGTTTTCCACTCTTCGGTTGTTTTTTGAACTCTTGTATCAGGTTTCGGATTTCCGTTTACGGTAAAATGTATAATATCTTTCCAGGTAAGCATAAAAAATGTTTTGCAAGTGTTGGTCTAAAAAAGTACCAAAAGTTTACATTAATAGTACAAAAAAGCGAAGTGAAATAAAAGAAATAATAAAAAAGGCTTCACATTTTTGTGAAGCCTTTAATTTGTAGCGAGGACGAGATTTGAACTCGTGACCTCCGGGTTATGAATCCGACGCTCTAACCAACTGAGCTACCTCGCCATTGCTCTTGTAAAGCGGGTGCAAATATATAATATCTTTTTTTGTTTTTAAAAAGATTACCCAACAAAAAATTTATACCTTTTCTTTTGTACTTTTTAATTAATATATATATTAGGCTCAACCTAAATAACTACCAATGGAAGACAAAGTTAAGTATGAATTAGAATTTGTAATACAATCTTCTCCTCAACTCTTATACCAGTATTTATCTACACCATCAGGGCTATCAGAGTGGTTTGCAGATAATGTAAATTCTCGTGGAGAAATTTTTACTTTTATTTGGGATGAATCAGAAGAACAAGCCAAATTAGTAAAAAAGAAAAGTGGCGAGATGGTTAAATTTAGGTGGTTAGAAAGTGACGATGATAGTTATTTTGAATTTAGAATTGTTGTAGATGAAATCACCAAAGATGTATCGTTAATGATTACAGATTTTGCCGAAGAAGATGAGCTTGAAGAAGCTAAATTATTATGGGAAAATCAGATTTCAGATTTAAAACAAATTTTAGGTTCAGCTTAGTTAAAAGACTCAATATTAAAAAGTATCTTTGGCCTTGTTAAAAAACAAGGCTTTTTTTATGGTAAATTTTAACGGAAATCTTGTTGATCAAAACACACCTGTTTTAAAATACAATAACAGAGGTTTGTATTATGCCGATGCTGTTTTTGAAACAATTAGAGTAGGAAACAGTAAAATATATTTTTGGGAAGACCATTATTTACGCCTAATGGCATCTATGCGCATTCTTAGAATGGAAATCCCGATGCATTTTACATTAGAATATTTACAACAAGAAATTTTAAAAACAGTAGAGGTCAATAACTTAACAGAAGCCAGTGCAAGAGTTAGGTTAACTGTATTTAGAGACACAGAAGGCACTTATTTACCAAAAGACAACAATGTATCTTACATTATAGATGCCCAAGTTTTAAATGGCGCTTTTTATACTATTACTGATGCAGATTATGAGGTAGAGCTTTTTAAAGATTATTATGTTAATGCCGGATTATTAAGTACTTTAAAATCTGCTAATAAAATAATTCAAGTTGTAGGAAGTGTTTTTGCTAAAGAGAATGAATATAGCAATTGTTTATTGCTAAACAACCATAAAAATGTTGTAGAGGCTTTAAACGGAAATCTGTTTTTAGTTAAAGGAAATACTATAAAAACTCCACCTCTTACAGATGGATGCTTAAACGGAATTATTAGGAAACAGCTCATTAAAATACTTAATACTACCGATGAACTTGAATTTAAAGAAGAATCTATTTCTCCGTTTGAGCTTCAAAAAGCCGATGAGCTTTTTATAACCAATACCATTGTAGGAATACAGCCAATTACTAAATACCGTAAAAAAACATATCAAGCAGAGGTTGCCAAAAGTTTAATAGGAAAACTAAATGCACAAGCCAGGTTGGCTTAATTGAGCGTGGGGTTTTCGGGGGCATTAGACCACAAGAGGTAGCTACCTCCAAGCTCTATCATTTTTTCTTTCCAAAAAGTGCGAGAAGATTTTTTAATAATATTACTCTCGTAAATATTTTCTACAACTACCCAAGAGTTAGAGGCAAGCTCACGATCTAGCTGTTGGGCATCCCAACCAGAATATCCTAAAAAGAATCTAATATCATCAGGAGTGAGAACGCCGGTATTTATAAGCTCAATAACCTTATCAAAATTTCCACCCCAATATATACCTTGAGAAATCTCTACACTATCTGTAATTAAATCGGGAACTTTATGAATAAAATAAAGATTGTCTTGCTCTACCGGACCACCATTATAAACCGTAAAATCTTTCTCTATTTCAGAAACCAGCTCATTTAATTTAAACTTAAAAGGCTTGTTTAAGATAAAGCCAATAGAACCGTCTAAATTATGTTCCGCAAGAAGCACAACCGATCTATTGAAAGATACGTCTCCAATGATGGAAGGCTCTGCTATTAGTAGATGCCCTTTTGCTGGTTTCAGAGCAATCATAAGGTGCAATTTTTAATAAATCTAAGTTTTTTTTCTGAAACCATCAAATTTTATGGTTATAGCAAAAAAAAACGCCACATTGTGGCGTTTATATTTTTGTAAAATAAGAGGGTAAGATTTTAGTTAACAGCATTGCTTAAATCTGAACCTGCTTTAAACTTTACAACATTTTTTGCAGGAATCTTGATAGTTTTACCAGTTTGAGGATTTCTACCTTCTCTTGCAGATCTTTTAGAAACAGACCAAGATCCAAATCCTACTAAAGATACTCTATTACCTTTTTTTAGCGAACTCTCTACATTGCCTAAAAAAGACTCTAATGCTTTTTTTGCTGCTGCTTTAGTGATGCCAGCGTCAGCTGCCATTGCATCAATTAATTCTGTTTTGTTCATAATCGAAGTAATTTAAATTGTTGGTTAAACATTATTTTTAAATAGCAACACAAATTTAGGCGGATTTGCTTACCATGCAAGTAAAACAGCGGGAAATCAAGGATTTTGTTAATAACTTAAGCACTTTGTTAATAAAGTAGGCTATTTTTTACAAGTTTTAGCTAACCTTACGGCTGGTAAGGGCTAACAAACGGTAGTTACTTCCGGAAAGCTAAATCCGTTTAAAAGTTCTTTAGCACTCATTTTTCGCTTTCCGGGTAATTGTAATTGCTTAACTATTAAATATCCTTCTGGGTGTACAATTTTAATTTGTTTATTTTCTATAATTAAGGATAATGGATTTTCTGTAGGAGTTTTGTGCACTATTTCTGTTTCGTATATTTTAACAGTAAGAGTTTCTTCTCCAATATTAATTTCACACCAAGCTCCCGGATACGGACTTAATCCTCTTATAAAGTTATGAATGTAGGTGAGTGGTTTACTCCAATTAATCTTGGCAGTTTCTTTATGAATTTTTGGTGCTAATTTAACCTTACCATCTTTTGGTTGTGGTACCGGGTTAGCTTTGTTTACAGCAATTAAATCTAATGTTTTAAGCACTAAGAGCGCACCAATGTTCATTAATTTATCATGTAGTGAGCCTGCGTTGTCTGTAGGGGTTATAGCTACTTCTTGTTGTAATATTATAGCACCGGTATCTATTTTTTCATCAATAAAAAAAGTGGTAACACCTGTTTTGGTTTCTCCGTTAATTATTGCCCAATTAATAGGGGCTGCCCCTCGGTAATCCGGCAGTAATGATGCGTGTAAATTAAACGTCCCGTATTTAGGCATTTGCCATACCTCTTTTGGTAACATTCTAAAGGCAACTACCACAAAAACATCGGCTTGTAAGCTTGCTAACGCTTCTAGAAAATAAGGATCCTTTAAATTAGTTGGTTGTAAAATTGGTATGTTATACTGTAACGCATATTGCTTAACAGCAGATTGTTGTATTTTTCTTCCTCTCCCGGCAGGTTTATCTGGTGCAGTAACTACGCCAACAACCTCATATTCAGATTCCATTATTTTTTTTAATGAGGCTACTGCAAAATCAGGAGTACCCATAAAAACTATTTTAAGCTTATTTCTCATTCCGGTAAACTATACTGATTTTTATGGTTAATTATAATCTTATTTTCTTCAAGCAAAGATCTTAATACTTTTAAAATATCTTCTTCTTTACAGTCTAGTTTTTTTACAATTTCTCTTGAACTGTAAGGTTGTTTTTTTAGTAAGTTTACTACTGCAGTTTTGAGTGCCGGTAAATTTGCAGATGGGGTAGAAGCTTGCTCTTTACAAACAGAACATTGTTTACAGGGAGTAGTTACATTTTCTCCAAAATAGTTTAGCAAGAAAACACTTTTACAAGTTTTAGTGTCTTTAATGTATTCTATAACAGCATTAACTTGTTTAGTTTTTAGTTGATTTTGTTGTTTAATGTGTTTAGCAATAACGTTTATTGTTTTATCGTCTTCACGTGCAACTAAAAAAGTAATTTCTAAATCGGTGTGTTGTGCCTTGTAATTAATAATATTGTCTTTGGCAGCTTGCTCTAAAATTTTAAAAACCTGGTCTTCTGGTGTATTACTTTTTTTTGCAATTAAGCTTGTATTTATTTTTGTAGGGACATCAAAAACACCACCATAAGTTCTTAAAATAGTTTGTAAAACATGTGCAGAACTTTTGTGTTGCTCTAAATAGTAAAAAACATGATTATTACTTACTATAAAATGTATGGTGGCTTTTCGGTTAAATTCTTCAGACAAACTTATTACAGCATGCTTGTCTAATATTTTTAAAGTATTGTAGGTTTTAGTTGGAGAAAAACCATATGCTTGGCAAAATGAGTTAAATCGAAGCTGATAAGTGTCTAAAAAGCCTTCTCCGTAAGGAATTTGAAGGTAACTATTTAGCTTTTTATAAACGGTTTTAACAAAACTCACATCGGGTAAAACCCCAAGAAATTGGCTTTGTAGTTTAGATACATCTGCACTACTGGTAATTATTGCAGCGTGTGATGGGTTTCCGTCTCTACCGGCTCTTCCGGCTTCTTGATAGTAGCTCTCAATACTATCCGGCAAATGCAAGTGTACAACTGAATAAACATTGCTTTTATCTATCCCCATTCCAAAAGCATTAGTGGCAACCATTACATTAGCCTTGTTATTAAGCCAAAAGTTTAAATGCTCTTGCTTTTTTTGAGAGGTTAAACCACCATGATAAAAAGTAGCTTTACAATTATGATTATTAAGATAATTTGCAATGTCTACGGTTGCCTTTCTATTTCTAACATATACAATAGCACTACCTTTATTTTCTTCTAAAAGGCTCAGTAATTTGTAGTGTTTATCTTCTTCGTAATAAACATTAAAAGAGATGTTTGGTCTGGCAAACGATTTTTTATAGACTACCGGGTTTCTTAACTTTAATTGATGAGTTATGTCGTTTAACACGGTTTTAGTTGCAGTTGCGGTAACGGCAATTACGGGCGTTTCCGGAAACCATTCTAACAGTAAATTACATTGCAAGTAGGCGGGTCTGAAATCATGTCCCCATTGCGATACACAATGAGCCTCATCTATGGCAATAACATTTACATTCATTTGCCTTATTCTGTACTGCACTATGTCTTGCTGAAGTCGTTCTGGAGACAAGTAAAGAAACTTATAGTTACCATAAATACAGTTGTCTAAAATGGCATCTACTTCTGAAGCCGATAGACCACCGGTTAAAGCAACAGCTTTAATCCCTTTATTTTTTAGTTGTTGCACCTGTTCTTTCATTAGTGCCACAAGCGGAGACACAACAATAGCAATGCCTTTTTTTGCCAAAGCAGGAATTTGATAACAAACCGATTTTCCTCCTCCGGTGGGCAATAACGCAACAACATGTTTGCCTTCTAAAA
>JBPEWY010000024.1:0-3416 GCA_052032225.1 Flavobacteriaceae bacterium
CTTAGGATTTTCCACATAAAAATCGTAGTTGAAACAGTTGTATGTTATTTGAGAATGAAATAATAAGTTTAATAAGTATGGAAAAAGAACAAAAAATTCCCTGTAATTTAAATCAATATAAAATAGCAAATATCGACCAAAGATTAACTAACTATGCAATTGACACTATAGTATACTTTATATTTTTAATCTTTTTCTTAGCCATAGCTAGATATTTATCGGCAATTGCTGAACTATCCTTTCTAAGGGAATTTTTATTTACAGAAAAGGATTCTTTTTTTAAAAGACTTTTAACTACACTTGTTATAACTACCATGTATTATACTTTTCTTGAATATTTTTTAAAAGGTAAGACCTTAGGTAAATATGTAACAAAAACTAGGGCTGTAACAATTGAAAATGAAATAATGGATTTTAAAACTACAATTATTAGAAGTCTTTGTAGAAATATTCCGTTTGAACCATTTTCATTTCTGGGTGATAAACCAAGCGGATGGCATGATAAATTATCTAAAACTAAAGTGATTTTTGAAAATAAATAAAAACTAAACACAATAATAACTACACTTCAACTTCCCTTTTTACACCTTAATAATCAATTTTTCTTGATTTAAAACCACAAAAAACTGTTACAGTTAACTAATAACAAAAGAACAGAATTATTGCCCGTTATTTTTTGCTAAATTAGTTGCCAACACATGTAATAAAATCATTGTTTAGTAAATTAAAGTAGTTACAGCTTCTTTTAAAATATATTAAATCCTCAAAAACTAAATATCTAGTTAGTAAATGAACCCAGAAAAAGCACCGTGGTATTTTTTGTTACTTCTTATTTTAGCCGGAGAATCTGTTTTTATATTACCTTTTGTTTTAGCACGAGTATTCAGACCCACTGTTCTTGAAGCTTTTAGGTTAGATAATGTTCAGTTAGGTATTTGTTTTTCTGTTTATGGTATTGTTGCTCTTTTTTCGTACGTATTTGGCGGGCCATTAGCCGATAAATTTTCACCCAGAAAACTAATTGCTGTAGCGTTATGGATGACTGCTTTAGGTGGTTTAGTTTATGCCTCTTTTCCTAATTATAATACGTTACTTTTTATTTATGGTTACTGGGGTTTTACCACCATATTTTTATTTTGGGCCCCTATGATTAAAGCTACAAGAGTATGGGGTGGTGCAACTTCACAAGGTAAAGCATTTGGTTTTTTAGACGGAGGTAGGGGTTTAGTAGGAGCACTCATGGGAACAATGGGAGTGCTTATTTTTTCTTTTTTTATTGGATCTGAAATTGCTAATGCAAAAATAAAAGAAACTCAAGAAGCCTTTAAATATGTAATACTTGTTTCGTCTGCTATTATTGCTTTTGTAGGTGTGTTAGTATGGTTTTTTTTAAAACTAGACACTAAAACCGAAAGTAAAATTATAGTAAAACAAATAAATATATCTCAAATAAAACAAGTGTTACGACTTCCCTCTGTTGGCTTGTTAATGATTATTATCCTTTGTGCATATGTAGGATATAAAATAACAGATGTTTTCTCTCTTTATGCACAAGATGTTATGTTATACAATCAAGTACATTCTGCTCAAGTGGGCACATTTTTACTTTTTATCCGTCCGGTAATTGGTGTTGGAATTGGTTTTCTGGCAGACCGATCGCAAACAACTTTATGGCTTTTACTAAGTTTTATATTTTCATTTGCTGGTGCAATTCTTTTTGCTTCCGGATTAATTTCATCATCTTCTACCCTACTATTTTTTATCTCTATCTTAATAGTTGCTACTGGTGTTTATGCAGCCAGAGCTTTGTACTTTGCTGTTATGGAGCGAGGTAATATACCTTTAGTACTTACAGGAACTGCCGTAGGGTTAATCTCTTTAATTGGTTATACTCCTGATATATTTGCCGGGCCTCTTATGGGATATCTGCTCGACAGTTCTCCGGGAGCTAAAGGTCACCAACATGTTTTCTGGATGTTGGCAGTCTTTTCTTTTATAGGCGGAGTTGCAGCTTTTATTTATTATAAACTGTACAGTAACAAAAGTTCTTAAAAATTGGTTCAAGTATATTACAATGGTTTATTAAAATTTATGTAACAAAAAACCTATTGCCCCTACTAATTTGTAAAATTTAATTATGCTAAATAGAAAGCTATTGCTTCTTATTGTTTGTACTTTTAATGCTATAAACATTAATGCTCAGATTGCATCTGTTTTTGAGGGTTTTAAATTTGGCGACTCACTTAGCACAGTACAGAAAGAATTAGTGAAAATATCTGATTCTATTAGTGTTGTAAAAGTTCCTGAACCAAATTTTCCATTGTCAAAAAACACCGAAACTCATTTATTAGCCTACAAAATCAGGCTTAAAACAGGCACATTAGAAAAAGCTGTATTTACATTTTCAGACAATCATCTTACCTATATTGAAGCCAAAGGTAATTGTACGCAAGTATTCACAGCTAACCGAGAAGATACAGCTGTTAACTTTATGGAATATCTTGTCTTTACAAAAGATTTACTGTTTATACTAAAAAAAGAAGATGCTGCATGGTTACTTACGCCAGAATCTGTACATCCTAATTTATTTGCCTGGAATAACCCTTTACTTATTAGCCCTACTAAATTAACTAGGTATAATCTATCTGCAAGAATCCCAGATTTTATAACAATGGGAAGCTCTTTAAAAAAACAACTCCAAAAACTTAAAAAAGTAAGTAAGATTATTGAAGTTGTAGATTTGGATGATTCAGACCCTAATGCCCAAACTCAAATTAATGCCTATGGGATTGAATATGCAGGATTTCCAAGAAAATTTGAAGCTCGTTTTAAAGATGGTAAGCTTACTATGGTTTGGATATTAACCGCTAAAGGAGAAGAAAAAAGAATTAGAGCAGCATTAACTAAAGAATACGGCAAAGCTGTTTTTGTTAATGATAAATGGGAGTTTTTTAATAATTGGACTGTTGGCTTACGAAAAGATAAACCAGAAGTGCTTTTTTTAAATAAAGAACTTGCTTTACAATACAAAAAAAGCTTAAGCAAATAGTTGATTGCCATATTTCTTGCAAAACAGCATAGCAAACAACTTACTTACATTAAAATGTCAAGTTATATAAATCTTAAATATATTGTAGCTTTATATTCTCACTATTGTATATAAAAACAAATGCTTTTAACGCAAACTAAACAATATGAAAACAACACCAGAACACGATGCTAGGGTAGCAAAGTTGATTTTTGCGTCTATATATCCGCATTACGTAGCTAAAATTGAGAAAAAAGGTAGAACTAAAGAAGAGCTACATCAGGTTATTGAGTGGTTAACAGGTTATGATGAAAAAAAACTCAAAGAACTGATTGATAAAAAAGTAACGTTTGAAGATTTTTTTGCAAATGCTAATTTAAACCCGAAT
>JBPEWY010000025.1:0-1887 GCA_052032225.1 Flavobacteriaceae bacterium
AGGTTTTTTATAACATTGATAAAGCATTAGAGTATTTTCCTGAAAACAGACTATATCAAGGTATTGCGAGTCAGCAAAAAGCTTTAACTGCTGCAAATACATTAGCAAGTTTTTTGGGTGATGCATTAGATAACATGAATGAGCAAATGATGATGAGCGCATCTGGTAATTCAAGTCAATCTAAAGGTTTTCAATTACCGGATATAATTATGTCTCAAGAACAGTTGAATGAAAAAATGAAGCAGCAAATACAACAACAATCCGGCTCACAAAATGATACTAACCAACAAGATGGTCAACAAGGACTACAAAAAGTAAATCAAAATAATTCTGATAATAAAAAAGGTAAAGCAGAAGGAGAAGGCGAGGATGAAAATGCAGAAAAACTATACGAAATTTATAAGCAACAGCAACAAATACGTTCCGCTTTAGAAAAGCAATTACTAGATAAATTTGGAGATAAATTGCCCAATAACCAGCAGCAACTCCTTAATGAAATGGAGCAAATTGAGAATAATTTATTAGAACAAGGCTTTAATGAAAATACGTTAAAACGTATGATTAGGCTTAAACATAAATTACTACAATTAGACAAAGCCGCTTTTAAACAGGGCGAAGATAATAAAAGAGAAAGCATAACAAATATTAAAGATTTTGCTAAGCCTACTGAAACTCAATTAATTGACTACAAAGAATTTTTCAATCAATTAGAAATTTTAAATAGACAAGTATTACCTTTGCGCAAAATTTATAAAGACAAGGTAAGAGACTATTTTAAACAAAACAATGATTGAATTCTTTTACGAAAACACATCACAATTACCTAAAGAGACATCGTACAAAAAATGGTTAGGGCAAGTTGCTGCATCAGAAGCGTACCAGATAAAAGCTGTTAATTACATTTTTTGTACCGATGAGTATTTATACGATTTAAATGTTAAATATTTAAATCATGACACCTATACAGACATTATAAGTTTTGATAATAGTGTAGGAAAAAATTTACAAGGCGATATTTTTATATCAATAGACAGAGTTAAAGAAAATGCAACAATATTTAAAGTTGATTTTGATCAAGAACTGCTTAGGGTTATGGCGCACGGTTTGTTGCATTTTATGGGTTATAAAGATAAAACAGAGGAAGAAACTTCTTTAATGCGCCAAAAAGAAGATGAGAAAATTAGAATGTTTCACGTGGAACAATTATAATAGTTATGTTTGATAAAGAGTACGATGTTATTGTTGTAGGCGGAGGGCATGCAGGATCTGAAGCGGCAGCAGCTGCAGCTAATTTAGGTTCCAAAACGCTCTTAATAACTATGAACTTGCAAACAATTGGCCAGATGTCATGCAATCCTGCAATGGGTGGTATTGCTAAAGGTCAAATTGTTAGAGAGATAGATGCGTTAGGAGGTTATAGCGGTATAGTTACGGATAAGTCTGCCATACAGTTTAAAATGCTTAATAAATCAAAAGGGCCGGCTATGTGGAGTCCGAGAGCCCAGAATGATAGAATGCGTTTTGCTGAAGAGTGGCGATTAATGCTCGAAAGAACACCAAATCTTGATTTCTATCAAGAGATGGTTTCCGGAATTATAGTTAACAATGGTGTTGTTAAAGGGGTTAAAACCTCTCTTGGACTTGAAATTTATGCTAAATCTGTAATTCTAACAAACGGTACATTTTTAAATGGTTTAATTCATATAGGTGAAAAGCAGTTTGGCGGTGGTAGAGCCGGAGAAAAAGCAGCAACGGGCATTACTGAAGATTTAGTTGCGTTAGGGTTTGAATCGGGTAGAATGAAAACAGGTACGCCTCCAAGGGTTGATGGGCGTTCTTTAGATTATTCTAAAATGATTGAACAACCGGGAGATGACAATCCAGATA
>JBPEWY010000026.1:0-3828 GCA_052032225.1 Flavobacteriaceae bacterium
AGAAGAGCTACATCAGGTTATTGAGTGGTTAACAGGTTATGATGAAAAAAAACTCAAAGAACTGATTGATAAAAAAGTAACGTTTGAAGATTTTTTTGCAAATGCTAATTTAAACCCGAATACACACCTTATAAAAGGTGTTATTTGTGGCTATAGGATTGAAGAAATTGAAACTCCCTTAACAAAACAAGTAAGGTATTTAGACAAGTTAGTTGATGAGCTGGCTAAAGGTAGAAAAATGGAGAAAATTTTGCGAGAATAATAATTAAAATTACATGCTATAAATAACTCCATCACATCCAATTAACCTATTTATAAATACCTACAACAGTAAAACTCCAAATAATCTAAAAACTATTGTATATTATACTTTTAAAACATCAATCAATATTGATAGTGTTTTTTTAAGTTTTTTTATGAATAAACTTCTTTTCATTTTAAGTATATCTCTACTCCTTACAACCAATCTGGTTGCTCAATTAAAAGAGTTAAAACAAACCGATATTTTTTATATGAATAAAAAGTACTATCAAAAAAAGGATAGTTCTTTAGTAAATGGAGTATTAAAATACTGGCATAAAAACAAAACCCTCGCTGTAGAAGGAAAAATTACAAACGGTGAACTTAATGGCAAGCTAAAAAAATGGTATGAAAATGGGCAACTATATTCAGAAAGCTTCTTTGTAAACAATAAACTACATGGTTTGGTTAGAGAATGGTACTCCGATGGTCAATTAAGAATTAGAGAAAATTATATAAACGGACTTTTAGATGGGGAACGTAAAGGCTGGTTTAATAACGGACAACTAAAATATGTGTTTAATTATAAACACAATAAAAAAGAGGGCGTTTCTAAAGTATGGTATGAAAACGGGCAACTAAGCATGGTTGTTTTTTATAAAAATGATGAGTTACACGGATCTGTAAAAAATTTTCATCAGAGCGGAGCTAAAAAAAATGAAGGTAGGTATGAAAACGGACAATTAGTTTTTGAAAGAATATTTATGCCCGGTGGTGAAGTATCATTTGCCAGCTCGTACATTGAAAATAATTACCAAAACCAACAGCTTGTAACAAAAAAAGTGTTTTACGATTATAAATTGTATTCTGTAACAAAATATGCAGATGGCAAACAAGTTTCGGTAGAATACTTTAAACTTTAAAATACATCTTATAACAGTTAAAACAGCACTACCCTAATTATGAAAATTTTAATTTCTCTATGCTTCACAATGCTGTTTTTAGGCGTTGCTCATTGTCAAAACTTTAACCTTGTTCCTCCCAATAAAGCAGCTCTAAAAAAAGCTGTTGAAAACGATAAAGAAGGAAACGATATAGTTTATCATTATTTAATTTTAAACTACAAACCAACATCAGATAAAGAAAATGTACAAACATTTGATTATGATGATTCTATGATTTGTGCATTTAATCAATCGTTTGATAATAAAATTCTATTTTCTACTTCTTCATGCTCAGAATCAGGTGGTGCTCAAGTTACTTTACAATTGCCAAAAATCAATAAAACAGAAGTGAAAAAATGGATTGAGCTTATGTATGATGCAAGCTTAACCAATATGCCAAATCAATGGAATAAAGACACTTACGGTCCTACAGACCAAGAAGCCGGATGCTACTATACCTTAATAGATAAGGATGATTTTTGGAAAATTGAAATTTATTGTGGTTGTTAAAATACAACATAAACTATTGTTTTACAGCTGTTTAAAAATTTATTAACTTTAAATGGTGTAATGTTTATGCCTATATTTCATGTCAAATCAAACTATTAAAATATCACAAATACTTAATAAGGTTACACATAGCCCAAATGAAAGAGATTATTATACATTATGTTTGGTTAAAGATGGTGTTAACAGTATTGTAATAAATAATATAACGCACAAACATGTAGCTAACTCTTTATTCTTTTTAAATCCCGGTTTTAAATGGGAAATACATAAAAGCGATAGCAATACATCAGCCGGTTATTTAATTTATCTACCAAAAAGTATTTTAAATCATCCAACGTTTAATAACCTTCAAATTACGCAGGTTAGGTTTTTTAAAGAAGAGCATCAGATACCTAAAATAAAATTGTCTCCCGGAATAGAAAAACGTGTTCAGGCTATTGTAGAAATGTTAGATGAACTTGTAAGCACAAACCTTAAAAATAAAGAAGATGCTATTTTATCGCTTTTAAATACGCTTTTTATTTATTGTGATGGCCAATGCAATATAAAATCTGTAATAACAGATAATAACGCCAAAGCTGCATTGGTTTATAAATTTAAAAAGAGCATAGATCAGCAATTTTCCAACCATCATGAAGTTAACAGTTATGCACAATTACTTAATGTGTCTGATAGGTATTTAAACGAATGTGTTAAAGAGGTGTTGGGTATTAATGCAAAAAGTTTAATAGATGAGCAACTTATAATGCGTACACGCCATAAGCTAAAATTTACCGATAAATCTATTAAAGAAGTTGGTTACGAATTAGGGTTTTCTTCTCCGGATTATTTCAGTTACTTCATAAAAAAACATACCGGATTGTCTCCTTCGCAAATCAGAAAAAGCTAAACATCTTATATTCTAAGGTTTTACCTACTTTTTCACAACTTTTTTATTGTTAACTCCCCTATCTTTAGTTAGTTATAAACAATAAAACACTATGGACCGTAAAAAATTCATTAAAGCATCCGGGTTAGGATTAGGACTAATTATACTACCGGGAATTGCACAAGGTAAAGATCTACTTACCAAAACTAAAGTAGCATCAACACTAAAACCTAAAATTATTAAAGATGCCGAAGGAGATGTATTAAATGTTATCGGAGACATTCAAACCCACAAATTAGTTGGTAGTGATACTAATAATCAAATTGTAGAATGGGTAGATAATGTTGAACCCGGAGTTGGAATACCTCCTCATGTACATACCAAAGAAGATGAAATTTTTAGAGTTGTTAAAGGACAAGTAGAAATAATGGTTAATGGAGAAACTACTATATTAAATCCAGGCGATACAGCTTTTGCTCCTAAAAATGTGCCTCATTCCTGGAAAGTAGTAGGTACAACAAAAGCAAAAATGATTACAAGTGCTTTTCCGGCCGGAATAGAAAAAATGTTTGAAGAATTAGCAGCATTACCTCCTGGTCCACCCGATTTTGAAAAAGTAACCAAAATTTGTCAAAAGCATGGTATTACTTTTATAAAGTAATTTGTTTAACCCTTTTATTTACCGTTTAATACATCCTTAAATTTAGCGCTATTTTCTGGCTGTTAATTTTATTATAATGTACTTAATCCATATATTTAATAGGTATGTTATTAAAAAATTAGATTTATGGGACTATGGGAAATAGATATGCTTTTAACAAACAGCATTAAACTAATACAACAATCTAACCTTAGTGAAGAAACTAAAAATAATATTATCTGGAACTTAGAAAACATACCAGAGTGGTATGAGTTTGATGCCGGTAATTTTCAAAAAACAATTTTCAATCATGCGTCAAGTCTTACTAAAGTAAATCCGTATCAAGTAGGACTTATTGTTGTTACTGAAGCTAATAAGCAAAAAGCGTATAATTTAATTTACGACTGGGCTGCTTTTTTATTAAACTATTGGGAAGAGTACTTTATAGAAACAGATACCATAGAAAGCCTTAAAACTAATTATTTAGCACCAATAAAAAGTATTTACAAACAAGTAGATTTTACAGATTATGAGCCCGTTCATGCTTCATTAACTATGTATAAAAATGGAAACGAATGGTTTAGTGAAGAGCATAATAATTTAATTAAGTGGTTTTGTTCGTAAAT
>JBPEWY010000027.1:0-2205 GCA_052032225.1 Flavobacteriaceae bacterium
TTAAATATTTTGCTTTTACAGCAACTTTTAAGTTTTAGCTTATAGTTTGCTTGATTAATGATTAAAAAGCAGCTTAAAAAGCTTTAAAATGGGTTTTAGCTCTTTTTTAACACATATAACAAAGAAGAGTACTCTCCTGTTCGCTTCGCTTTCTTGTTAGACTGATAACCAACATACATTGCTTTAAACCATGGCCGCTTATTTTTTTTATATTGCTCTGACAATAACGACACATAATAGGCATCAAAATACATTGGTAAGATTTTTACTACATTTAAACTTGTGTCGGCAAAAAGTTTTTTTATACTGTTTTGAGAAAAGTGCCATAAGTGTCTAGGAACATCATAAGCAGCCCAATACGATTTATAATATGCTGCATCAAAACTTTTATAATTTGGTACTGCTATAAACAAGTAGCCGTTGTGCTCGAGCAAACTGTTTAATTGTTGAATTGTTTTCTGAAGGTTTGGTATATGCTCTAACACATGCCACAAGGTTATTACATTAAATTTTTTGTTTTGCAGGTTAAAAATATCTGAGCAGACATTTATGTTTTTTTTCTCTATAAAGGCTTTTGCATTTTCGTTTGGCTCTACAGCCAAAACATTCCATCCATTTTTAATTGCTACCTCTAAAAAGGCTCCTGTACCGGCACCAATATCTAATAAATTACCTTTTTCAGAAAACTGTTCTACGAGGCTTATTTTTTTACCAAGCATATACTTTTTAACTACAGCATAAATCCACTCCATTAGATTTCGTTTGGCATCAGTATGCGAAATATAGTTGTCACTTTTATAATATGCAGATAATGCCTTAGTATCAGGAACAGGTTTAGTTATCAGCATATCATGCTCTTCATCATAATACAAACTAAACTCTTCGCCTGAAAGCGCAAAATCTTTTGTTTTTAAATACAGCTTGTCTTTCATTTTTCATAAAAATAAAAGGCACATCTACTGTACCTTTTTAAACAATTAATTTTATGTTCCACGTGGAACAAAACTAAATTATCTGCCCATAAACACCAACAAGACACTTATATCGCTGGGCGAAACACCACTAATTCTTGATGCTTGTGATAGCGTTTTTGGCTTTATTTTTTTGAGTTTTTCTTTTGCTTCAAAAGAAAGTGATTTAACTTTATCGTAATCAAAATTATCAGGTATAATTATATCTTCAAGCCTGTTTAACTTGTCGGCATTGTTCTTTTCTTTTTGAATATATCCTGAATATTTAACCTGAATTTCTGTTTGCTCTAAAACTTCTGTGTCTAAATTATTTGCTTTAATATAATTATCTACAACAGGAAGTGTTCTCATTTTTTGTAAAGTAACGCCTGGTCTTGAAAACACTTTATACATTTTATCTGATTGTTTCATTGTGCTAGATCCAATCTCCTCAAGAACAGGGTTAATCTCTTCAGGTTTTACACTTGTTTCCTTAAAAAACTGAATAAACGCTGAAGATGCTTTTTGCTTTTCTTCCATTCTTTTTAGTCTTTCTTCAGAAGCAAGACCAATTTCAAAGGATTTTGGCGTTAAACGTAAATCGGCATTGTCTTGCCTTAACAATGTTCTGTATTCTGCTCTCGAGGTAAACATTCTATAAGGCTCTTCTGTCCCTTTCGTGATTAAATCATCAATTAAAACGCCTATATATGCTTCATTACGCTTTAATACAAATGCACTTTTACCGTTTATTTTTAAATGCGCATTAATACCAGCCATGATACCTTGTGCAGCTGCTTCTTCATATCCGGTAGTTCCATTAATCTGTCCTGCAAAATATAAGTTTTCAACCAGTTTGGTTTCTAATGTGTGGCTTAATTGTGTTGGCGGAAAATAATCATATTCTATAGCATAACCCGGCCTAAAAAACTTAACATTTTCAAATCCGACTACAGAGCGTAGCGCTTTAAATTGAACATCTTCAGGTAACGATGTTGAAAAGCCATTAACATAAACCTCTACTGTATCCCATCCTTCTGGCTCAACAAAAATTTGATGTCTTTCTTTATCTGCAAACCTGTGTATTTTATCTTCAATAGACGGGCAATATCTTGGGCCAATACTTTTTATTCGACCGTTAAACATAGGAGACCTATCAAATCCAGAACGCAAAAGATCGTGAACCAGCGGACTGGTATAGGTCATATAACAACTACGTTGCTTTGTTAAGGGCTTGGTTTGGTTAGAATATGAA
>JBPEWY010000028.1:0-55014 GCA_052032225.1 Flavobacteriaceae bacterium
AAATGAGTAGAAAAGATATTCAACATATTACCTTAGCTAATGATAATACAGCTGCTAAAAATGTTGCTTCTAATGGAGAAGACTTTATAACAGCAGAAGGCATATCAATTAAATCGGTTTATACAGTAAATAATCTTGAAGAAGCAGAGCACTTGCGCTTTGCTGCCGGGATACCTCCTTATTTACGTGGCCCATACAGTACAATGTATGTTAGAAGACCTTGGACAATTAGGCAGTATGCAGGATTTTCTACAGCAGAAGAAAGTAATGCATTTTACAGAAGAAACTTAGCTGCCGGCCAAAAAGGTCTCTCTGTTGCTTTTGATTTGGCTACACATAGAGGTTACGACAGTGATCATGAACGCGTAGTGGGCGATGTGGGTAAAGCCGGAGTAGCTATAGACTCGGTTGAAGACATGAAAATACTCTTCGACCAAATTCCGCTCGATAAAATGTCGGTTTCTATGACTATGAACGGTGCCGTTTTGCCTATAATGGCTTTCTATATAGTTGCAGCCCAAGAACAGGGCGTTAAGCCTGAGCAACTTTCTGGTACCATTCAGAACGATATTTTAAAGGAGTTTATGGTGCGTAACACTTACATTTACCCTCCTACTCCATCAATGAAAATTATTGCCGATATATTTGAGTACACCAGTAAATACATGCCCAAATTTAACAGCATTAGTATCTCTGGATACCATATGCAGGAGGCTGGTGCTACTGCAGATATTGAGTTGGCATACACACTTGCAGACGGTTTAGAATACATTAGAACCGGGATAAAAGCCGGGATGGATATAGATGATTTTGCTCCGCGATTATCTTTTTTCTGGGCTATCGGGATGAATCATTTTATGGAAATTGCTAAAATGAGAGCTGCCAGAATGTTGTGGGCAAAACTGGTTAAGCAATTTAATCCTAAAAACCCAAAATCATTAGCCTTAAGAACACACTGCCAAACCAGTGGATGGAGCTTAACAGAACAAGACCCATTTAACAACGTAGCAAGAACTTGTATTGAAGCTGCTGCAGCTGCATTTGGTGGCACACAATCTTTACATACCAATGCATTAGATGAGGCAATTGCATTGCCAACAGATTTTTCGGCCAGAATAGCCAGAAATACTCAGCTTTATCTTCAAGAAGAGACTAAAATTACTAAAACCGTAGACCCTTGGGCAGGAAGCTATTATGTAGAATCTTTAACACATGAAATAGCGCATAAAGCTTGGAAACTTATTCAAGAGATTGAAGATTTAGGCGGAATGACCAAAGCTATCGAAGCCGGTATTCCTAAAATGAGAATTGAAGAAGCTGCCGCAAGAAAACAAGCCAGAATAGATAGTGGGCAAGACATAATAGTTGGAGTAAACAAATACAGACTTGCAAAAGAAGACCCACTTCAAATTCTCGAAGTAGATAACAATGTTGTTAGACAGCAACAAATAGAGCGTTTACAGAAAATAAAAAGAGAAAGAAACTCAGAAAAAGTATCGGCTGCCTTGCAAAAACTTACAGATGCAGCTAAAACAGGCAATAAAAATTTATTAGCTTTAGCAATAGAAGCAGCTAAAGAGAGAGCAACTTTAGGTGAGATTAGCAGTGCTCTAGAAACTGTATTTGGCAGGTATAAAGCAAACATTCAATCATTTAGTGGAGTGTATTCGAAAGAAATTAAACAAGACGATAGTTTTGAAAGAGCAAAACAGTTAGCCAACACCTTTGCAGAGCAAGAAGGTAGAAGACCCCGTATTATGATTGCTAAAATGGGGCAAGATGGACACGACAGAGGAGCAAAAGTTGTTGCAACGGGCTATGCCGATGTAGGTTTTGATGTAGATATCGGTCCGCTTTTTCAAACTCCAGCAGAAGCTGCAAAGCAGGCAGTAGAAAACGATGTTCATGTTTTAGGAGTATCGTCATTGGCCGGTGGGCATAAAACACTTGTTCCTCAGGTTATAGAAGAACTTAAAAAATATGGTCGTGATGATATAATGGTTGTTGTTGGCGGTGTTATCCCACAACAAGATTATGAGTTTTTGTTTAATGCCGGTGCCGTTGCTGTATTTGGTCCGGGGACAAAAATTAGTGATGCAGCCATTACCATTTTAGAAATTTTATTAGACTAGCATAATTTTTATTATGCATGCATATTATTTTAGGTTTTATATGTACTTTTATCAAAACTAAAATTAATTACCTATGATGTATGCACAAAAAATGCTTCGTGAAGATGCATTAAAAGGAAAAAATATTGTAGTAACCGGTGGCGGAAGCGGGCTTGGCAAAGCAATGACTAAATACTTTTTAGAGTTAGGAGCCAACGTTGCCATTACATCTAGAAACTTAGAGAAATTAACTCAAACCGCTAAAGATTTAGAGGCAGAAACCGGAGGTACTTGTTTACCCGTACAATGTGACGTTAGGCATTATGATCAAGTAGAAGCCATGCACAAGCAAGTTATAGATGCATTTGGTAAAGTTGATGTATTGCTTAACAATGCTGCCGGTAATTTTATATCTCCTACAGAACGTTTATCGGCTAACGCTTTTGATACAATAATAGATATTGTTTTAAAAGGAACTAAAAATTGTACATTAGCTTTCGGTAAACATTGGATAGACACCAAACAAAAAAACACCAATGTTTTAAATATTGTTACTACCTATGCTTGGACAGGCTCAGCGTATGTAGTACCAAGTGCAACAGCAAAGGCCGGAGTTTTGGCTATGACACGTAGTCTTGCAGTAGAATGGGCTAAATACGGTATGCGCTTTAATGCAATAGCTCCCGGACCATTCCCTACTAAAGGAGCATGGGATAGACTACTTCCGGGCGATTTAAAAGAGAAATTTGATTTAGCTAAAAAAGTACCGTTAAAACGTGTAGGAGAACATCAAGAACTTGCCAATTTAGCAGCCTATTTGGTATCTGATTTTGCAGCATATATAAACGGAGAAGTAATAACTATAGATGGAGGCGAATGGTTAAAAGGTGCTGGGCAATTTAACCTACTAGAGCAAGTTCCTGAACAAATGTGGGATATGCTCGAAGCAATGATTAGAGCTAAAAAGAATAAGTAATTATTACATTTTTTATTCACTTTCTGTTAATAAATTACATTTTTTTAACCCATAAATAATTGTATTTTTACCTCTTACAAATCTATTACAAAACATGGGCAAAATCATTGCTATTGCAAACCAAAAAGGAGGCGTAGGTAAAACTACAACAACCGTCAATTTAGCTGCTTCCTTGGGTGTATTAGAAAAGAAAGTTTTGTTAATTGATGCCGACCCCCAAGCAAACGCCACTTCCGGATTAGGAATTGATGTAGAAACGGTAGAGTCTGGCACTTATCAACTGTTAGAACACACCCTAGACGCCAAAGAAACTATTATTAAAACAAGTTCTCCTAATGTAGACCTCATACCGTCTCATATAGATCTTGTTGCTATAGAAATAGAATTGGTAGATAAAGACAATAGAGAATATATGCTTAAAGAAGCTATTGGTAATCTAAAAGAAGAATATGATTATATTTTAATAGATTGCGCCCCTTCTTTAGGCTTATTAACTCTAAATGCATTAACAGCTGCAAACTCAGTAATTATACCAATTCAGTGTGAGTATTTTGCGTTAGAAGGTTTGGGCAAACTACTTAACACCATTAAAAGTGTTCAAAGAATTCACAACCCTGATTTAGATATTGAAGGGCTTTTATTAACCATGTACGATTCTCGTTTACGATTATCTAATCAGGTAGTAGAAGAAGTACAAAAACATTTTAGCGGAATGGTTTTTGAAACCATTATACAACGAAATGTTCGCTTAAGTGAAGCCCCAAGTTTCGGTGAAAGTATAATTAATTATGATGCCAGCAGTAAAGGTGCTGCAAATTACTTAAACTTAGCGCACGAGATTTTAGAAAAAAACAAGCAAACCGTATAGATGGCAAAAGCAACGAAAAAGCAAGCACTAGGAAGAGGGTTATCGGCTTTGTTAAAAGACCCAAATAACGATATTAAATCTGCATCAGATAAAAATGCCGATAAGGTTGTTGGAAACATTGTAGAGCTCGAGTTAGACGCAATTGATGTTAACCCTTATCAGCCCAGAACCAGCTTTAACGAAGAAGCTCTTAGCGAACTTGCTACTTCTATAAAAGAGTTAGGAGTAATACAACCCATAACCGTTAGAAAAATTGGTTTTAACAAATACCAATTAGTTTCTGGGGAGCGCCGTTTGCGCGCATCTAAAATAGCCGGATTAAAAACTATACCTGCTTATATTAGGATTGCTAACGATCAAGAATCGTTAGAAATGGCTTTGGTTGAAAACATTCAACGCCAAGATTTAGACCCTATAGAAATTGCACTTTCTTACGAACGATTGATTGATGAAATTCAGCTAACACAAGAGCAGCTAAGTGAACGCGTTGGTAAAAAACGTTCTACCATCACCAATTACTTAAGATTATTAAAGTTAGACCCTATTATTCAAACCGGAATGCGTGATGGCTTTATATCTATGGGACATGGTAGAGCTTTAATTAATATTGAAAACAGAAAACAACAACTGGATATTTACGAAAAAATAATAGCGCAAAAACTTTCTGTTAGAGAAACCGAAGAGTTGGTTAGAAACCTTCAAAACGGCTCATCTTCAAACCAATCAAAAACTACTACTAAAACCCAAATTCCGGAAAACGTAAAGAAAGACATAGAAGCTTTATCTAACTATTTTGGCACTAAGGTTGCAGTAAAGTTTTCTTCGAACGGAAAAGGTAAACTTACCATTCCTTTTCAATCAGAAGAAGATTTTAAACGCCTAAAAAAGCTAATCTCAGGTGAGAATTAAACAATTTGCAACAGTATTTTTTTTATGGGTTACAGTTGTAACTTTTGCTCAAGAACAGCAAACAGATAGCACAGTTACTACTGCAACAGAACGTATTATTAAAAAACATTCTATAGACCCGCTCGCCCCAAGTAGAGCAGCATTTTATTCGGCTGTATTGCCCGGTTTAGGACAAGCATACAACAAAAAATACTGGAAAATACCTATTGTTTATGGTGCCATAGGCACAGGAGTTTATTTTTACAAAAAAAATGCAGACCAATACGACCGCTACAGAACTGCCTATAAAAGAAGGTTAGCCGGTTATACAGACGATGAGTTTTACGATATTAACAACTCTGGTGTTGTTGTAGGCAATCCAGATGTAAGTGACGACGCACTAAGAGATGCTCAAGAATTTTACCAGCGTAATAGAGATCTCTCGCTACTTATTACCATAGGTCTTTATGTGCTTAACATTATAGATGCCAATGTAGATGCGCATTTAAGGCAATATAATGTTAATCCGGACCTTACATTTAAACCGTATCTTTACCAAAATCAAATAGACGCCCGTGTACATTACGGCATGCAGTTAACTTTTAATTTTTAGCTATGAAAATTGCGTTGTTAGGTTATGGTAAAATGGGAAAAACCATAGAACGATTGGCAGCAGATCGTGGTCATACCATATCACACAAAATAACAAATAACATTACTGAGCATTCCTTAACAAATGCCGATGTTGCCATAGATTTTTCTGTACCGGATGCTGCTTTTAACAACATTAGTTACTGCCTAAAAAACAACATTCCGGTTGTATCTGGTACTACCGGGTGGTTAGATAAATATAATGATGCTGTAGCTCTTTGTGAAAAACATAACGGTGCTTTTATTTATGCTTCTAATTTTAGTTTAGGAGTAAATGTTTTTTTTGAATTGAATGAACGATTAGCAACACTATTAAAAAATCAATCACAATACAATGTAGCTATAGAAGAAATTCATCATACACAAAAACTAGATGCACCAAGTGGTACAGCAATTACCTTAGCAGAAGGCATCATTAAACACACAAATAAAGAAAAGTGGAGCTTAACGGATACCGGAGAAAATACAATTCCTATAACGGCTAAAAGAATAGAGAATGTTCCCGGAACACACACGGTTAGTTACCAAAGCGACGTAGATTCTATAAACATACAACACACAGCTCATAATCGTGACGGATTTGCTTTAGGAGCAATTATAGCTGCAGAATGGCTAATTGGTAAAACAGGGGTTTTCACTATGAGAGATGTGTTAAACATTGGTTAAACACGTAACATTATTAGTTGTATAAACACTAAAAACAAAAAACATTTTTAATTATGAACATAACACAATGGTTATTGTTTTTTATTGCTGTTCAAATAATTCACTTTTTAGGAACCTGGAAACTCTATAAAAAAGCCGGACGAAAACCATGGGAAGCAATTATACCTGTTTATAATGCCATTGTGCTTATGCAAATTATAAACAGACCTAAATGGTGGGTAATATTGCTATTTATTCCGATAATAAACTTAATAATGTTTCCGGTTATTTGGGTAGAAACCATTCGCAGTTTTGGAAAAAACAGTCGCTTAGACACCCTTTTAGTAGTTGCTACGTTAGGTTTTTATATTTTTTATCTGAATTACGCATTAGATGTTGCCTACATATCCGATAGAAGCTTAAAACCAAAATCGGCTTTAGGAGAATGGGTTAGCTCTATATTATTTGCAGTTGTAGCTGCCACTTTAGTTCATACATATTTTATTCAACCATATGTTATCCCTACCTCATCTTTAGAAAAAACTTTACTAGTTGGCGACTTTTTATTTGTTAGTAAGTTTCACTACGGGGCAAGAGCACCAATGACCACAGTGGCAATGCCTATGGTTCATGATACAATCCCGGTTGTTAAAACTAAATCTTATTTAAAATGGCCGCAACTGCCTTATTTTAGATTACCCGGTTTTCAAAAAATAAAACGTAATGATATTGTGGTATTTAATTGGCCGGTAGATACTGTTCAACAGTTTTTTAAAACCCCCGACAAAAAAATAGTTAAACCAATAGATAAAAAATCTAATTACGTAAAACGTTGCGTTGGTATTCCGGGTGATACATTAGAGATTAAAAATGGTTATGTTTTTATTAATGGCAAACAAAATAATTTACCCGATAGAGCTAAATTACAGTTTAGTTATAAAGCAACCCTAAAAGGTAGCGGCCTCACACGCCAGCTATTAGCAAACCGTTATGATATTACAGATCCTGTTGGTTTAATACACAGAGACACAGTGCTATTTACTGCCGTTACAGAAGAAGCTGCTGAAAGGTTAAAACACAACCCTAATGTAGCATGGCTCGGTAAAAATATTGAGCCTAAAGGTGTTAGAAACCCTAATATTTTTCCACAGCATCCAAATTTTAACTGGAATCAAGATAATTTTGGTCCGATTTATATTCCAAAAGCAGGTGAAACAATTCAATTAAACTTACAAAATTTACCACTATACAAACGAGTAATTAAGGAGTACGAAGGCAACACGTTAGAAGTAAAAAACAATCAAATTTACATTAACAATACTCCCACACAGTCTTACACTTTTAAACAAGATTATTACTGGATGATGGGTGATAATCGTCATAATTCTGAAGATGCAAGAGTTTGGGGATTTGTACCATTTAATCACGTAGTTGGGAAACCCGTTTTTATTTGGATGAGTTGGGACAGTAATGCTTCCGGGATTATGAATAAAATTAGATGGGAGCGTTTATTTACAACAGTTGGTGGAAACGGCAAACCCGTTTCTTACTTTAAATACTTTTTAATTATTCTATTTGGTTGGTTAATTTTTGATTTTATCAGGAAACGAAAAAAAGCAAGCAAATAACCTCATGAATACGGTAGTTATTCATCCAACTTATTTTCCTACCATAGCACATTTTGTTGTTATGGCAAACAACGATGTTGTTTTTGAAGCACACGATAATTACCAAAAACAAACCTACAGAAACCGTATGTATTTATATAGCCCCAATGGAAAGCAAATGCTTTCTATACCTATAAAACATACCGGTAAAGATGGACACCAATTGTATAAAGATGTTCAAATAGATTATAGTTTTAATTGGCAAAAACAACATTGGAAAACGTTAGAAACAGCCTACAGAACCTCGCCTTTTTTTGAATTTTACGAAGATGAATTTTCACCGCTTTTTCAAGATAAACCAAAATTTTTATTCGATTTAAACTTAAAAACAATTGAAATTGTTGCTGATTGCATTGGTTTAGAAACAGCTTTAAAATTTACTGAGTCATTCGAGAAAGATTTGAGCCAATACTCTGATTTTAGATTTTTGGTAAATGCTAAACAAGAAAAACCTTTTAGCTTTAAAGAATACATTCAGGTATTTAGTAATAAGCACGGCTACATAAGCAACCTTAGCATTTTAGATTTACTCTTTAACGAGGGCACCAACTCGCTTAACTATTTGCAACAGCATACACTTTAACATTATGCTCCGCTTTTTTGTTCATTATGGTATACATTTTTTAGTACCTGTTCTTATAGCGTATTTATTTTACAGAAAAAAATTTAAGCAAAGTACTTTAATATTACTTTCAGCAATTATAATAGATATTGATCATTTACTTGCATCGCCAATTTTTGATGCTAACCGGTGCAGTATAAACTATCATTTTTTACATACTTATTGGGCTATAGCCGTCTATTTTTTTATGCTAATACCTAAAAAGACAAGGCTTATTGGCATTGGATTACTTATTCATATTCTGGCAGACACAGCAGATTGTATATTAATGAGATTGTAAAGAGAGTTGCGCCATGATCGGAAAATGATCTGAATATAATTCCGAATAGTTTTTATGCGAAAGCACATTAATGCTCTCATCAACTAGAATATGATCTATTCGTAATGGAAAAAATCTAAAACGATGCGTTCTTCCAAATCCTTTTCCTTTCTCATTAAAAGTATCTTTCATGTTTTTTGAAAGCTGTCTGTATATATATGAGTATTGAGTAGTGTTAAAATCGCCCATAATAATAGTTTTATAAGGCGACTGTTTTTGGTGTTTTTTTACAATTTCTATTTGGTGTTTTTGCTTATCTAAGGTAGTTGTCATTCGTTTAAATAACCTATCTGAGTTTTCCGGATTAAGCTCCTGTTTGCTGGGTATAATCCTAAAAGATTCTAAATGAATATTGTACAGCCTAAGTGTATCAGAGTGTATTGCTACATCTATAAAAACAGCATTATTATTATGATGTTCAAAACCTAATTTACCCTGATTAATAATAGGAAACTTAGAAAAAAAAACCTGATTATTTGAAACCGATGAGCCCTTATCTATAATATATTTATGAGAATATTGTTTAAACTCAGGATATTTCTGGTATCTAAACTCTTGCATAGCAATAATATCCGGATTTTCTTTCTTTATAAGCTCAATGAGTTGTTTCCCATCATCCTTTACAATAAAACCGTATCTATCAAACATCATTACATTATATGACATAACTTTAAAAGAAGTGGGCTCGTTTAACTGTTCTGTAACTCCAAAAAAACGATAACTATTAACCACCTGATTATAGCCTAATAGTAACACCAAAAACGGTAATACTACATTCCTGTTTAGTTTTACTAACCAATACACTAAAAAACATATGTTAATGACAATGAAAATAGGAGTAAGTAATGTGGCAACAACTAAACCTTTAACATAAAAATGTTGTAATGCATAAAGCACCAAAAGTATTGCACTGCATATAGTATTAAGTAAAAAAAGGAGTTTAGAAAACATAAAAAATTAAAAAGCTAATCTTTACCAGCTTTAAACAAGAAATCTTTTTCTTCTTTGGTTAAACTGTCGTATCCAGACTTACTTATTTTATCGAGTATCTCATCTATACGCTGTTGCTGCTCAGATTTTTTTTGCACCTTTTGTTGTCTGGTTTGTTTTGTTTTACTTTTATGAACCGCTTTTAAAGGCGATTTCTTTTTAAATTTAAAAAAAGTAACTAATGTATCCATAAGCTTAGCAAACCAAGCTCCTATATCTTTACCATTAAATAATTGTTTGGCATATACATAGCCCAAAAATGCTCCGCCTAAATGTGCAATATGCCCTCCGGGATTATTAATTGGAATCTGTATTAAATCTAATAAAACAAAAAAAGCGCCTATATACCATAGTTTAACCGTAAAGAAAATAATTCTAACTTCTTGATTAGGTATATAAGTACATATAAAAATTAATACAGCCATTACAGCTGCAGAAGCACCAATCAATGCCGTTTGAATTCCTAAAAAAACCGGAAAAATATTGTAACTAATTAAAAAAAGTAATCCGCCTGCTATTGCTCCTAAAAAATATACATTTAGAAATCGCCTTCCATCAAACAAGTTTAAAAATATACGTCCTACATAATAAAGTAAAAGCATGTTCCAAAAAAGATGAAAAAAGCCTCCATGAAAAAAAGAATAGGTAATTATAGACCACGGCTGAGTGATAAAATTTGAAAATGCCTTAGGTAGCTCAAACCATTGCATTATAAGTGTAGATGGGTTAAGCTGAAATAAAAAAACCAGCAGTGCATGCAATATGTATACCGCAACATTTATTACAATTAGCTTTTCTGCAATATTTAAAAGCGAGTATTTATATCGTAAGCTTGTACTACTCATGAATCCCATCGGTTTTGATTAAACTGATTTCTTTTCCAGTACCACATCATTATAAACCCAAATAACGCTCCTCCTACGTGCGCAAAATGCGCTATCCCGGAGCCAAATATAGAGTATCCGGTTACACCAGAGAACAAGTCTAATGCAATTAAAATAGGTATAAAGTATTTAGCTTTAATAGGTATCGGGAAGAAAATTAAAAATAACTCAGCATTAGGAAACATCATCCCAAAAGCAACCAATATACCATAAATGGCACCAGATGCTCCTACTGCCGGTGTAATGTAAGCGCTTAAAAAATTATCTATAACCTCCGGATCTACAACACTATACCAAGCCCTGTTAAATTTTCCTTGCTCTAAAAGTGAAAAAATTTCGTTTTCAGATATCCCGGCACTCATTAAGGCTTGAATACCCTCATTAAAATAATAATAATTTACTCCTGTATGTATTAAAGCAGCTCCTAAACCGGCAGAAAAATAAAAAAAGAAAAACTTGTTTTTACCCCATATTTGCTCTAATGGAGAACCAAAAGCCCATAGTGCATACATATTAAATAAAATATGCATGAAACCACCATGCATAAACATATGAGACACTATTTGCCACAGTTCAAAATTTTCGTTTTTTGGAAACCATAATGAAAACCATTGGTACATTTGGTTTCCAAATGTGGTTGTAGCAACAAAAAAGATAATATTTATTATTACCAAATGCTTAACTGCATCTCCTACTCTACCCATACTAAAATTTTTTATCTAAATCCTCTACACTTAATGTTACAAATGTAGTTTTATTAAATGGTGATACCGATGGCTCTTTACATGCAAACAAACTATTAACCAATGCCTCTTGAGCTTCGGGTTGTAAGATTTCACCAACTTTTACAGCTGTTGCTTTAGCCATTGTTTTGGCCAATAAATCTGGTTGAGAAAAGCTTGTTTCTGGAATATCTTCACGTAAACTAAACACCAAATTATCTAAAACATCTTTCACTTGAGATTCGTTTATATGAAGTGGTATACCAGATAAAACAACTGTATCATCTTTAAGGCTATCAAAACCAAAACCAACTTGCTCTAAAGTGGCTTTAATAGTTTGTAAAGCTGCTACATCGGTTGTTGAAAAATGTAACGTTAACGGAAACAGTAGTTGTTGTGTAACCGTATCTGAAACCGTTAAACTTTTTAAAAACTGCTCGTATAATATACGTTGATGTGCTCTATTTTGGTGTATTACCACTAACCCCGATTTAATAGTTGTTACTATGTATTTTTTTTGAAGCTGGTAGGTTATTGTTTGTACTTCAGACGATGTTTCATCTGAAAAAAGTGAACCCACAACTTCTTCAGACTCAACCTCTATGCTACTAAAATCTTTTTGAGTATTTAAACCTACGTATAAACTCTCCCAATCAGGTGTTTTCTCTGTGTGTCTTTGATATGCCTTTTTAGACGATTTATTTACATCGTCTTTAAAAGGATTAAAGTTAGGATCTACCTCTATTGTTGGAGTTGTAGCGGGTTTATTTTGGTAAGCATACGGAGTATCTAAATTACTATCTCTTTCAAAATCTAACACAGGAGCAACACTAAATTGTCCTAAACTGTGCTTTATGGCAGATTTTAAAATCGCATAAATTGTATGCTCATCATCAAACTTAACTTCTGTTTTAGTTGGATGAATATTTATATCTATATTTTTAGGATTTACCTCTAAATACAAGAAATAACCGGGATGTGTTTGCGGATTTATTAACCCATCAAATGCAGCCGTAACAGCATGGTGTAAATATGAACTTTTTATAAAACGATTGTTAGCAAAGAAAAACTGCTCTCCTCTGCTTTTTCTTGCAAATTCTGGTTTGTACACAAACCCGGAGATGCTAACAACATCGGTCGTTTCTTCTACAGGAACTAATTTCTCGTTGGTTTTCTTCCCGAATATTCCAACAATCCGCTGGCGTAAATTACTTTTGGGTAAATTAAACAGCTCGGCACCATTATGATACATTTCAAATTCAATATCCGGGTGCGCCAAAGCAACTCTGTGAAACTCATCTATAACGTGACGCAACTCTACAGAATCGCTTTTTAAAAAATTTCTCCTTGCCGGAATATTAAAAAAAAGGTTTTTTACTGCTACAGATGTTCCCGTTGGGGTTACAGTAGGCTCTTGGTAAACCACCTTTCCCCCTTCTAATTTAATTTGAGTGCCAAGTTCATCATCTGCCAGTTTGGTATTCATTTCTACATGAGCAATAGCAGCAATAGAGGCTAATGCCTCTCCTCTAAATCCTTTAGTATGCAGCGCAAATAAATCATCGGCTTTTTCTATTTTAGAGGTAGCATGTCTTTCAAAGCTCATACGCGCATCTGTAGCGCTCATTCCAACACCATTATCAATTACTTGAACAAGTGTTTTCCCGGCATCTTTAACTAATAATTTTATACTTGTAGCCTTGGCATCTATTGCATTTTCAAGTAATTCTTTAACAACAGAAGCGGGTCTTTGTACAACCTCTCCTGCTGCTATTTGATTTGCAACATGATCGGGTAAAAGCTTAATAATATCTGACATTATTTTCTGGGGATAAATACTGATAGATCAAAATCAAAAAACCATAAAACCAACAACACTAAAATAAGAAAAATTACCAGTAACCGAGTGTTTATTTCTCTGTTACCTCTGTGTCTGCTAGCTTTACGAGCTTCTTGCCATTGAGCACCAAAATCACGAGAATTTACAGCATCTCTGTACTTAACTATTTTAGAATCAAAATCATACACATTACCTATGTCTTTACCATCATAATATCTGGGTGTATAATTAAATCGTTTATTCTTATTAAGTTTAAAAACTTTGAATTTCACAATGGTTTGTTTTGATTCTTATCAAAAGTACTGAAATTGCCTAACATTTTTAAACCCTTAATGCTAAAAAATGTTAACAGCTTAGTCTAATAAAACTAATGTTAGAAGGGATAAATTAAGAAAGAGTTGTAAAATTATCCTAATGCAGCCATTTTAATGGCAGCAATAGCAGCTTCTACTCCTTTGTTGCCATGTTTACCACCACTTCTATCTATGGCTTGCTGTAAAGTGTTATCTGTTAAAACACAAAAAATTACAGGAGTGTTGGTTTTAACATTTAAGTCTGTAATACCCTTTGCCACGGCACTACATACAAAATCAAAGTGCTTTGTTTCTCCTTGTATTACACTACCAATGGCAATTACGGCATGCGGAGAATATTGCTCTATAAGCTTTTTGCACCCAAAAGTAAGTTCAAAGCTTCCGGGAACATTCCAGGTAATAATATTTTCAGGAAGCGCTCCGCAATCTATAAGTGTTTGTTTAGCTCCATTATAAAGCGCTTCGGTAATCTGTGCATTCCACTCAGAAACAACAATCCCAAAGCGCATTTTTTTTGCGTTTGGGATTGTAGCCTTATCGTAAACCGATAAATTTTTATTTTCTGTTGCCATTATTGTGCACTTTCTGCTTTGGCTTTACCAATAAAAACATCAATATCTCTACCTTCAGCAGAAGTAGCAAACTCGTCTTTTATTCTGGTAAAGTACTCTAATGCTTTATCGTTTTTACCTAACGCTAAAGCAGTAACTCCTGCTTTAAATAAATACTTTGGAGTTGTATAGTTGTTGTTATTGTGTTTAAATGCTTTTTCGTAGTATTCTAATGCATCTTCGGGTTGGTTAAGCTGCATAAAAGCATCGGCTATACCACCTTTTGCAATGGCGCCCAACATGGCATCATCAGATTCGAATTCTTGTAAATACTCAATAGCTTCTTTGTACTTATTCATGTTTAAATAAGCAATCCCTGCACTGTACTTTGCAAGGTTAGCAGCTTTAGTTCCGCTGTAAACATCAATAATATCTAATAAACCATATTTACCTTCTGCGCCTTCTAAAGCTAAGGTAAATAACGAATCTTTTTGTGCAGAATTTATGGCTTGATCAAAATATTGCTGAGCATGAAACATTTCGTTTGCAGCTTCAAGCTCTTTTGGTTTTTGTACAAACTGAAAGTAAGCTAAATATCCTAAAACTAAAACTACTATTGCAGTAATACCACCCAAAATATACTTTTGGTTTTTGGCAACCCATGCTTCACTCTTAGAAGCTTGCTCATCTAAGGTGTTAAATACTTCTGCAGTAGTACTTTGAACGTTTTCTTGTGCTTGTTCTTGTGCTTTGGTTTTCTTATGTCCTCTTTTCTTGTACGTAGCCATAAAATGTAAATTAGTGGCGCAAAAATAAAATTTTTATTCAATAAGTAAAGGTAAAATATTCGTTTATTTTCAATATTTTGCGCATTTAGCTTATAGGGCAGACACAAATAATTATTGAGCGATTTTACGTTAAAATGAAACCTTTGATACTCAAAAAATTATCTTTAGTAAATTACAAAAACTTTGATTCGGCCTCTTTTGATTTAGATAACAAAATAAATTGTTTTGTTGGTAATAACGGCATTGGTAAAACCAATGTTTTAGACAGTGTATATCATTTATGTTTTGGCAAAAGCTACTTTAATCCGGTGGCAACACAAAACATAAAACACGGTGAAGATTTTTTTGTTATTGAAGGGCTGTTTGAAAAGAATGAAAAAGATGAGACTGTAATTTGCAGTTTAAAAAAAGGGCAAAAAAAAGTTATAAAACGAAACGGTAAACCTTACGATAAATTTTCAGATCATATTGGTTTTTTACCTCTTGTAATAATATCTCCGGCCGATAGAGATTTAATAACCGAAGGAAGTATAACCAGGCGAAAATTTATAGATGGCGTTATCTCTCAATCAGATAAAGCCTATCTCACCAATTTAATTCAGTACAACAAAGTTTTAGCACAACGTAATGCTTTACTAAAGTATTTTGCAGCAAATCAAACTTTTGATGTCAATGCTTTAGAGGTTTACAACCAACAACTTGCAGCATTAGGAACGCCTATATTTAACAAACGTAAAGAATTTTTAAACGTATTTATACCAATTTTTAAAGACCGATACCAGTTTATAAGCGCCAGCAAAGAAGCTGTTAATATTGTGTATGACAGTCAGTTAAATAAAGAATCTATAGAAAATTTGTTCTCAGAGAATTTAGCAAAAGACAGAGCTTTACAATACACAAGTGTTGGAATACACAAAGACGATTTAAGTTTAGAAATTAACGGACATCCTATAAAAAAGTTTGGCAGCCAAGGGCAGCAAAAGTCTTTTTTGATTGCACTTAAATTGGCTCAATTTGATTTTATAAAAAAACAATCCGGTGTTGCTCCAATATTGTTATTAGATGATATTTTTGATAAATTAGATGAAAACCGGGTAACTCATATAATAGAACTTGTAAATGATGACCATTTCGGACAAATATTTATAAGTGATACGCATCCGGAACGAACAGAACAAGTAGTTAAAAAAACACAACAATCTTATAAACTATTTAAACTTTAGGCATGAAAAAAATCGTGATTCTTGTATTCTTAATAACTGCTGTTTCATGCAAAAAAAATGTAGAAAATATATCTTACCTTGAAGGATATTGGGAAATTGCAAAAGTAGAAAGCCCTTCTGGTACTACTAAACAATACAGCATTAATACAGTAGTTGATTATTTTATGTTAGAAAACGATTCTGTTGGGTTTAGAAAAAAAGTGCAACCCCAACTAAACGGCAGATATATAGCTACTAACGATGCCCAACGTTTTACCATAAAAAAATTAAAAAATACTATAGAGCTAACATACAATAACAACTTAAATACGTGGACAGAAACTATAACCAAGCTTACTCCTACCGAGCTTGTTGTTAAAAACCAAAACAATAACGTATATCATTACAAGAAATTTAACAATATTCAAATTACAGAGTAATGGCTAAGCGTGAAAACAACCACTTATCATTAGCAGATGCTTTAAAAGCATTTATAAACAACAATAAATTAGATAAAGGGCTAGATAAGGTTAACGTAGAGCAAGCGTGGCAAAAACTAATGGGCAATGGCGTAAATAATTACACTACAGATATTTATTTTAAAGCCGACACGTTGTATGTTAAACTATCATCTAGTGTATTGCGCGAGGAACTTAGCTACGGAAAAGAAAAAATAATTACTTTGATTAACGAAGAGCTCGGAAAAGATTTGGTTAAAAAATTAGTGCTTAGATAATAAAGCAGCTACTAAAACATACCTTTTTAAAACAAAAAAGCACAGCAATAATTGCTGTGCTTTTTTTATGATTTAGTTTTTTAATCTCCTTCGCTTAAAGAAAAACTACCATCGCCGTTAAATGATGTTAGCGTAATGGTAACTGTCCAAATTCCCGATGCACCAGAAGCCGTAACTCCAGAAAAAGAATCCGGATCTTGGTTACCTCTTAAAGATCTTTCTAAAACTAATGTCTGGTTAGCATCAAAAACTTGCATAGTAAACTCTCCTTCAGATGTAGCAGTAATATCTGCATTATAATCTGCAGTGCTTAGGTTATTAAGCCAAGTAAACGATCTTGTTCCGCTACCACCGTTACCGGTAAAATCTCCATCAATATCACCATTAAAATCGTCACTTCTATCAAAATCTACACCTATCACTTCGCCATTTACTCTTAATTGTACAAATTGATCATTATTATCATCATCGCTACAACTTACCATAAACATGGTTGCAGCAAGTAACATTAAAACTCGACTGAATAATTTTAGTTTTTTCATGATTTTTTTTTGGGTTCAATACTATAACAATTATAACGTAAAAAACCCTACCTTATTTTATAAAAAAACATCTCGGAATACCGAGATGCTTTTTAAAACTTTTATTAAGATTTTGCTTAAAAAATTTCTCTTCCTGAAAAATGAAAAGCGCACTCAATAGCAGCATTCTCATCGCTATCTGAGCCATGAATTGCGTTTTCTCCTATAGACTTAGCATACAGTTTTCTAATAGTACCTTCTGCAGCTTCTTCCGGGTTTGTAGAACCAATTAAAGCTCTAAAATCTTCTACAGCATTTTCTTTTTCTAAGATAGCTGCAACAATTGGTCCACGAGTCATAAAGGCAACTAATTCATTAAAAAACGGTCTTTCTTTGTGTATTGCGTAAAATTGCTCTGCATCGCGCTTGCTAAGCTGAGTTAATTTCATTGCAACAATCTTAAACCCTGCAGCTGTAATTTTTTCTAAAATAGCCCCGATGTGTCCGTTCTCTACAGCATCAGGTTTAATCATTGTAAAAGTTCTGTTATTTGCCATCGTTCTTTAAAATTTTGCGCAAAAGTACCAATTTTACTTTAATTTACAAGTTATTAGTATTGTTGCTTTATAGATTCTAACACGCTTTGGTTATCTCCTTTAATTTGTAATACGGCCTGCTTTGTTTTTAAGTTAAGTTCTACAATACCATAATTAAGCTTATTTACAACTTTGCCTACTCTAAAAGGATTTTCTTCTCCTTTAAAACTACTATATACATGGGTTAAACCACTACTTGTAAAATCTATAAGCGGGTACTTTAGTCCATTAACTTGTTTTCTTGAAAACTCTGCTATATGCCTGTCTCCTGATAAAATTATAACTCGTTTTGCATTACTGTTTACCAAAAGTTTTTCTAACCTTTCTACTTCATGCGGAAAATTGCCCCAGCTCTCAAAACCATGTTTACCGGACAAGTACTGAATACTGCTTACTATTATGTTAAACTCTGCTTTAGAGTTGTACAGCTCTTTAGCTAACCATTGCCATTGTTTTTCTCCTAAAAGGGTTCCTTTGCCATACATGTTAGGCGTGTAGCGTTTACTGGTAAGCGTATCTTTTGTAAGTGCTGTCCTAAAATATCGGGTGTCTAACACTATAATTTTTACCGACCCATTTGGTGTTTGTATAATTTTGCTGGTGTAAACACCTTCTCTTTTTCTTTCTTCGCTTTGTTGGGGTACTTGCAAAAAATCTTGTAGTGCTTGTTGGCTTTCTTGTTTCATTACAAATTCTGCACCACCATCATTTAATCCATAATCATGGTCATCCCAAGTTCCTAAAACAGGTATCTTATTTCTTAAAACAGTATATGCAGAATCTTTAAGTAAGGTATTGTACTTATCTCTTAAAACATTCATGTTTTTGGTGTCTGCATACACAATGTCGCCTCCCCAAACCCATACATCGGGTGCTTCATTTATAATATCATCCCATAAATAATTAGGAAGTGTTGTTTTATTACAAGACCCAAAAGCAATTTTAACAACAGCATCATCTTTATTTGCTATTACATTTACGGATGGTTGTGTTGTTTTACATGCGGTTACTATTAACAGTAAGGTTAAAAAGATTAATATTTTTTTCATGTAATTAGTATTTTAGTCGGCAACTATTTATAATTAAAAGTTCTGTAAAAGTACTTTTTTCTGAATTAAATCTAAGGTTTAAAGTTGTATCTTAGCTGGCCATGAAAAACACCGATATTAGTAATATAAAATCTGTTTTAAAAACACCTCAAAAAATTGTAATAATACCTCATAAAAATCCTGACGGAGATGCCATAGGCTCTACATTAGGGTTATATCATTACCTAAAATCAAAACACGAGGTTACAGTTATTGCTCCTAACGATTATCCTGAGTTTTTAAAGTGGATGCCCGGAGAAAATACCATTGTAAATTTTGAAACTAATCAAGAAGAAGCTATTGCTTTAATAGAACAAGCATCACTAATTTTTACGTTAGATTTTAACTCTTTAGATAGAATTGAAGAGTTAAAGCCTTATTTACTTAAAGCAAAGGCACAATTTGCAATGATAGACCATCATCAGCAACCGGACAATTACGCTCAGTTTATGTATAGTGATGTTAGTATGAGCTCTACCTGCGAGATGGTGTATAATTTTATAGCTTTAATGGGAGACGAACACAACATTACTCCAGAAATTGCTACTTGCTTGTATACAGGAATAATGACCGATACAGGATCGTTTAAATACCCTTCTACAACCAGCACTACACATAGAATAGTTGCACATTTAATAGATAAAGGCGCAGACAATGCAGCAATACACAATGCTGTTTTTGACACCAACACGCCAAGTAAATTACAGTTATTAGGCTGTGCCTTAAAGAACATGGTTTACTTAAAAGAGCTTAATACTGTTTTTATTACCTTAACTAAACAAGAATTAGAAGACAATAATTTTAAAAAAGGAGATACAGAAGGTTTTGTAAATTACGGTCTATCTATTAAAGGTGTAAAGCTGGCCGCCATTTTTATTGAAAACTTGCAAGAACCATACATAAAAATATCGTTGCGTTCTAAAGGCAATTTCTCTGTTAACAAAATGGCAAGAGACCATTTTAATGGTGGCGGACATATAAATGCAGCCGGTGGACGTAGCGATAAAACCTTGGAAGAAACCATTACTTATTTTAAAACCATTCTACAAGATTACAAAGACGAACTTTGCTCATGAGAAAACAATATTCACTACTTTTTTTACTGATTTTATCAATAACCTTTATTGCCTGTAAAGAGCCCGAAGCAAGAAAACCTATTTCGGTTAAAACCGGTACGTTCTTAAAAGAATCTATAGAGAGAAACAAAGCATTATTAGCACAAGAAGAAGCCATAATAAAGCAAATTATCGCTAAAGACTCAATACATGAATACAAAGCCTCAGCAAATGGGTTTTGGTACTATTACAATAAAATAGACTCTACCAGCAACTATCTACCCAAAGAAGACGATTTAGTTACACTAACTTACAACATTAACACACTAAATAATACGCCTATTTATACCCAACAAGAAATAGGAATAATAACTTACAGGGTTGATAAGCAAGAGCTTTTTCCGGGACTTAGAGCCGGTGTAAAACTTATAAGAAAAGGAGAAACAGTTACCTTTTTATTTCCGTCTAGTTTGGCGTATGGCTATCATGGCGATAACAATAAAATTGGCACTAATGTTCCAATAAAATGCACTGTAACAATTTTAGATATTAATCCTCAAAACAATAACAAATAATACCATGAAAAAATTATTGCTAATTAATACACTTTTAATCTTATTATTTGCATCGTGTAAGTCTAGTTATTCTGATTTATCTGACGGAATGTATGCAGACATCCAAACCAACAAAGGTGATATTGTTGTTAAACTTCACTATAAAGCAACTCCTGTTACTGTAGCTAATTTTGTTTCGTTAGCAGAAGGCAACAATCCCTTTGTAAAAGAAGAATATAAAAACAAAAAATACTACGACGGAGTGATTTTTCACAGGGTAATAAAAGATTTCATGATTCAAGGAGGTGATCCTACCGGAACCGGAAGTGGAAGCCCGGGATATAAATTTAAAGACGAAATTGTAGACACTTTAAAACATGACAAAGCCGGAATTTTATCGATGGCAAATGCCGGACCAAAAACCAATGGTAGCCAGTTTTTTATAACTCACACCCAAACCCCTTGGCTTAATGGCAAGCACACTGTTTTTGGTGAGGTAGTTAAAGGATTAGAAGTAGTAGATAGTATTGCCAATGTTAAAACAGATGAGAAAGACAGGCCTCTTAAAGATGTAGTAATGAAAAGAGTAGAAATAATTAGAAAAGGAAAAGAGGCTAAAAAATTTGATGCTGTAAAAGTACTTTCTAATTATTTTGAAGAAGAAGAAAAAGCTATAAAAGCCTATACAAATATGCTTAATGAGTTTATTAAAGAAACTCAAGAGCAAAGTAAAGTTGCTAAACAATTAGAATCTGGCTTAAAAATATATTATTTAAAAGAAGTACCAGAAAACACCAAACCTAAAATTGGTCAATCGGTTTTAGTTAAATATGCTGGCTATTTTAATGATGGAAAACTTTTTGACACAAATATTGAAGAGGTAGCAAAAAAGTATAATAAGTTTAATCATGTAAGAAAACAAATGGGAGGTTACAATCCCGTAACTATGCTTTACAGTCCCGAAGCTCAGTTAATTGCAGGATTCAGAGAAGGTCTTTTACAATTACGCGAAGGTGAAAAAGCAAGACTATTTATACCTTCTCATTTAGGATACGGTACAGATGGTCTTGGACCGGTACCACCAAATGCCGATTTAATTTTTGATATAGAAATTGTTAAAATCAAATAGAAAAAAGGCCTCAAAAATTGAGGCCTTTTCTAATTAGTTTTTAGCCGGAATATTGTTTAAAATTTCTTTAGTAAACTTCCAAAACTTTTGCACAGACGAGATACTAACGCGTTCATCCGGAGAATGGGCTCCTTTAATTGTTGGTCCGTAGCTAATCATATCCATATCCGGATAATGTTGTCCTAAAATACCACATTCTAACCCAGCATGGCAAGCCACAACTTTGGGTTCTTGCGCAAAAAGCTTCTTGTAATTGCTTTGTAATACTTGTAATATTTCTGAATTTACATTGGGTTTCCATCCGGGATAGCTTCCGCTAAAGGTAACTTCGCAACCGGCCAACTCAAAAGCTGCTCGTAATGCATTAGCCAAATCTAACTTAGCAGACTCTACAGAAGATCGTGTTAAACAACCCACTTTAATTGTACCGTCTTTAATTAGTACATTGGCAATGTTATTAGAAGTCTCAACCAAGTCGGGCATATCATTACTCATTGCATATACGCCATTATGTGCAGCATAAATGGCTCTTGTTATACCCTCTTGTACACCAAGCTCCATTACTTTTTCTGGTAAATCTGTAACTTCTGCATGTATAGTTAATGAAGGTTCTACCGTTTTAAGTTCATTTTTAATAATAGCGGCCATTTGGTTAAACTCAAATACAAAAGCATCATGTTGAATGCTATCTACAACTACTACTGCAAAACTCTCTCTCGGTATTGCGTTTCTGAGGCCTCCCCCTTCTATTTTAGCTATTCTAAGTCCAAAATTCTCATACCCGTCAAACAGTAATCTATTCATAATTTTGTTGGCATTCCCCAACCCTTTATGAATATCCATACCGCTATGACCTCCCTGTAAACCTTTAACGGTAATTTTATAAGCAATTGTCCCTTCGGAGGTTTGTTCTTCTTTATACGTTCGTTTGGCAGTAACATCTATTCCTCCGGCACATCCTATATCTATCTCATCATCTTCTTCTGTATCTAAATTCAGTAAAATATCTCCACTAAGTACATTCTCATCTAAGCCCATTGCGCCTGTCATTCCGGTTTCTTCATCTATGGTAAATAGCGCTTCAATTGGGGGATGCGCAATATCGTTACTTTCTAAAATTGCCATAATAGTTGCAACGCCCAGTCCGTTATCTGCACCTAAAGTGGTTCCTTTTGCTTTTACCCAATCTCCATCAACATACATTTTTATTCCCTCGGTATCAAAATCAAAATCTACATCGGCATTTTTTTGGTGCACCATATCTAAATGCGATTGTAGTACTACGGTTTTACGGTTTTCCATTCCGGGAGTTGCCGGTTTTTTTATAATTACGTTCCCAACCTTATCTGTAATAGTTTCTAAGCCAAGACTCTTGCCAAACGCTACCATAAAAGCAATTACTTTCTCTTCTTTTTTTGAAGCTCTGGGAACAGCATTGAGTTTTGCAAAGTTTTTCCAAATAGATTTAGGTTCTAAAGAAAGGATATCTTGATTCATCGTATTTTTTTTAGTTGCACAAAAGTAAGCATTGAAAAGTATTATACCATTTATTTGGTTATTTTTGACAGATGAATGATAGAGCAAAAACAATACTTGCGCTTTCTATTTTTCCACAAATTATAGTTGTCAAAATATTGGCACAATACCCCCAATTTATAGAAGACTACTACAGTAATGGGCTCTATTTGTTTTTATCGCAATGCATGCGATTTATTTTTGGGTGGATTCCTTTCTCTATGGGTGATATTTTTTATACAGCTGCAGGTGTATTAGCTATCAGACATGTTATTGTTAACAGAAAAAAAATCATAAAAAAGCCACTGTTGTTTGGTAGAGATATTTTAATGCTTATTTCTATTCTCTATTTTACTTTTCATTTATGCTGGGGGCTTAATTATTACAGGCAACCTTTGTACAAAACCCTCAATATTAAAAACGATTATACGCTTTCTGAGCTTGAAGCCTTTACAGAAAGGCTTATTAAAAAAACCAATCAAGAACATTTAAAGCTAGCCTCAAATAAGTTAGATAAAGTAACCATCCCTTACAGTAAAAATTACATTTATAAACTAACGCCTATTGGATTTGACAGCATAAGTAAAACTTTTGCTACACTTAACTATAACTATAGTAGTATAAAAACTTCGTCGTACAGTATTTCTTTAACGTATATGGGCTACAGCGGTTACTTAAACCCGTTTACAAATGAGGCGCATGTAAATGGCTTGCCATTAGATTTTAAATTTCCAATGGTTAGCTGCCATGAAGTTGCGCACCAACTGGGTTACTCTGCAGAAAACGAGGCTAATTTTATAGGTTTTTTAGCTGCCAAAAACAATCCGGATCCTTATTTTAAATATGCTGCTTATGCCTACATACTCAGATATTGTTTGGGCGAAGTGAAGCAACGAGATAATGTAATGTTCGAGAAACTTAACAGTGAAATTAATCCGGGGATTATAAAAAACTATATAGAAGTTAGTGAGTTCTGGAAACGTTACAGGAATGCAGCAGAGCCGGCATTTAAAAAAACCTATAACTTGTTTTTAAAAGCTAATCAGCAAAAAGACGGGTTAAAGAGCTATCGTTATGTAGTATCGCTTTTGGTTAATTATTTTAAAGACACTCCGCTTTAAATGTTAAAAAAATCATAACCTAACCGTTTTTTAATACGTAACCTTTACCTTTAGATAGCTAATTAATCAACACTTATAATCATGAAAAAACTTCTTTGGTTACTCACCATGTTTTGGTGTAGTTTCTCTGTATTTTCTCAAGAGTATTTCCCAAAAAACGACGGCGTAAAAGCCAATGAGAACAACAATTACACTGCATTTACAAATGCAACCATTTACGTTACCCCAACACAAGTAATTAACAATGGTACTTTACTTATTCAAAACGGTAAAGTGGTGGCCACCGGCACATCTGTTTCTATTCCTGAAAATGCAGTAGTTATAGATTTAAACGGTAAACACATTTACCCTTCGTTTATTGAACTTTATTCCGGTTTTGGAGTAGAGCAACCTAAGCGAAAACCCGGAGGAGGAAGATCGCCTCAATACGAACCAACTCGTGAGGGGTATTACTGGAATGACCACGTAATGCCGGAGAATCAAGCTATAGAAAAATTTAAGTACAACAGCAAAGAAGCAGAAAACTTACTCAAATCTGGCTTTGGTGTTGTTAATGCACATATTAAAGATGGTATAATTAGAGGAACAAGTGTTCTGGTTGCTTTAAAGCCTGATAGTGATAATGCCGAGAGAATTTTAGATCAAAATGCGGCTCAGCATTTGTCATTTAGAAAAAGTGTTACCTCTAATCAAAGCTATCCAACATCTATAATGGGTGCTATGGCGTTGCTACGTCAGTTTCATTATGATGCCCAATGGTATGCCACAGGAGCTTCAAAAACCAAAGACTTATCAATAGAGGCTTACTTAAAAAACAAAAACTTGCCTCAAATTATTGAAGCAAATGGAAAATTAAATGATTTAAGAGCCGATAAAATTGCTGATGAGCTTAAGGTAGATTGGATTATTAAAGGTGGTGGTGATGAATACGAAAGAATTGATGAGATTAAAAAAACCAATGCCAAGTACATTATTCCGTTAAATTTCCCGAATGCATATGATGTTACAGACCCGTACCAAGCTACTAAAGTTAGTTTAGCAGATATGCGTAAATGGAATCAAGCACCAACAAATCCGGCTCAATTAGCAAAAAACAACATAACGTTTGCGCTTACTACAGCCGATTTAAAAAACACCTCAGCATTTAAAAGTAATTTACTAAAAGCTATAGAGTACGGTTTAGATAAAACAAAAGCTCTAGAAGCCTTAACAACAGTTCCTGCGCAACTATTAGGAAAAAGTAATGAGATTGGCTCTTTAAAAAATGGAGCTTATGCTAACTTTTTAATTACATCTGGTGATATTTTTGATGAGAAAACAACGCTTTACGAAAACTGGGTTGCCGGAAATAGATATGTAATTACCAATATGAATACAAAAGATATTCGTGGTGATTATACATTAAATGTGGCAGGAAAGCAACTTTCTTTGTCATTAACTGGAAGCATAGAAAAACCTAAGTCTAAAATAATGCAAGACTCTACTGAGCTTGCTTCTAAAATTGAATATAAAAATGGCTGGGTTACTATTTTTTACACTCCTATAAACGAAGAAAAAACAGAGTTTGTTAGGCTTTCTGCTCCGGTAACAAAAAGCTCTGATAACTTAACCGGTTCCGGAGTTCTCACAAATGGTTCAACTATAAGTTGGAATGCTATTAAAAAATCAGATTCAGATTCTAAAACCAACAAGAAAACCACAAAAGAAGATACTAAACCGGAGGTAGTACCTGTAACCTACCCTAACCTTGCCTACGGGTTTAAAAACAAACCTCAACAACAAACATTATTGTTTAAAAATGCAACTGTTTGGACTAGTGAAGATGAAGGAATTTTACAGAACACAGACGTACTTGTTAAAAATGGTAAAATAGCCAAAATAGGTAAAAACTTATCTGATGCTTCTGCTAAAGTTATAGATGCTACCGGAAAACATTTAACAGCAGGTATAATAGATGAGCACTCTCACATTGCTGCATCAAGTATTAACGAAGCCGGTCATAACTCTTCTGCAGAAGTAACTATAGAAGATGCAATAGACCCTGACGATATAAATATTTATAGAAACTTATCAGGTGGTGTTACTACTATTCAAATTTTACACGGTTCTGCCAACCCAATTGGTGGCCGATCGGCAATTATTAAACTAAAATGGGGTGAAGGCCCAGACGGTTTACTATTTAAAAATGCACCAAAGTTTATAAAGTTTGCCTTAGGAGAAAATGTAAAACAATCTAACTGGCAAAGCTTTAGCAGATTTCCACAAACCAGAATGGGTGTTGAACAAGTTTTTGTTGATTATTTTCAGCGAGCAAAAGAGTACGATGAGCTTAAAAAGAGCGGAAAGCCGTACAGAAAAGATATAGAGATGGAAGTTATCTCTGAAATCTTAAATAAAAAACGCTTTGTTTCTTGTCACTCGTACGTTCAAAGTGAAATTAACATGCTCATGAAAGTTGCAGAACGCTTTGGATTTAATATAAACACATTTACTCACATTTTAGAAGGTTATAAGGTAGCCGATAAAATGAGAGAACACGGTGTTGGTGGCTCTACCTTCTCTGATTGGTGGGCTTACAAATACGAAGTAAACGATGCTATACCATTTAATGCAGCAATAATGCATAGCCAAGGTGTTACTGTAGCTATAAATTCTGATGATGCCGAGATGTCTAGAAGACTTAATCAAGAGGCTGCTAAAGCTGTAAAGTATGGTGGTGTTTCTGAAGAAGAAGCATGGAAATTTGTTACCATAAATCCTGCAAAACTATTAAGAATTGATGATCGTGTTGGTAGTATAAAAGTTGGTAAAGATGCCGATTTAGTTTTATGGAATGATCACCCAATGTCTATTTATGCAATTGCCGAAAAAACAATCATAGAAGGTAAAATTTACTATGATTATGAGCAAATGAAACAAATGGAGAAAGAAATAGAAAAAGAGCGTAATGAGCTAATCAATAAAATGATTAAAGCCAAAAACAAAGGGATGAAAACTCAACCCCCTAAGAAAAAAGAAAAAGAACTTTTACACTGTGATTCACTTTAAATCTCGGAACAAATGAAAACTAAAATATACAACATATTAGGAGCGTTTTTAGCCTTTGTTACTATTGCTTATTCACAACAAACTCCTGCTCCGGCACAAAAAGAAAGCATCTTAATTATAGGGGCTACTGCTCACATTGGCAACGGACAAGTAATTGAGAATAGTGCTATTGGATTTAACAACGGAAAATTAACATATGTTGGTGCACAAACCGGCGTAAACCAATCAGATTTTAACAGAGTAATAAATGCAACAGGAAAGCATGTTTATCCTGGCTTTATTGCTGCTAACAGCACCTTAGGTTTAGTAGAAATAGATGCTGTAAGAGCAACCGATGACGATGCAGAGATTGGTATGTACAACCCTCACATTAGAAGCTTAATTGCGTACAATGCCGAGTCTAAAATTGTAGAAAGTATGCGTCCTAATGGCGTTTTAATGGCACAAATAACTCCACGAGGTGGCAGAATTTCAGGTTCATCGTCTGTAGTGCAATTAGATGCCTGGAACTGGGAAGATGCGGCCTTAAAAATAGATAACGGCATTCATGTTAATTGGCCTAATAGTTTTACAAGAGGAAGATGGTGGCTTGGCGAAGATCCAGGACTTAAACCAAACAACAAGTACTCAGATCAAGTAACCGAATTAGTTTCTTTCTTAAAAAATGCAAAAGCTTATTTAAAAGGAAATCAAAAAAGTAAAAATTTACCTTTTGAAGCTGTAGCCGGATTATTTAATGGTAAGCAAAAGCTTTTTGTACATACGCAAGGAGAACGTGAAATTACCGATGCAGTTAATGCAATGTCTGATATTGGTATTAATAATTTAGTAATTGTTGGAGGAAATGATGCTTACAAAGTTGCCTCTTTATTAAAAAAACATAATGTTGCTGTTTTACTTAGCAGGCCTCACAGATTACCTCCAAGAGAAGATGATAATGTAAAACTACCTTTTATGTTAGCCAAAGAACTTTCAGACCAGGGTATATTGGTTGGTATAGAACCTAGCGGATCAATGGAACGAATGAATACAAGAAATCTTCCATTTTATGCAGGTACATTCGCTGCTTATGGTTTAGATAAAGAAAAAGCTGTGCAGCTTATAACAGAAAATGCAGCAAAAATTATTGGTATAGATGATATTGCCGGAACATTAGAAACCGGCAAAGATGCTACCCTATTTATCTCTGAAGGTGATGCTTTAGATATGCGCACCAATATTGTAACACATGCTTTTATACAAGGTCGTGAAATTAGTTTAGAAACACATCAAACTAAACTATGGAAACGATACATGGAAAAATATAGCAGAGAATAAAGCAACTAACATAACAACTATTTTAAGAGCGTAACACTTCTGTTATGCTCTTTTTATATTACCACACCTTAAAATGCATTAGATATAGCAAAAAATATAAATTACATTTGCACTTAATTGCTATTAAACTATGCAAATAACCAGTACTCAAAACCCTTTAATAAAACAAGTTCTTCAGCTTCAAGAAAAATCTCGGGCACGAAAAAAAAGCGGATTATTTATAATTGAAGGGATTAGAGAAATACAACTTGCACTAAAAGGTGCTTATACCGTAAACACTTTATTGTATTGTGAATCTGTTGCCAATACAAGTGCTGTAGCTAAACTTTTAAAACAAACTACTACAAGCAATGTAGTTACCATTTCTGAAACTGTTTATAAAAAAATAGCCTACAGAACCTCTACAGAAGGAGTAATAGCAATTGCCAATAGCAAAAATCACAATTTATCTGAGCTTACCTTTAAGCATAAAAATCCTTTGGTTTTAGTTGCAGAAGCTCCTGAAAAACCCGGGAATATTGGAGCACTATTACGAACAGCAGATGCGGCAAATTTAGATGCTGTAATAATAGCAAACCCAAAAACCGATTTGTACAATCCTAATATTGTGCGTTCTAGCGTTGGTTGTTTATTTACAAATACAATTGCAACAGGTACAACTACAGAGGTAATTAATTTTTTAAAACAGCAAAACATTCCTATTTACTGTACAGCTCTAACGGCATCTGCACCTTACTATACTCAAAATTTTAAAGATGCTGCTGCCATTGTTGTTGGAACAGAGGCAACCGGACTTAGTGAAGATTGGCTTAAAAATGCATCACAAAATATTATTATCCCAATGCAAGGAGAAATAGATTCTATGAATGTTTCGGTTGCAGCCGCAATTGTTATTTTTGAAGCCAAAAGACAACGTAACTTTAAGTAGCCTATGAGTGCAGATACTTTATTTTATGTAATTATAACCATTTTACTAATAAGCTTTATTGTAGATCAAATTTTAGATTACGTAAATGCTAAACATTTTAACGATCCCATCCCGCAAGCATTGCAAGATGTGTATGATGAAGAAGCTTATAAAAAGTCGCAAGCTTACAAAAAAACCAAGTATAAATTTGGTGTGATATCTAGCACCTTTAGTTTACTAATTACACTATTATTTTTCTTTTTAGACGGATTTGAGTGGGTAGATTCTATAGCAAGAAGCTACGCTGATAATAATATTCTAATCGCACTCATTTTCTTTGGTGTTATAATGATTGGTGCCGACATTGTGAGCTTACCTTTTTCATACTATAACACTTTTGTTATTGAAGAACGTTTTGGCTTTAACAAAACCACCTTAAAAACATTCATTTTAGATAAAATTAAAGGCTGGGTATTAATGGCTCTTTTAGGAGGATTGTTGCTAGCTGCAATTGTTTGGTTTTATGAAAAAGCAGGTCAGAATTTTTGGCTTTATGCTTGGATAGTTATCACGGTTTTCACCGTTTTTATGAATCTCTTTTACAGTAAACTCATTGTACCATTATTTAACAAACAAACCCCTTTGCAAGAGGGAAGCCTTAAAGAAGCTATTAAAGAATATGCCAATAAAGTTGGTTTTACATTAAACAACATTTTTGTAATAGATGGGTCTAAAAGATCTACAAAAGCTAATGCATATTTTTCTGGTTTTGGTAAAGAAAAAAGAGTTACACTTTATGATACTTTACTGAATGATTTAGAAGAAGATGAGATTGTTGCCGTTTTAGCACACGAAGTCGGGCATTACAAAAAAAATCATATAATTTATAATCTAATAGCCTCTGTTTTGTTAACCGGAATAATGCTCTATTTATTAGCAATCTTTGTAAATAGCCCTACATTATCGTTAGCATTAGGCGTAAGTATACCAAGTTTTCATGTAGCGCTAATAGCATTCGGAATTTTATACAGTCCCATATCAGAACTAACCGGACTGGCAATGAATTACTTATCACGAAAATTTGAATATCAAGCAGACAATTATGCTAAAGAAACCTATAAAGCAGCGCCTTTAATTTCTGCTCTAAAAAAACTCTCAAAAAACAGTTTAAGCAACCTGACTCCGCATAAAGCATACGTTTTTGTTCATTATTCTCACCCAACTTTATGGCAACGTATTAAAAACTTAAAGGACGTTAATTAGTTGTTTAGTACAAAAGATTATACTACATTTAAAATATGCTTACCGAAGCCCAAATAGAGCAAGAAAACAAAGAGCTCAAAAAACAATACAAAGAGCTCTTACGAATAAGTTATCAGACGTTAACTAAAGAAGATAAAAAACTTATTCGTAGTGCTTTTGATGTGGCTGTAGATGCCCATAAAAATCAGCGTAGAAAATCTGGTGAAGCCTACATTTTTCATCCTATCGCTGTAGCTCGTATTGTTGCTTCAGAAATTGGCTTAGATGCCACCTCTATTGCTGCTGCTTTGTTGCATGATGTAGTAGAAGATACCGAATATACGCTTGAGGACATAGAGCGAATGTTTGGCGAAACCATTGCAAGAATTGTAGACGGGCTTACAAAAATATCTAATCTAAGTACAGAAACCGATATTTCTCTACAGGCAGAGAATTTTAGAAAAATGTTATTAACCCTTAATGACGATATAAGGGTAATTATTATTAAAATAGCAGACCGTTTGCACAATATGCAAACCATGGATTCTATGCCAGAGCATAAACAGGTTAAAATTGCTTCAGAAACACTCTACATTTACGCTCCACTTGCACACAGAATTGGACTTTACAATATTAAAACAGAATTAGAAGACTTAGGATTAAAATATACAGAGCCCGAAGTATATAACGACATTTTAAGCAAAGTAGAAGAAAGTAAAGAAGAGCAAGAAGCCTACATACAATCGTTTGCCAACGTTATTAAAGAAAGTCTTGATAAAGAAGGTCTGGAATACGAAATTAAAGGTCGTACCAAATCTATTTATTCTATAAGACGAAAAATGAAAGCTCAGAATGTGAGCTATGATGAGGTTTACGACAAATTTGCTATTCGGATTATTTATAAATCAGACCCTGCAAACGAAAAGTTTTTAGCCTGGAAAATTTACTCTATCGTAACCGATCACTTTAGGCCTAACCCTGTAAGATTACGCGACTGGATTTCATCTCCTAAATCAACCGGATACGAAGCATTACATATAACCGTTGTAGGCCCCAAAGGCAGATGGGTAGAAGTGCAAATACGTAGTGAACGTATGCATGAAATAGCCGAAAAAGGCTATGCAGCTCACTTTAAATACAAACATGGTACACAAAAAGAAGTTGGTATTGAAGACTGGCTTAACCGTTTACAAGAAGCACTTGAAAATTCTGAAGGAAATGCTGTAGATTTTGTTGAAGAATTTAAACTTAACCTATACTCTAAAGAGATTTTTGTTTTCACTCCAATGGGCGATTTAAAATCGCTGCCAAAAGGGGCAACTCCTTTAGACTTTGCATTTTCAATTCATACAGAAGTTGGTTTAAAAACCAGAGGCGCCAAAGTAAATGGCAAGCTGGTTCCGCTTAGCCATGAGCTTAAGAGTGGAGATAGAGTAGAAATTATTACCTCAGAAAACACAAAACCAACTGCTAACTGGCTTAATTACGCTACTACTGCAAAGGCACGCTCTAAAATTAGATCGTCGTTAAAAGAAGAGAAAAAGCGTATTGCAGAAGACGGTAAAGAAATTCTTCGCAGAAAGCTTAAGCATTTAAAAATAGAACTCAATGAAAAAACCGTAAATAATCTGGTTAGCTACTTTAAACTAAAAACCAGTTTAGATTTGTTTTACAGAGTTGGCATTGGCTCTATAGATAACAAAATGCTCAAAGACTTTGCTGCTACACACAATAATGCTTTCTTAAATTTCTTTAAAAATAGAATTAGAAAATCGCCCCCTCCTGAAGAAATTAATAAGGAAGAAATTACTTCTAAATATGATTTATTAGTATTTGGGAAAGAAGAAGAGCGACTTAATTATAAGCTGGCTAATTGTTGTAACCCGATTCCGGGTGATGATGTATTTGGGTTTATTAGCGTAACAGACGGAATTAAAGTACATAAAAAAAACTGTCCGAATGCCATTGCACTTCAGTCTAATTACGCATACAGAATAATACCTGCTAAGTGGATAGACTCTACACAACAAGAATTTACAGCCGAAATACAACTACAAGGTATAGATAACCTTGGTTTAGTTAGCGATGTAACCAAGGTAATTTCTAACAACATGCACGTAAACATGAAAAACATTAGTTTTGATACAGATGGAGGTGTATTTAAAGGAAAAATTACTGTAGAGGTTAAAAACAATACTATACTTAAAAAACTTATACAGAACCTAAAGAAAATAAACGGGATAGAGAAAATAACCCGAATTTAAACTACATTTGTAAGCCAAAATTGTGAACCGAAAATATGGGGAACGACAAGAATCAAGAAATAGTTAAAAACGTATTTACTAAGTTTTTAGAAGAAAACGGGCACAGAAAAACTCCAGAGAGATATGCCATTCTTCAAGAAATTTATAACAGCGATGATCATTTTGATATTGAGTCGTTGTATATAAAAATGAAAAATAAAAACTATCGTGTTAGTAGAGCCACTCTATATAATACCATAGAACTTTTGCTTGAATCTAACTTAGTTAGAAAACATCAATTTGGGCAAAATCAGGCTCAATACGAGAAATCGTATTTTGATAGGCAGCACGACCATGTAATACTTACCGACACCGGAGAGGTTATGGAATTTTGCGACCCAAGAATTCAATCCATCAAAAAAACTATAGAAGAGGTATTTAATATCAAGATTCACAATCATTCTTTATACTTTTACGGCACAAAAAACAATACAGAAGACAAAGACAACAACTAATAATCTACACTAAAAAATTATGGCAGTCGATTTGCTACTCGGTCTACAATGGGGAGACGAAGGTAAAGGTAAAATTGTAGACGTTCTCACTAAAAACTACGACATTATTGCACGATTTCAAGGAGGCCCGAATGCCGGGCATACCTTAGAGTTTGATGGCATAAAACATGTACTGCATACAATTCCTTCAGGTATTTTTCATGAAAATGCCATAAATATAGTTGGGAACGGGGTAGTAATAGATCCGGTAATTTTTAAACGAGAATTAGACAACCTTGCTAAATTTAATATAGATATTAGTAGTAAGCTGCTAATTTCTAGAAAAGCGCATTTAATTTTACCTACACACCGATTATTAGATGCAGCTAGTGAAGCAGCTAAAGGCAAAGCAAAAATTGGTTCTACTTTAAAAGGTATTGGTCCTACTTATATGGATAAAACCGGCAGAAATGGTATAAGAGTTGGAGATTTAGAGCTGCCTGATTGGAAAGAAAAATACCGTGCATTAGCCAATAAGCACGAAGCTATGATTTCTTTTTATAATGTAGATGTACAGTATAACTTAAAAGAGCTTGAAGAAGAATTTATTGAAGGTGTAGAAACACTAAAAAAATTAACTTTTATAGATAGCGAGGAGTATTTACATAATGCCCAAAAAGAAGGTAAAACTATTCTTGCCGAAGGTGCACAAGGTTCTTTGTTAGATATAGATTTTGGTACGTACCCCTTTGTAACATCATCTAACACAACTGCAGCAGGTGCATGTACCGGATTAGGCGTTGCACCAACCAGTATTAATGAGGTGCTGGGTATTTTTAAGGCATATACCACACGTGTTGGTAGTGGCCCCTTCCCTACCGAGCTATTTGATGAAGATGGTAAAACAATGGCTAAAGTGGGCAATGAATTTGGTGCTACTACAGGAAGACCAAGACGTTGCGGATGGTTAGATTTGGTAGCTTTAAAATATGCCGTGCAAATAAACGGTGTTACCCAATTAATGATGATGAAAGCTGATGTGTTAAGTGGTTTTAAAGAAATTAAAGTGTGTACGGCCTATAACTATCGTGGTAAAACCATAACCCATTTACCATACAATATAGAAAGCCATAATGTAACACCAATATATACAACTTTAAAAGGCTGGGATAAAGACCTAACAAAACTAACGAGTGCAGATGATTTACCTACAGAATTGAATGATTATATAGCATTTTTAGAACAAGAAATTCAGGTTCCTATAAAAATAGTATCGGTAGGGCCGGATAGAACGCAAACTATTCATAGGTAGCAACTGTTATCTTGCCTACTAAATAGAGTAATTTTGCTATTACTATGAGCAATATTCGTATAACATACTTATTAGCATTTTTTATCGTCTTTTTTGATTTTGCCTTGGCTCAAGAAAAAACCCAAATTCTTATTCCGCACGGTGGAAACTTTACAAAAGACGAAGTAAAATATCCGGGGGCAAGCATTTTTAGTAAAGACCACAAACAAGTACAGTTTCAACATGAAGGGGCCGACCTTTTTTGTGATTTGGCAATCTTTTACCAAAAAGAAAACAGAGTAAGAGCTTACGGTAACGTTAGGTTTGTTCAAGGAGACTCTTTACAAATGCGTAGTGGCTATATAGAATATAATGGTAACACTAAATTAGCTACTGCACGAGATGGGGTAACCCTTATGAATCCAGACATGACCTTAACTACAGATACCCTTTATTTTGACAGACAAATTCAGCAAGCTTATTACAATAGTTTTGGCACTATAAGAGATTCTGTAAATGTATTAACTAGCGAAAAGGGACGCTATTTTACTCAATCAAAAAAATATCAATTTAAAACAGCCGTAACTATTACCCATCCGGATTACGTTTTAGAATCAGAACAATTAGACTATTACACAACAACAAAACATGCCTATTTGTACGGCCCATCTACCATAACCGGAAAAGATTATAAAGTATATTGTGAAAGAGGTTTTTATGATACTCAAGATGAGTTTGGGTATTTTGTAAAAAATTCACGAATAGACTACAGCAATCGTGAAATATATGGCGACAGTTTGTACTTTGAAAAAGCAACAGAATTTGCTTCGGCAACAAACAATATTAAAATCATAGACACTTTAAATAAAGGTGTTATTAGAGGTCATTACGGAGAAATTTACAAAGCCAAAGATTCTGCAGTTATAACCAAAAGAGCAGTAGCCATAAACGTTATAGAGCAAGACTCTATGTACATTCATGCAGATAAACTTATGGTTACCGGAAAACCGGAACACAGAATTTTGAGAGCTTTTAACAATGCTAAATTTTATAAAACCGATTTAAGTGGTAAATGCGACTCTATTCATTTTGATCAAAAAACAGGAGTAACCCAACTAATTAAAACCCCTATTATTTGGTCTGGAGAAAACCAAATGACCGGAGATAGTATTCATTTAGTGTCTAATTTAAAAACAGAAAAATTAGACTCTCTGAAAGTGCTAAACAACGCATTTATAATTCAAAAAGATACCTTAAGTAAAGATGGCTTTAATCAAATAAAGGGAAAAGATCTTTTTGGAAGATTTATAGATAACGAGCTTAAATATGTAGATGTAGTAAAAAACACAGAAGTTATTTATTACATGTATAATGATGAAAATAACCTTGTTGGTATAAATAAAAGTAAGTGCAGTGCCATTAAAATGACACTCTCTGACAACCAAATAGTAAAAATTAATTTCATTACTAATGTTGATGGAGAAATTTTGCCTGAAGAAGATTTTCCTGAAAATGCCAGAAAGTTAAGAGGATTTATTTGGCGAGGCGATGAGCAAATAAAAAGTAAAGAAGATATTTTTGATGAAGATGATAACAATATTAAACTGGTTAAAATTAGAGGAATAGACAACCCAATAGACATAGAAACCGAAGAATTAGAACATCAAAAAAATCATATAAACAAACCAAGCAATAACAATACTCCAACCAAAAACAAGCCACCTCAAAAGTTAAATAACAAGGCTACCCTTACCAAAAAACCTTTAAAAAAGAAAGATAGTAAAACCGGTAATTAAAAGTTGAAAGAAGATTTCTTTACATACCAAGCGCAAACTACACCGCATCCTTTAGCAATGCAAGTTTCACATGCCAAAGGAAGCTTTATATATGATAATACCGGAAAAGAATATCTTGATTTTGTTGCAGGTGTGTCTGCATGTACTTTAGGCCATTCGCACCCTAAAATTGTAGAAGCCATACACCAACAGGCTCAGCAATATATGCATGTAATGGTGTACGGAGAATATGTGCAAAAACCAGCAGTAGAACTCACAAAACTTTTGGCTGAAAATTTACCGGCCTCGTTAAAAACCACCTATCTGGTTAACTCAGGCACAGAAGCCATAGAAGGCGCTTTAAAATTAGCTAAGAGAGCTACAGGCAGACATCAAATAATTGCTGCAAAAAAAGCTTACCATGGTAATACAATGGGTTCTATGAGCGTTATGGGTTTTGAAGAACGCAAACAACCTTTCAGACCACTACTACCCGGCGTTTCCTTTATAGAATTTAATAAGGAAGCTCATTTAAGCAAAATAACCCACAAAACAGCAGCAGTAATTTTAGAAACTATCCAAGGAGGTGCAGGTTTTATTGAGCCCCAAAACAATTATTTGGCAAAAGTTAAACAACGTTGCCAAGAAGTTGGTGCGCTATTGATTTTAGACGAAATACAACCCGGATTTGGTAGAACCGGTAAGCTTTTTGGTTTTATGAACTATAACGTAACCCCCGATATTTTGGTTATGGGTAAAGGCATGGGTGGTGGTATGCCAATTGGTGCTTTTACAGCATCGCAAGAGCTTATGGCTTTATTAAAAAACAACCCTAAATTGGGTCATATAACCACATTTGGCGGGCATCCTGTTATTGCAGCTGCAGCTTTACAAACTCTAAAAGAACTATTAACTACCTCATTAATAAAAGATACTTTAAAAAAAGAAAAACTATTCAGAACTCACTTAAAACACCCTCTAATTAAAGAAATTAGAGGTAAAGGTTTAATGCTTGCCGTAATGTTAGACAATGCAGAATTAGTAAACAAGGTTATTTTGCGCTGTCAAGAAAAAGGACTCATTTTATTTTGGCTTTTATTTGAACCGAAAGCAATACGAATTACTCCTCCTTTAACCATTTCTGAAGAAGAAATTTTAAAAGGCTGTAACATCTTGTTAGAAACTTTAGACGAAGTGTATACTAAACCTGTTAACTAATTTGTTAATAACAATAAGAGATTTACCCCGAAGGTATCTAATCAAATTTTAATTTTAATTACATAGAAATCTAACCGATTGCCTATGCTTCTTAACTCTGGTGCAGACAACAATTTACCCCTTTCAAAATTTGAATCAATGCTCAAAACAAACGATGTGTATTTTTTTGATGCAGAAGATTTTGAGCAAATAATTCACCATTACTTAAACATCGGAAAAATATCGTTGGCTAAAAAAGCCTTAAACATAGGGTTAAGTCAGCATCCAACCTCAATAGAGCTTAGATTGCTAAGGGTTGAAATTCTTGTTTTTGAGAATAAATTTGACCAAGCCGATGAGCTTCTTGATCAACTACAAGAAATAGAAGCCTCTAACGAAGAAATTTACATTCAACGAGCCAACATTCTTTCTAAACAAGACCAACATTTAGATGCTATTGAGTTTTTAAAATTGGCATTAGCCGTTTCTGAAGATCCGGCAGATGTTTATACCTTAATTGGTATGGAGTATTTGTTTTTAGAAGATTATGAGTCGGCTAAAGAATACTTTATGAAGTGTTTAGAAATAGACAAAGAAGATTACACCGCACTTTATAATGTTATTTATTGTTTTGATTTTCTTGAAGATAATGATGGTGCTATAGATTATTTAAACATTTATATAGACAGCAATCCGTATTGTGAGGTTGCTTGGCATCAATTAGGCAAACAATACTTTACAAAAAAAATGTTTAAAGAGGCACTTACTGCTTTTGATTTTGCCATTATTTCTGATGATACATTTATAGGTGCGTATTTAGAAAAAGGAAAAGTTTTAGAGCGATTAGGCAGGTATAATGAGGCTATAGAAAATTACGAAATAACTCTTTCTCTAGACGATCCTACATCATTTGCTTATTTAAGAATTGGTAAATGCCACGAAAAATTAGGCAACTTTGATTTAGCTAAAAAATACTACTACAAAACAGTTCATGAAGATCCTTTATTAGATAAAGGATGGACAGCCATTACAGATTTTTACTATCGTCAAGAAAATTATCAAAAAGCCCTTTACTACATTAACAAAGCCATTAGTATAGATACAGAAAATGTGCTTTACTGGAAACGAAGTGCAGAAATAAACAAAAAACTACATTTTTACGAAGAAGCAGATATAGCATACCAAAAGGCTGTAGAACTTGGTAATTATGAGTTAGACACTTGGATTTCTTGGGCAGATATATTAGTTAAACTGGGAGAATACAAAGATGCCGTTCATACACTATTACAAGCTATAGAATTTTACCCGGAAAATGCAGATATAGAGTACAGATTGGCTGGTGTTTACTATTTAATGTCTGATGCTTTAAAAGGAAAATTTCACTTAAAAAATGCCCTACGTACTAACTTTACAAAGCATCAAATTTTAAAAAATAAATTTCCAACAATTTACACCAGACCTTCAATTAAGAATATTATAACAGATTTTAAAAATACTTCAGCTTAAATTTGCCTACTTTTGTGGCTGTTTTTAACAAAAAGTATGGCAAACAGAACGCTATTAGATTACTTTATTGTTTTGCTTAAAGGTATCGCCATGGGTGCTGCCGATGTGGTCCCTGGGGTATCTGGTGGTACAATTGCCTTCATATCTGGCATATACCAAGAGCTAATACTTTCTATAAACAATATTAATTTACAAGCACTAAAAATATTGCGAAACCATGGCATTCTAGCAGCCTGGAAACACATAAACGGTAATTTTCTTGCAACACTTTTAAGTGGTATTTTAATAAGCTTTTTCACGCTAATGCGCTTAGTAAAATGGTTGTTAGAAAATCATCCAATATTACTTTGGGCCTTTTTCTTTGGATTGGTGTTAGCAAGTATACTCTTTGTTGGAAAGCAAATAAAAAAATGGAATTTTACACTTGTTGCTGCATTAATTGTAGGCGCTTTTATAGCCTATTACATAACTACACTACCTCCTTTAGCAACCAATAGCAGCCCTTATTTTCTTTTTCTATGTGGCGCACTGGCAATTTGTGCAATGATTTTACCCGGTATTTCCGGAGCATTTATACTTGTACTTTTAGGCGCTTACAAAGTGGTGTCTGACGCTACTCATGATTTTGATTTTAAAACCTTATCAATTTTAGCCGGAGGTGCTGTTTTTGGTTTACTAAGTTTTTCTAGAGTGTTAAAGTGGTTATTTAATAATTTCCCAAACACCACCTTAGCACTACTCACAGGTTTTATTTTAGGCTCACTTAACAAAATATGGCCTTGGAAAAAGGTATTAGAAACTAAAATTATTGCCGGCAAAGAAATAGTGCTAAAAGAAGAAAGTATTTCTCCGTTTCAATTTCAAGGAGACAGCCAATTACTAAGTGCTATTGTGTTGGCTCTTGTTGGTTTTTTAACAATTGTTATTTTAGAAAAACTAGCACAAAAAAAAGAAGGTAATGAATAGTGACAGGACGTTTCAGGATAAAATCTTCTTAATTATAAAGGGGTTAGCTATGGGTGCAGCTAACAAAGTTCCCGGAGTTTCTGGCGGAATTGTTGCTTTTGTTGCCGGCTTTTACGAAGAATTTATTTATTCACTTCAAAAAATAAATTTAAAAGCATTTAAACTTTTAATAAATGGCAGGTTTAAAAGCTTTTTTCAATATACAAATGCTCGTTTTTTAGGTCTTTTAATACTCGGAATGCTAATTAGCTATTTTAGCGTTTCTAAAATTTTAGACTATTTCATTCAAAAGAAAGAGCTTTTTGTTTGGGCCGCTTTTTTTGGAATGATATTAGGATCTATTTACTACATAGCAAAAGACTTTAACCATTGGAATAAAAAAACAATTATTGCACTTATTACAGGCATTGTAGTAGGAATTTCTATAAGTTTTTTAAATCCGGCAAAAGAAAACAACAACCTAATTTTTGTTTTTTTCTGTGGAATTATAAGTGTTTCCGGAATGACGCTCCCCGGTTTATCCGGTTCTTTTATTCTTATACTTTTAGGTAATTACGTATTGCTTTTAGTTGATTCTGTAAATGCTCTATATGATACATTCGCTGATGTTTTTAGTGGTGATTTTGATTTTATTAAAGATCCGGATCGTATAGAAAAATTAAAAATTCTTGCTGTATTTACCTTGGGTTCTGCCACTGGGTTAGTAACCCTATCGCATTTGCTAAATTACGTTCTAAAGCATTTTAAAAATATTACAACTGCCCTAATAATAGGTTTTATTTCGGGGTCTTTAGGCGTGGTATGGCCCTGGAAAAAAACAATTTATAAAACAGCACAAGATGGTAGTTTTATTTTAGACTCTAACGGCAATAAAATCATTCAAAACTACCAGCGCTATTGGCCAGATGTATCTAATCAAGAAACTTGGTGGGCGGTGTTGTTTATTGTTGTTGGAATTTTAATAGTTTTGGCTTTAGACTGGTATGGAAAACGAACAAAAAAAGTCGGTTAAACTATTTGGCCTTATTGGTAAAAATATAGATTATTCTTTCTCTAAAGGCTATTTTACCAATAAGTTTAAAGAGCTAAATTTACAAGACCACCAATATGTAAATTTTGATATTGATGCTATTGCTCATTTTCAACAAATCTTATCAGAAAATCCCAATTTACAAGGCTTAAATGTAACCATACCGTATAAAGAAGCTGTAATTCCTTTTTTAGATGATTTAGATGAGCAAGCAGCTAAAATAGGTGCTGTAAATACTATTAAAATTACAAACAAAGGGTTAAAAGGTTTTAATACAGATTCATACGGATTTTATAAAGCAATTGAATCTTATTTAAAACCATCTCATAAAAACGCATTGGTTTTAGGAACCGGTGGTGCTGCTAAAGCAATTTGTTATGCGTTACAGCAAAACAATATAAACTTCACTCAGGTAAGTCGTACAAGAAAATCTAATTGTATTAACTATCAACAACTTACCAAACAAATTATAGAGCAAAATACCGTAATAATTAACTGCACACCTCTAGGTACTTATCCTGATATTTTAAAAAAACCCAATATTCCATATCAGTTTATATCTTCAGATCATTTACTTTTTGATTTAATTTATAATCCGGAAGAAACTGCTTTTTTAAAAGAAGGAAAGTTAAAAGGAGCTACAACAGTAAATGGTTTAGCTATGCTAATAAATCAAGCAGAAAAAGCCTGGGAAATCTGGAATAGCTAAATTTTCTTAGCCCTATCCAGGCCAACTATTCAAAAAGTTTTGCCATTTAATCAGTTGTTAGTATCTTTCCCATTGAAACAGTGAACCTTAAACATTGTATAGATGTTAGAAGAAAAAAATGATAACCTGCCAGAGGCAGAAGGACAAGAAGAAGCAGTAAATAGTACTCAAGAAGAAACCAGCAAAACCCCAATGCCAGACTCAACAGAAGATGCTTCAGAAAACAAAGGGGACGATGTGCAAAATGAGATAGACTCTTCTAATGCTGAAGATGCCGAAGATGAAGAAAATCATAAACGGCACGAAATACCTATGCCGGATTATCATGCTATGAATATGGACGAGCTTATTCAAGAGCTCGAACATTTATTAAAAACTCAAAAGGTTCAAGCTATAAAAAACCACGTTGACACCATTAAATATGAGTTCGACTTAAAGTTTCAAGAGTTACTGGAAGAGAAAAAAGAAGAGTTTATAAATGAAGGTGGCAACGAAATAGATTTTCACTTTTCTTCTCCATTAAAAACCAGATTCAACAAAATTTATAAAGAATATAAAGAAAAACGTCACCAGTACTATAAAAACTTAGAGCAAACCTTAAAAGCAAATCTTGCTAAACGTTTAGAAATAATAGAAGAGCTTAAAGGGCTTATTAACGTAGAAGAAAATATAAATACCACTTATAAGCACTTTAAAGAAATACAAGATAGGTGGCGTAATGCGGGTCCAATTCCAAGAGTAAATTACAACGATGTTTGGAGAACCTACCACCATCATGTAGAGCGTTTTTATGACTTTTTAGATCTAAACAGAGATTTAAGAGATTTAGATTTTAAACGAAATTTAGAAGAAAAAGAAAAACTTATTGAAAGAGCTAAAGCGCTTTTAGATGAAGAAGATGTTATGAAAGCATTTAGAGAGTTACAAATGCTTCATAAAATCTGGAAAGAAGATATTGGCCCTGTAGATAGAGAGCATCGCGAAGATGTTTGGAATAGGTTTAGCGCTATAACAAAAGAGCTTCATAAAAAAAGGCAAGAGTACTTTAAAAACTTAGATAAAGTTTATGAAGCAAACTTAGAGAAGAAACAAGAAATCATTCAAAAAATTCAAGAAATTACAGCCAATCCGGCTAACAATCATAATGGTTGGCAACAACAAATTAAAGATATAGAAGAGCTTAGAGAAGCTTTCTTTAAAGCCGGAAGAGTTCCAAAACATGTAAACGAAGAAACATGGGCTGCTTTTAAAGAGGCTGTAAGAGCTTTTAACCGAAACAAAAATGCTTTTTATAAAAGCCTTAAAAAAGCACAACAAGAAAATTTAGAGAAAAAGTTAGAATTGGTTAAAATAGCCGAGTCTCTTAAAGACAGTGAAGATTGGGAAGAAACTACCCCAATAATGAAAAAAATACAAGCCGATTGGAAAAATATTGGCCACGTTCCGAGAAAATATTCCGATAAAATTTGGAATGATTTTAAGGCAGCTTGTAATCATTATTTTGACAGGTATCATGCTCAAAAGAAAGAAGCTAATAAAGAAGAATATGAAGCTTTTGAAAAGAAAAAAGCTTTCTTAGACAACCTTAAAAGCTATGAACTTTCTGATGATAAAGATAAAAATCTAGAAACTGTTAAAGGCTTTATTGAAGAGTGGGGAACCTTTGGTAAAGTGCCCTACAATAAACGAAGTATAGATGCCAAGTTCTATAAAATTATTGATGCTCTGTGCAAAAAAATGAATTTAAGCAAACAAGAGGCAGAGCTTTTAAAATACGGCAACAGAATAGAGCAATTATCTAATGCAGAAGATGAGCGTTTAATAGATAATGAGCGTATTTTTATTAAACGTAAGATTGATGAAGTTAAAAACGAAATACGACAGTTAGAAAATAATTTAGAGTTTATTAATGCAGACGAAAGTAATCCGGTGGTGCAAGAAGTAATGAAAAATATTGAGCGCCACAAAGAGTCATTAGGCATTTGGAAAGCTAAACTCAAAAAACTTAAAAATTTATAGAATTTATTAAATAAAAAAACCGGCAAAATTGCCGGTTTTTTTGTCCTTATTTTTATAGTCTATTTAGCAACATTTACAGCTCTTGTTTCTCTAATTACTGTAACTTTTACCTGACCGGGATAGGTCATGTCTGTTTGGATTTTTTGAGAAATTTCAAATGATAGTTCAGCTGCCTTATCATCACTTACTTTCTCACTCTCTACAATAACTCTAAGCTCTCTTCCGGCTTGTATTGCATAAGCTTTCTTAACTCCTGTAAACCCAAAAGCAATATCTTCTAAATCTTTTAAGCGTTGAATGTAAGAGTCTAACACCTGTCTTCTTGCGCCCGGACGAGCACCACTAATAGCGTCACAAACCTGAACAATAGGCGCTAATAAAGTTTTCATTTCTATCTCATCATGGTGAGCACCAATTGCATTGCAAACTTCCGGTTTCTCTCCATATTTTTCTGCCCATTCCATTCCTAAGATAGCATGAGGCACTTCGGTTTCTGTATCCGGAACTTTTCCTATATCATGTAGCAACCCTGCTCTTTTAGCTAGTTTAGGATTTAATCCAAGCTCTGCAGCCATTACTCCGCAAAGTTTAGCCACTTCTCTTGAGTGTTGCAATAAGTTTTGTCCGTACGAAGAGCGGTACTTCATTCTACCCACAGCTTTAATAAGCTCGGGGTGTAAGCCATGAATTCCTAAATCTATTACAGTTCGTTTTCCAACTTCAATAATTTCTTCTTCAATTTGCTTAGTAACTTTTTGTACCACCTCTTCTATTCTGGCAGGATGTATTCTTCCGTCTGTTACTAATCTGTGAAGTGATAATCTTGCTATTTCTCTTCTAACTGAATCAAAGCAAGAAAGTATAATTGCCTCCGGAGTATCATCTACAATAATTTCTACTCCGGTAGCAGCCTCTAAAGCTCTAATATTACGTCCTTCTCTACCAATTATTCTTCCTTTAACATCATCAGATTCTAAGTTAAATACAGAAACACAATTTTCTATTGCTTCTTCTGTACCTATACGTTGAATGGTGTTAACTACAATTTTTTTGGCTTCCTGCTGTGCAGTTAGTTTAGCCTCTTCTAATGTTTTTTGAATATAGGTCATCGCATCACTTTTAGCATCTGCTTTAAGCGATTCTATTAGTTGCGCCTTTGCATCTTCTGCTGATAGGCCCGATATAACCTCTAATTGTTCAATTTGGTTTTTGTGAAGCTTATCTAATTCAGCTTGTCTTTTTTCTAAATAATCAAGCCTGTAATCGTAGTCTTTAATTTTAGCTTCTACCTCGCTATTTAGCTTTTTTTGTTTAGCAAGCTCATTAGAGATTTGAGATTCTTTATCTCTGGCTCTTTTCTCTATTTCACCAATTTTCTTTTCTTTAGAGAGAATTACTTTTTCGTGCTCTGCTTTAAGCTCTAAAAATTTTTCTTTAGCCTGAAAAATCTTGTCTTTTTTAATATTTTCTCCTTCTGCTTCTGCTTGTTTAAGTATAGAAGCAGCCTCTTTTTTTGCATTAGCAATTAGTTTAGACGCCTTGCTCTTTTCTACTAGTTTTGCTACTAAAAATCCTAAAACCAAACCAACTACTCCTGTAATAATAAGTGTTGTTGCATCCATCGTATCAATATTATTTTAGTCATAAAAAAAGCCTACATTGGTTTGAAGTTTTGTACAAACTCCTTCTGACAGGTTTAAGGCTACCATGCTGATCAAGGATCCGTGACTAAGACGGCATGCTTTTACAACACGAACTCACCTTTTTTAATTGTAATAGTGTTGAGTTTGTCAAAATAAAACACCAATGTAGGCAGTAATAAATATTGTATTTAAAGAACGTTAGCTAAGATGCTCAGATAAAAGCTTATTTAAGGTTTCAAGACGTTGTTTAGCTTGAGCTACATCATTATCTATATCTATGTTTTTTTGCTCTAACTGAGACGCAAATTGCAATGCACACATAGCCAATACATCTTGTTTATCTCGTACCGCATAACTTTGCTCAAATTGCTTAATTAAACCTTCTATTTTTTTTGCAGCTTTCCGAAGCCCCTCTTCTTGACTGGGGTTAATGGTTAACGGATATACTCTGTCTGCAATAGTAAGTTTAATTTTAAGCTTGTTATCCATATGTATTTAACAGCTATTCGGCTAATTGCGATATACATTCGTCTAATTCCCGAATTAAAGCATTTATCTTTAGCTTAGCTTCTTTTTTCTCATTACTGCCAAGTATTGAGCTTGCCAACTTAAGCGATTCGTATTTTTCTTTCCAGTCTGCAACTTCATGTTCAAGTTGCACTTTCTGGTTCTCTAAAGTTGCTACTTGCTCTTGTAATTTACCATTAGCTTGCTTGTATAATTCTAATTTATGAAGCAATTTGCTAATACGATTTTCTAGAACATCCACAATTTCAGAGATATCGCTCATATTGCAAAATCAATACATGTTACTTACAAAGGTAACATACCTTAGCATAGTTCGCAATATTTTTTGTTAAAATATTCTTACCTATAAAACTCGCTTGTTTTATGTATTTGTTTTTTATAAGATTGTTTTAAATTTTATACATTAGCCTCGAAGCCTATTACTATGAGAACACTCTTCTTGCTTTGCTTTTTTGTTAGTAGCTACTTTACCTGTATTGCTCAATATAATTATCCGGAAAACTATTTTAGATCACCTTTAGATATTCCGTTAATTTTATCGGGAACTTTTGGAGAGTTACGTTCTAATCACTTTCATTCAGGAATAGATATAAAAACTCAACAAAGAGAAGGGCTTCCGGTATATGCAATTGCCGATGGTGTTGTTACCCGTATTAAAGTTTCTATATGGGGTTACGGTAAAGCTATTTATGTGGCGCATCCTAATGGCTACACCTCTGTTTATGCGCATTTACAAAAATTTTCTCCAGAAATAGAAGCCTACATAAAACAAAAGCAATACGAGCAAGAAACGTTTGAAATTGAGTTATTTCCTGATGAAACTCAACTAAAAGTTAACAAAGGTGATGTTATTGCTTACAGTGGTAACACCGGAGGGTCTGGCGGGCCGCATTTGCATTTTGAAATTAGAAATACTGCAACACAAAAACCTATTAATCCTTTGTTTTTTGGTTTTGATGTTAAAGACACCCAAAGTCCAATGGTACAAGAGCTATACGCTTATCCTGTTGGAGAAAATTCACAAGTTAACCAATCTGCCAAAAAAGTTAGGATACCTCTTAACAGAACTCCTTCAGGTAGCTTAGAGGCTGGTAAAGTAACTGCTTTGGGTACAATTGGATTTGGAATTAACACCTACGACAGGCAAGATTTGGCATACAACAAAAATGGAGTTTACCAAGTACAAATGCTTGTTAATGGTACGCCTCATTTTTCATATAATTTTGATTCGTTTTCTTTTACCGAAACACGATATATTAATACCCTTATAGATTACGAACATTACATAGAAGATAAAAGACGAATACAATACTGTTTTAAACAGCCTCACAGTAAATTAAGTGTGTACAATACTAAAAACGGAAACGGATTACTTACTGTTAACCCCGGGCAATTTTACAACATAAAGCTTTTAGTTAAAGATATTTATGGCAATCAAACCACTATTAATATTCCTGTTGAAGGTAAAGCGCAAGAGGTGTTAACTACACCTAAACCCGAACCTGCAAACACCTACTTGATTTCTAACCAACCCAATAGTTATAATTTAGGTATTGCAACCGTGTATTTTCCGGCCGGAACATTTTATAAAAACCAAAACTTACAACTATTATCTAATTCAGATACAATTATTGTTCATAACAATAAAGTTCCTGTTCACAGAAATTTTACTATTACTTTTAACGTAGCCAAATACAGCTCTAAAGAGCGCGAAAAAATGTTTATAGCGTATTTAAATAATAAAAATGAACCTGTATTTTTAAAAACATACAAAAGAAACAACACCTTTAGCGCCCGTACTAAAACCTTGGGTAAGTTTACTCTTAGTACAGATACTATTGCACCTACAATTAGACCTAAGAACTTTAAGCCTAATAAATGGTTATCTAACTACAATTACTTAACTCTTAAAATTAAAGACGATTTAAGCGGAATTGCTACTTATAATGCTTACCTGAATGGAGAATGGATTTTAATGGAGTACGATCCTAAAACAGCAACTTTAAAGTATAATTTTAATGATAAAACATTTAAAAACACAAAATATAATCTTAGAGTAGTTGTTTCAGATAATGTGGGCAACACAACTACCTACTCTTGCGTTTTTTATAAAAAATAAAAACACTTAATGCGTTATTTTCTTTTTCTTATTGTTTTTTGCGCCTCTTTGTTAAGTGTACAAGCTCAAAATGCTACGCTTAAAGGTGTAGTATTAAACGAAAATAACCAACCGCTAAGTAATGTAAATATTAGCACATCTGCCGGTAATGGCACTGTAAGCAACATTAACGGGTTTTATAGTATAAACTTACCTGCAAACAAAAGTATACAAGTAGTTTTTAGTCATGTTTCATACAAAAACATTACCCTAACAATTACTTTAAAAGACGGTGCAGATTTTGAGTTTAATCCGGTACTAAAAACACAAATTGCACAAATTTCAGAGATAACACTTGTAGCAAATCAAAATAAACTACTTCAAGGTGTTACTCATATTACACCCCAGCAATTAAGAAAAATTCCGGGTGCGAATGCAGGTGTAGAAAACATACTGCTTACACTACCCGGAGTTAGTAATAATAATGAGCTTAGCACACAATATAATGTTAGAGGTGGTAATTACGATGAAAACCTTGTTTATGTTAACGAAATAGAAGTTTACCGTCCGTTTTTAATTCGCTCCGGACAACAAGAAGGGTTAAGTTTTGTTAACTCTAATATGGTTCAGAATATATATTTTTCTGCCGGTGGATTTCAAGCTAAGTACGGCGACAAACTATCGTCTGTTTTAGATATTACCTATAAAATTCCTGATGTTAACTACACACAAATAACTGCCAATTTGCTTGGTGCGAGCGCTACATTGGCAACAAAGAATAAAAACGGAAAATGGTTAAGCATAAACGGAATTAGGTACAGAGATAATAGTTTATTAGTAAACAGTAAAGAAACACAAACAGACTTTAATCCGCTTTTTGCAGATTTTCAATCTTATACAACTTATAGAGCCTCAAGCCAATTAGAATTTAATTTTCTGGGCACAGCATCTATAAATCGATATAAATACAAACCATTAACAAGGCAAACCAATTTTGGATCGTTATTAAATCCTGTTGCATTAATTATTAATTATCAAGGTAAAGAAGACGATGCTTATAAAACTGCTTTAGGCGCTTTTAAAGCAACCTATTTTGCTAATAAAAACCTTACATTAAAACTAATAGCATCAGGATATGTAACTACAGAAAGAGAGTATTTTGATTTGCTGGCCCAATATGAATTAGCCGATATTAATACAGATTTTAGCTCGGATGATTTGGGTCAGGTTACATTTTCTCAAGGAATTGGCTCTCAATTAAATCATGGTCGTAATACAGTAAACGCATCAATTTTTAATATCACTCATAAAGGGAACTATCAAGTAAATAACAATCAAATAGAATGGGGAGCAACATTTACGCACGAAGCAATAAATGATAGAATTGTTGAATGGGAAGTTATTGATTCTACAGGATTTTCTATTAGGCCGCCATTAGCAGAATTTAATAACAACCAACCCTACCAACCCTTTGTTGCTCCGCTAACTCCTTACCAAAATATTAGAGCAAAAAACAATACAACTATAAACAGAGTATCTGGTTTTACACAATGGTCTAAAAGGTTGGATTTTAACAATCAAAAACTTTACGTAAATCTTGGTACCAGAACTCATTTTTGGAATGTATCTGCACAAAACAATCAATCTTCATCAGATTTTACTATAAGTCCGAGAGCTCAAATTTCTTTTAAGCCTAACTGGGAAACAGACATGGTTTTTAAACTTTCCGGTGGGTGGTATCATCAACCGCCTTTTTACAGAGAGCTCAGAGACAGTACCGGTAATGTAGTACCGGATGTTAAGGCTCAAGAATCCATACATTTTGTAGCCGGACACGAATATAGCTTCACGCTCTGGAAAAGTCCTTTTAAGCTCATATCTGAAGCCTATTACAAAAAACTAAACAATGTAAACACCTACACAGTAGAAAATGTGAGGGTTAGGTATAGAGCAAACAACAACGCAACAGCTTATGCTTACGGATTAGATTTACGCTTGCACGGAGCTTTTGTTCCGGGTACAGAATCTTGGTTTAGTTTTGGGTATCTTAAAACTCAAGAGAATTTAAATAATAGAGGGTATATTGCCAGACCAACAGATCAACGTTTAAAATTTGCTCTCTTATTCCAGGATTACGTACCCAACATACCTCAACTAAAAATGTATTTAAATATGGTGTATAATACCGGCTTGCCGGGGGGGTCTCCCAGCTATGCTAATCCGTACTTGTTTCAAAACAGATTGCGCGATTACAAAAGAGCTGATTTAGGTATTTGGTATGTGCTAACAGATTATAACAATCAATTTAAAAAAGGGCATTGGCTACATAAATTTAAAGAACTGAGTGTTGGGTTCGAAATATTCAATATTTTTGACGTCCAAAATGCAATTACTAACACATGGGTTAGAGATGTGTATAGTAAACAGCAGTTTGGAATACCAAATTTTATGACCGGTAGAGTGTTTAATGTGAAATTGAATATGCAGTTGTAATGAAAAAATTATACGTACTTATACTTTTACTCAGTGTTAATTCTTTTTGCTTAGCCCAAAAAACAATTTACGAAAGTGCTGCTTTTAAATCTCTTAGCAAAAATCATAAAACCATAGCAATTATACCTTTTTTAGCAACACTGCATCTTTCTGACGAAGCCATTTCTGAAAACCAATTAAAAGAACTTGAAGAAACAGAAGGTTATGCAGTACAAAATGCTTTAGAAACTTATTTTTTAAAAAGAAAAAAAAGAAAAAAGCTATCGGTTAGTTTTCAAGATATAGCAGCCACCAATGCCAGCTTGCAAAAAAACAATATTACATACCAAAACATAGATGTTTATACTACCCAAGAGCTTGCCGAAATTTTAGGTGTAGATGCAGTAATTAGCGGAAACTTAACTCTTAACGCCTTAATTTCTAAAGGTGTCTCTGATAATTTTAATTTAATTGATTATTTAACTGGAAAGTCTGATTACGGCCGAATTGCCATTAAAATAAGTGATGGCGCAACCGGCAAATTACTCTGGAAATACGAAAAAACCATTACCCGAAAATCTGGTAAAAACACACAAGCCATCATAGAAAGTATGATGAAACAAGCTGCTAGAAAATTTCCTTACGATAAAAATTAACTATTTAAAAGTTCTTTTAGTACTTGTACTACGTAATCTAACTCTTCTTTAGTATTATATTTAGAGAAAGAAAAACGTAGCGACGGGTATTGTAATTCTTCTTCAGTAAGGATTTCTCTTAAAACATGAGAGCCCATATTGCTTCCAGATTGGCAAGCACTTCCTTTAGAGCATGCAATCCCTTTTAAATCTAAGTTAAAGAGTAATAATTGTGCCTTTTCTGCAGTAAATGGTAAACTTACATTAACTAAGGTGTAGGTACTACGGTTTAAATCTGCACACCCACCATTAAACTTAGCTTCCGGTATTGCTTCTGTAAGTTTATTAATAAAGTACTGTTTTAAATTGGTTACATAGGCTTTTTCTTGGTCTAAATTTTTGTAAGCTTCTACAAAAGCTGTTTCTAAACCAACAATATTATGTGAGCTTTCTGTACCAGCTCTAAATCCTCTTTCTTGTCCACCCCCAAAAATAAGTGGTTTTAAACCGGAATCTTTTCTAATGTATGCAAAACCAACACCTTTAGGCCCATGAAATTTATGGGCAGCAGCAGCCATAAAATCTACTTTTGTTTTTTGCACATCCCACTCAAAGTGCCCAATAGATTGTACCGTATCTGAATGAAAATATGCATTGTTTTCTTTGCACAAATTGGCTACTGTATCTATATCAAGCATGTTACCAATTTCGTTATTAACATGCATTAAACTCACCAATTTTTTTGAAGGGTCTTGTGTTAATAATTGCTCTAAATGAGAAATCTTAACAAAACCTTTTTCGTCTAAATCTACATAGTGTACTGTAACATTATATTCTACCGCCAATTGCTCTACAGTATGTAACACTGCATGATGCTCTATTTTAGACGTAATAATGGTCTGTATTCCCAAATCTCTAACAGCACACCGCAAAATCATGTTATCTGCTTCGGTTCCTCCAGAAGTAAATATTATTTCAGAAGGATGAGCATTTAACTGTTTTGCAATTGTTTTTCTGGCGCGCTCTATCATACTTCTGCACGAACGGCCAAAACTATGTGTAGAAGAAGGATTTCCGTAATGTTCTTGTAATGCTTTTTGCATTGATGCTATTACCTCTTCTCTAACCTGAGTGGTAGCTGCGCTATCTAAGTACACTTTTCTCATAAGCGCAAAAATAAAACTTTAAAAAATAATATTGTTATACTTCTTAATAAACCTGTATTCTATTACATTTGCCATACAATGCAAGTATAGTTATGAAACAAATTGTATTCTTTTTAGCACTTTTTTTGATTTTTTCTTGTGATGATGGCGACTTGCAAATAGAGACTATAGATTTCTCTAACGCTTCTGTAGAAACGTGTAGTGAAGTAACTACAGAAACGAAGGTGTTTTTTAAAATTAATACAGAAGAAGCACTTGTACTTACCCTACAAAGCGGACTCATAGAAAACGAAGAAACACCTGAAAACGAACCTCGTACCGCAACAATAGGTTCTAGCACTACCTTAGTGTACAGAGTGTTTAACAACACTGTTACTAAAGATTATTTTTGTGACGATATCCCTCCGGTAAATCCTGTTGTGGTTGAAGAAGTGTCGGCTAAAGACGGTATTGTAAACGTTTCTACAGAAGCTGTAGCAGAAGGCACTACAACAAGTTACAATCATACCATAACATTAAGCAATCTAACTTTTATTAACAGTAAAGGTGAGCGAATTACAGATTTAAACGAAATTGAGTTTGGTACGGTTACTACCCAAGTAGAAAACTAATTGTTCTGATAAATATAGACTTCTGTAGCACCAAAACCATAGGTTTTAAAGTCTGCATCATAAAAAGATACATTGTAGCGCCCCAGTAAATATTCTAGCTCCATTTTTAAAACCCCTTCTCCTACTCCGTGTATAAATACAACACGTTTAATATTATTTTGTATGGCAAACTCTAATTTGCGTTTAGCTGTTTCTATTTGGTAGGTTAAAATATCATGGTTAGTCATTCCTTTTGTAGATTTTACCAGCTTCTCTATATGTAAATCTACTTGCATTGGGGGTTCTTTCTTTTCTTTTTTCTTTACAACTCTTCTTTTGGTGTTTTGTGTTTCGGACGAAATTTTATGCTTAACATCTGCCGTAGAAACTTTTTTAAGTAATTGGTTGTTTTCTATTTTAACCAGTTCATGAGCTTTAAAATCTAATTCAAACCCAAAATCTGTTTCTATGCTAATAACATTTCCTGTTATTTTAGTAACAATTCCGGTTAAATTATCATCAATAGTCTCTACTTTATCGCCTATTGCAAAACCCATTTTTAATTAGTTTTCTTCTGTGTTGTTGTCGGTATCAGTTTTATTAGCTTGTGTAAACTTTGTTGTTTTGTATAACCCAAACATAATTAACACAAAACCAATAACAGTTGCAAACACATATAAAAAACCTTCTTTGTTTAAAAAACTCCAAACCAAAATAACTCCTAAAACAATACTTAGTAAGTTTAAATAAATAGACCGCATTTTATAATATTTAGTGTTACAAAAATAGTTGTATTTTTATACGAACGAAATTGTACTACCAATACAACCATGCATACCGCACTTTCTTTATTTATAAATGCAGATTCTTACATGCTGCCTTGTTTAAATAAAAAACTTTTTGGAGTTGCTTGCCCTGGTTGTGGTATCCAAAGAGCTGTTGTGCTGTTATTTAAAGGTGAGTTTGGAGCAGCTTTTGCAATGTATCCGGCAATTTACACTTTGCTATTACTTTTTGGTTTTTTAGCATTTAACAAATTTTATACGGTAAAACACGCTAATAAAATTATAATTACTCTTGCAGTAATTAACCTAACCATTATACTCACCAATTACATTTTAAAACTATATAACTAAAACATGGAACAACAAAAACTACCTAATGTAACCCTCTCTTTAGTATTGGGAATTATCTCTTTCATTGCTTGTTGCTGCTCTTCTGGTATTGGCGGTTTGCTTTTTTCTGGGATAGCCTATTTTTTTGTAAATAAAGACGAAAAATTATATGCACAAAATCCGGAGCTATACAGTAACTACAGTCAGTTAAAAACTGCAAAAATTATTGCCATCATCGGACTAATATTAGCTGCCATTAATTTAATAATAGCTGTAGTTTACATAATCTCTTTAGGAGGTATAGATGCTTATATAGAAGAGTACCAAAGACAGCTAGAACAATTTCAATAAACCATTACTATGCAAAAACTACCATATTCAGATTTAGTGTTAGCCATGGGTATTAGCTCTTTGGTTGGTACTCTTTTTTGCTGTGGCCCTTTTGGTATAATATTTAGTATTATTGGACTAATTTACGCTCAAAAAGCAAATACTATTTATAAAGATAACCCGAGTAAGTATATTGGCTACAATAACGTTAGTGTTGGTAAAGTAATGTCTTGGATTGGCTTAGTATTAGGCTTACTAATGTTAGTGTTTTTTATTATTTACTTTGGAGTGATTATGGCATTTTTTATTGGCGAAAATTATAGTTATTAAAAAAGCTGCC
>JBPEWY010000029.1:0-17414 GCA_052032225.1 Flavobacteriaceae bacterium
AAAATTCTTAGAACTAATTGGTGTCTCGGGCTCTTTACTGTTAGGATCATAAAACTGAGAGGCATAGGCTTTTACAGCTTCAATTTTTTTATCTATAAAGTTATTCACTTCTACCACAAAATCAGGCTCAATATTTTTCCATTGTATATAATGATAAACAGCTTTAGGCCTCCATGCATCTTGCCATTGCTCCGTTTCATCATCTTTGGTGTCAATTTTCGCTAAACCACTTAAAAAACATGCGTCACTTACCAGTTTACTTCCTTTTCCGTGGTCTATATGCCTATCATTTATAGCATTACAAATTACTATCTCAGGCTTATACTTTCTAATAACTTTTATAATTTGAAGTTGATGCTTTTTATCGTTTATAAAAAACCCATCGGCAAACTCAAGATTTTCTCTAACACTAACTCCTAAAATCTTAGCTGCTTTATTAGCTTCTTGCTCTCTTATTTCGGGTGTTCCGCGAGTTCCTAACTCTCCTCGGGTTAAATCTATTATTCCTACCTTTTTACCTAATGAAATTTCTTTTGCTAACGTTGCTCCGCATCCTAATTCTACATCATCAGGATGTGAACCAAAAGCTAAAATATCTAGTTTCATACCGATTCTTTTAATCGTTTGCTACGTACTTTTTTTAATGCTTGCTCTATATCTTCAATTAAATCTTTTGTGTTCTCTATACCAACAGAAAACCTAATTAAAGTATCTGAAATACCTTGTTTTGCTCGCTCTTCTGTACTCAACAGAGCATGCGATGTTTTAGCAGGTGAAAGCATTGTGCTCTCTACGCCTGCTAAGCTCATAGAGGGTTTTATTAACTCTAAACTTTGCAAAAACAAATTAGCAGATAATCCTTCTTTAAGCTCAAAAGACATCATCCCTCCAAAACCTTTCATTTGCGACTTTGCTAATTCGTAATTAGGGTGTGTTTTTAATCCCGGGTAATAAACCTTATGAATATCAGGGTGTTTAAATAAGTACTTGGCTAACTTTTTAGCATTTTTGTTTTGGGCTTTTACTCGTAATCCTAACGTTTTTAAGCTACGCTCTAATAACCAAACAGTATAATCGCTCAAACTACCCCCAAAGTTTTTTGCTGTTTCCCATATTTTGTTAATGTTTTCTTGAGATGATGCTACTGCACCGGCTAAAATATCGCTATGACCGCCCAAATATTTAGTAGCACTATGTATTACAACATCAATTCCGAAATCTATGGGGTTTTGGTTTACCGGACTTGCAAATGTGTTGTCTATTATAGATACTAAATTGTACTTTCTGGAAATTTTTGCTATTTCTTTTAAGTTAGTTATAGTTAGTAATGGGTTTGAAGGAGTTTCTATATAAATTACTTTAGTGTTTTCTTTTATTTTGTTTTTAAAATCTTCTGGTTTAAGTCCTTCTGTAAATGAGTATTCTATACCAAATTTTAAAAATTGTTCTTTAATCAAATTAAAAGTACCACCGTATAATGACTTTTGTAAAACAATATGATCTCCTTTTTTTAAAAATGTAAATAGCGTTGTACTCTCTGCTGCCATTCCACTACCAAAAAGCAAGGCTGCTTCTGCGTGCTCTAGAGCTGCAATTTTTTTACATACAGCTTCTTGGTTTGGTGTATTAAAATATCTTGGATATCGTTTTACAGAAACATTTTCGTATGCGTAAGAGGTAGCCATATAAAGTGGCGAGATTGCACCTTTAAATTGTTCGTCTTTTATTTCTCCTGTGTGAGTGCATATGGTATGCAATCCATATTTTTTATTTGTCATGTAGTATGTTGTTTTGCCTTTTAAAATTAAGAAAAACTAGCGTTATATTTATTAAATATTTAAACAGTAACGGTTTTCCAATTACCTCTTTTAAACCAGAGAATACCAATCACTGCAATTAATACTTCGGCAAGGGTTATTGCCAGAAAGACTCCAATTGGACCAAAATCAAAACTTAATGCTGCTAAATAAGCAAATGGCAATTGAAATAGCCAAAAACAAATAAAGTTTATATAGGTAGGTGTTTTAGTATCTCCTGCCCCATTAAAAGCTTGCGTAATAACCATACCATAAGCGTAAAACACATACCCTGCAGCAATTACTTGTAAACAAAGGCTACCGTATTTTATTACATCAGGTTCATTGCTAAAAAGACTTACTATATAGTTGGCAAAAAATAAATATACAACAGACACACCAAGCATAAACCATGCATTGTATTTACTTGTTTTCCAAACAGATATTTCGGCTCTATCAGGTTTTTTAGCTCCTAAGTTTTGTCCTACTAAAGTAGCAGCAGCATTACTCATTCCCCATGAAGGCATTAAAGTAAACATCATAACTCTGATAGCTATTGTATAGCCTGCTAACACTTCACTACCAAATTCTGCCATTATTCGCATTAAAAATACCCAGCTTGAGGTACCAATTAAAAACTGACCAATACCACCTAAAGAAACTCTAATAAGGTTAAGCATTACTTTAGCTCTAAGTACTAAATCTGAAATAGTTAGCTTTATTCTGCTCCATCCATAAAACAAAATAGCTATCTGGAAAATTACGGCCGTTCCTCTTCCAATAGTTGTGGCAATAGCTGCCCCTTTAACTCCAAATGCAGGTATCGGGCCTAAACCAAAAATAAAAATAGGGTCTAAAACTATATTTAGCCCGTTTGACAGTACTAATGCCCACATGGCAACCGATGCGTCTCCGGCTCCTCTAAAAATGGCATTAATTAAAAAAAGGAGCATAATTGTTGCGTTACCTCCTAAGAGAACTTGGGTATACCCATAGCCTTCGGCTATTAAGTCTGTTTCTGCGCCCATTAACCCCAAAATTTCTTTTGGGTATAGTACTCCTATTACGCTAATTACTGTTGCAGTTAAAACTCCTAAGAAAATTGCTTGTACAGCTGCTTGTCTGGCACCAAGCAAATCTTCTTCTCCTACTCTTCTTGCAACTACAGCAGTTGCAGCCATACTTAGCCCAATAGCTATAGCATAAACTAATGTTATTACAGATTCTGTAAGCCCAATAGTTGCAACAGCATTTGTACTTACTTGCGAAACAAATGCTATATCTACAAGAGCAAATACAGACTCCATGAGCATTTCTAGAATCATTGGAACAGACAGCATAAAAATTGCTTTTCTGATACTTCCTTCTGTAAAAGTTTGCTCTTTGCCTGAGACAGCTTGTTTAAAGTATTGTAAATATTTTTTTAGTGATGGTAAATTGTTTGTCATTTTATGAGAATAAAAGAAGTTAAAAGTAAATACTACTATACACAATGAGATTAAATAATGATAACTATTTAAGCATTGATTGCGGCCAGATTGAACGTAGCCAGAATGTGAAGAGGGGTTCTCATAAAATCATAATACCGCAAATATGCGGTATTATAATATGCAAACAAAATATTTTATGTAAAACTATGCAGCTTTTTTAATTTTTTCTAATTCAGATTTTAATTTTTTGTTCTCTTCTATTAGGTTGTGATACTCTATATTTTTAAGCATATCTAAATCATCAGAACGTTTTCTAACAGCATAGATAGTTACCATAATTAAAGAAACAGAGCTAACTAAATAAACCCAATTAAGGCTATCTTCTACAACCAGATCCGGATTAAACACATAGGCAAGCTGCAAAGCATACGCAAAGCCCGGAACTATAAAAGAAAACAAATACGGCCTAAAATAGGCCGCAATTAATAAAATTAACGGAGACAAGGATTGACATACAACCCAAACAAAGGTCTCTGTATTATTCCATCCGTAAAGATTATCAAGCTGAATATCTAGATAAACAAAGATTTTATCCATATACAGCACAATACCCGATAAAATAATCAGAAACGTGCCTATAATTGGCTTTGTTTTATGTATTATTCTTTCCTTGAGTTCCAGGTCTGTAAACGTCGCTTTTTCTGACAGCGAAATGTTTTGTTTTTTCATTCTTAATAGTGGTTTGGTCCACTGTTTTTACTTGGTCTGTCTCTGGCGTTAAAGCCATTAAAACGGCCACAGCTGCCACAGTGGCAACGCCGTAAAGTACGTTTTTAATTTTCATAATAGTGTTCTTTTAAGGTTTGTTCTCGATTACGAATCTAAAAAAATTTTCTTACATAACAATATGAAAATCAATATTTTTTGTACTACTACAGCTAATTTTATTAAGCAATATTACGCCGAAACCCATTAAATAGCTACTTTTTGTTGTGTATGAAGCTAATTATGTTGTATGTATTATCTTTTTTGATATTAAGCCTGAAAATTGAAATGTAAAGCACTGTAAATCAATAATTTTTAATACGATAATTATTGAAACTTAATGCCCCCGTAAATATTTCCGTCAAAAGAAGCTATAAGATGAAACTTGCCAAGGTTAATGGTTGTATAAGCCATCCATTTATCTCGCTCAGAGTAACCTATTCCGGCTGTGTGAGAGTTCAATGTAAATTCTAAAGCTGCTCTGTAATTAAAAGATTCTACATCTTGATATGATATGTTTGCAATAGCAAAAACCTCTAAATCAGACCCCAAGACTTTTTGTTTAGCAAAAACTTGAGGCGTCATTGCTTCAAAATTATAAAAAACAGAGTCATCACCATCTTTAATAGCTACATCAAATACGTCTGCTACTGTTATACCTATTACACCATTTTGATGATGGTAGCTAAATGATGTTCCACCATAAGTTGCTGTACGGTTTAAAGTTTCGTAATAACCTGCTATGAGGCTTATTCTAAATTTTCCGGTGGTGCAACCAACCATAAAGTTTACGCCATCAAAATCAGGTGTGTGAAGATACCCAGCTCCTAGCGTAAAATCTTTGTAAGAAGTGCCTATTGGAATATTAGCCTGAAACACATACGTATCTAAATCTGATACAGCATGAATTGTAAAAGTGTCTAAATCAAAATTAGGTGATATATAAAAAGGAACCGTTTGTTCTACACTTTGGCTAACCAATTGTTGCGAACAAACACGTTGCATGCTTAAAAATACAACCACAGTAAAGAGGCTGTAATAACAATACTTTTTTGCCCAAATTTTCATTTTCGCATTTAAAATACTCTAAACAAGCATTTAAGCGAAATCTATCGTATAAAGCAAACGTATTTATCGGTAAAAAGTAGGAATAACTACTTTTACCTGTGTTTTAGTTACTTTTTTATTTGGTAAACACGTTTAAATTTAATGTAGCTAACTACTCCTAAAAGCAATACAAAAGCTACAGAATACCATACAAATGAAGGAGTTATTACTTTATCTCCGCTGGCATAACTGTGCAATCCAACCAAATAGAAATTAACCCCAAAATAAGTCATCATAATGCTTGCAAATGCTACCACACTGGCAAAATTATAAGCCCATTTACCTCGAAGCCCCGGAACTAATCGCATATGTAGTACAAAAGCATAAACCATTATACTTATAAGCGCCCAGGTTTCTTTAGGGTCCCAGCCCCAATAGCGCCCCCAGCTTTCATTTGCCCACATACCACCTAAAAAGTTACCAATAGTAAGCATTACTAATCCAACGGTTAGTGCAAGTTCGTTAATAATGGTAAGCTCTTGAATATGGAGATCCATCTTGCTTTTATTCTTTTTATTAGAAAATATAATGAGCAACAATGCCACTATACCCAAAATAAACCCAAGCGTAAACGGACCGTAACTACCAACTATTATAGCAACGTGAATCATTAGCCAGTAGCTGTTTAATACAGGTTGTAAATTGGCAATAGAGGGGTCTAACCAGTTCATGTGTGCACCCCATAAAATGATGGCTGTTACAAAGGCGGTAGAGGCCACAGTTAAATCGCTTTTTTTAGCAAAAAGGAGGCCGATTCCCATAGTTGCCCAAGCCACATAAATTACACTTTCGTAAGCATCACTCCATGGTGCATGACCACTAATGTACCACCTAAATGCTAATCCGGCTGTTTGTGCAATAAACAGAATAAACAGTGCTATTTTACACAAGTTAATTCCGTATGTTGTAAACTTAGCGTTGTTAAAAATTTGAATTACTATAAACACAAACATAGCAACACCCACCAGCATGTAGTACACTAAAAGTTTTTCGAAAATATTTATTTCGTTGTATAAAATTTCTGCTTTGATTTTTGTTTCTGATGGAAGAATCTCTGCTCCGTAATTTTTTTGATTTTGTTTAAAAGCTTCTAACAATCTATTGGCTTCTGTATAATTTCCGGTTGTTTTTGCCTGACGCAATGTCATTAAATAAAACGGAATAGAGTTTCTGATAAAGTTTGCATAAAGTGAATCGGAAACTTGAAATTGCCCTGTGTTAAACTCTGTTCTGGAAATCCATTTATTGTTTTCATGATTAGGTAGCGGGTATATTTTAAGAATCTCACCGCTTAATGCTCTGTTAAGCAACCCTAATTTTAAATCAAACTCTTTAAAAGCTTTTTGAAATTGATTAGGCGTATTTGTTGCATATGCTTCTTGTAAATAAGGCGCTAATTTGTAGTTTCCGGTTTCAGTAAAAAAATCGGTAGCTTTTACATATTTTTTATCTGTAGGCACGCCTATTACTTTCCGAATACTATCGTTCTTTTTTGTGATGTAAATAAAATCTATGTTGTACCAAAGCGCCGGGCTTTGCATCATAGAAAGCAATACTTGGTTGGCATCTAATTCTTTAAACTCATTGCCCTTGTATAGTTTTCTTAATAATTCTGATGAAAATGTATGAACGGGTTTCATTCTTCCGCCATCATCTTGTATAACCAACTCTCCAAAGGCTGCAGCATGTTCTTTGCTTACTGTTGTGACTTTTAGCAGTGAATCTACTTGTTGGGCTGTTGGCAATAGGTTATGACTATGAGAATCTGAGCTTTGCCCATATCCTATTACAGTAAACAAAAAGGCTATAATGGTTAAAGTTGCCTTTTTTTGTCTAACCTTTTCTAACATCTTGCTTAAATCTTTAAAACGGGTATCGCCTACAAACATAATTGCCATTAATCCGCCAAACAATAAGAAATAACCAATATAGCTAATCCATGTTCCCCAGAAATCATGATTTACAGAGAGTATAGTTCCTTTTTCATCAGGATCAAATTGAGCCTGAAAAAAACGATAACCTTTATGATCTAAAACGTGATTCATGTAAATATCGTAATCAAAAGAACCGTCCGGGTCTTGTACCGTTACTTTACTCATAAATGAAGAGTATCCCTTTTCTGTTCCGGGATATTTTTCGGCTATAAAATCGTTTAAGTGTAAACTAAAAGGTAGTTCGTGCCTGATAGAGCCATAGTTAATTTTAAAATCTAAGTTACCAATGGTTACCTCTGTTGGTTCATTAATAGTACCCTTACCTCCTAAAACTTTAACCTGCTTGGTCTGATTATTTGTAGTTATATTTAATACCAAAGCATCTTGTATGGCTTCTTCTTTGTTGGCTACCGGAACAACTTCGTATTTACCAATTACAATGCTATCTGGTATTACAAATTGCATTCCGGCTAAATTGTAAAGAGAACGTAAATGCAAAGGCTGTACAGAATCTTTAACAACATTTCCTTGTTGTTGTGTTGCCATTTTTAAATAAGTCCCCTCAAAAGGAGAGCTAATTGTATATAAACTGTCTTTAGTGTTTATGTTAATTGCTCCGTTTGTGGGTTTATTTAAGGCAAATAATACATTATGAATACTAGCTATTTCGCCATCTTTTAGATAATGATCATGACGAGAACCTCCGCTAGATTCTACTATTTTTAAATATGGTTCACCATTACTATCAGAAACCAACCCTTTTTCTGCACCATCAATAAAACCCGCATAACTAATGGTAAATGGCTGTCCTTTAAAGTCAGACTTCCAAGGGAGGCTGCTTTTAATAGCTTCCGGAGTAACTAAAATTTTATCTTGTAATGATTTTCGTTGTAATTGCCCATCTACCTCACCATCTACAAAAACTGTTAAATACGTATTATCTGATAGAAAAAAGTTAGATGAATTGCCTTCACGAATAGGCATCATCCCCTCATAACTAATGTAGCGAGTAACAAAGGCACCAAGAATAATAAGTATCCAAGAAAGGTGTAATACTAAAATAGGCCACTTCTCTTTTTTAAGTAATTGGTAACGCTTAATGTTTCCAATAAAATTTATTACAAAAAAGCCCATTATGGCTTCAAACCACCACGCATTGTAAATCCATATTCTGGCTGTCTCTGTGCTATACCAGCTTTCTATAAAAGTTCCGAAAGCGAGAGCAGTAGCAAAAATTACAAATAAGATGGCCATTAAACGTGTAGAAAACAAAATATTTTTAAGTGTTTGCATAAGTATGTGCCTTTGTAGCTGTTTTTCAGGGTGCAAAAATACAGTATTTTACTTAGAAAGCCCTACCCATGTACTTGCTTAGAATAGTTAAAAAAATGTTATTAGTTACACTGTAAGGATTTTTTTGTTTAACAGACTATATATGAGACTATTACAAACAAACATTAACCACCAAAACCAAATGCAATGAACCGAAAAAGTTTTTTAAAGAAAATTGGAGGTTTACTTTTATTGAGTATTCCTGCTTATTCTTTACTTAGCTGTTCTAGCTCATCAGACGATGATGAAAACAACACGCCTCCTCCACCAAATTCTCAAGGAGATTGCTTAGCTAACGGAGCAACCGCAAGCTCAATTAGTGGTAATCATGGGCATACGTTAACTATCTCTAAAGATGATGTTGATGCCGGTGTAGAGAAAACATATTCTATTAAGGGAACATCTGGGCATGACCATTCTGTTACGCTCACTGCTTCTCATTTTACAAGTTTAAAAAGCAATCAATCAATAACCGTAAGTTCAACTGCCGGTGGTGGGCACACCCACTCGGTAACAGTATCCTGTGCATAAATCTCATTATTAAGTTTTTGTTAGGTTATTGATTTTTTGACGAAAGGCAACTTAAAAAGTTGCCTTTCTGATTTAGTGGTATGTTCTATTTTACCGGTCTGTTTTTAAAAATATCTATATGTATAAAGCTTGCCATTTTTCGCGCTCTGGTTTTTAAAATAAAAACTTCTTCGCCTTCAAAAAGTTCATCTAACGTTGCTACCCAATAGTTTAACCAAACACCAAAATGATTTTGGTTTATTTGGTATTCTGCAAATGCATCAACTTTTCTATGAACTTCTATTGGGTTACCATCGTAAGAATTAGAAATAAACAATTGCTTACACCAAAAGTCTGTTAACTTGTTTAAATGCGCATCCCAATCTGTTATCATACCATTAAATATGGGACCTAACTCAGAATCTTTTCTAATTTTATTATAAAATGTATGCACTAATAAAGCTACTGCTTCTTTATTTTTTAACTGCTTTTTCATAGCGGTAAAAGTACACAATACTTAGTTTTTGAGCCTTTTTGTTGAAAAAAAATACTGTATTTTAGCCCCTATGTTAAAGGTTGTAATTTTAGGATCAGGAAATATAGCTAGCCATTTATTGCCGGCAATTCACCAAAGTGGTGTAGCTACTGTTATTCAACAATACAGCCGATCGTTAAAAAAGCACCCTATAAATAAACTGGGAATTCCGGTAACTAACGATTTAAATGCATTAAAACCTGCTGATTTGTATGTGGTTTGTGTATCTGATGATGCTATACAAGAAGTTACAGAGCAAATTACTCCTAATACCGGTTTAGTAGTGCACACTTCGGGTAGTGCTCCTTTATCGGCCATTGCTTCAAAACATAAAAAAGGGGTGTTCTACCCGCTTCAAACATTTTCTAAGTCTTTCCCGGTTAATATTAAATCGGTCCCTATTTGTCTTGAAGCAGAAACAGAAGATGAGCTAAATAAGTTAGACACCCTTGCCAAAGCAATCTCTGAACACGTACACTATATTAATTCTGAACAAAGACAAGCATTACATTTAGCAGCTGTTTTTGTAAATAACTTTGTGAATCATTTATATCATATTGCTTTTGAAATTTGCGTAGATAACAAAGTGCCTTTTACCATTTTAGAACCACTAATTGAAGAGACTGCTAAAAAGGCGCTACAATTAGGTCCGTATCAAGCACAAACCGGACCCGCAAAACGGTTTGACAATAAAACAATACAAAAACACGTAGAAGCATTAAAATTTATTTCACAAAAAGAAATATACAATTTACTTACCCACTCTATTCAAGAAACCTATGGAAGAAAAAAGCTATAAAGAGTATTTAGAACATATTACCACGTTTGTGTTTGATGTAGATGGTGTATTAACCGACGGCACCATAATTATTACTACTGATGGGCAACAGCTTAGAAACATGAATTTAAAAGATGGCTATGCTCTTAAAACCGCTATACAAAAAGGATATAATGTTTGTATAATCTCCGGAGGGAGTAATGAAGGTGTTAGAGCACGCTTAAAAGGTTTAGGAGTAACTGATATTTACCTTGGTGTACACCATAAAACCGAAAAATTAGATGAGTATTTTGATATTTACAACATAAAACCCGAAAACGTATTGTATATGGGTGATGATATTCCTGATTTACCTGCAATGCAAATGGTTGGTTTACCGTGTTGCCCTAACGATGCTGCTCCGGAAATTAAAGATATAAGCAAATATGTATCACACAAAAAAGGAGGTAAAGGCTGTGTTAGAGATGTTATAGAGCAAGTACTAAAAGTACAAGGTAAATGGAATACTAATTTTGATGCTAAATACGATTAATTATAGTTTTTATGCTTAAAGAAAAACTTAAAAACTACCAAATAATACTGGCCTCCGGCTCGCCCAGAAGACAACAACTATTTAAAGATTTAGGGGTAGATTTTAAAGTTATAGTTAAACCGGTTGACGAAGTTTATCCGGAGCGTTTAAAAAAAAGTGAAATATCAGACTATTTAGCACAGCTAAAATCGCTCCCCTTTAAAGATTCTTTAAAAGACAACGAACTAGTTATTACATCTGATACTATTGTTTGGCATAACAATCAAGCCCTCGGGAAACCAACATCAAGAGAGCATGCCATACAAATGTTACAATCACTATCTAACAGCACACACCAAGTAATTACATCGGTTTGTTTTACTACTAAAAAGCTGCAAAAAACTGTAAATGCTACTACACATGTTACTTTTAAAGAATTAACTACAGATGAAATAACTTTTTATGTAGATACTTACAAACCTTTTGATAAAGCTGGAGCATACGGCATTCAAGAATGGATTGGTTTTGTGGGCGTTAGTAAAATAGAAGGCTCTTATTTTAATGTAATGGGGCTTCCGTTACATCTTGTTTACAAAACGTTAATGAGTATGGTTACGCCCTAAGTAATTTGTATTTTTAAACAAACTACTAAAACATGAGGGTAAAACACTACACAAAACACTTTTGTATTTACATTTTTGCATTTATACTATTTTTTGTTTCATGCCAAAAAAACGATGCAGTTAAAACTGAAGCTGTAAAGCACGAAAGTAAAACCGGTGTAAAAGTTACATCTTTAACTAATGATTTTAAGGCTTACTGGTATGATGGTAATGCAGAGCTTACATCGTACAAAATTCAGCAAGCCAGATATGGAGAGCTTAGAGCAGGTAACGCCGTTTTAATTTACGTTACAGAACCCTTTTTAAAAACCAAACAAGTTAAGGCCAACAAGGTAAGTAAAGAGAGTACATCGGTTTTAAAACTTAATAAAACAACCAATTTTTTAACAGGTATTTATCCGTACAGCATACTATCTAGCACTTTTTATCCGGTATCTAATAACAGTCATGCTTTAAAAGTATCGGCTTCTATTCAAGAATGGTGCGGACACGTTTATACGCAACTTAATAATAGAGATGATTTTGAAGTAGAACTTCACTCGTATTTTGAATCGGAAGCAGATACTTTATTTAAAGTTGAAAAACATATTCTTGAAAATGAAATCTGGACTAAACTAAGAGTTGATCCCGAAAGTTTACCAACCGGAGAAATTAAAATTATCCCTTCTTTGGCGTTTAGCAGGCTAAAACATGTTGCTATTAAACCCTACAATGCTACTGCTTCTTTAGAAGTTACAGATACCATAGCCACCTACGCTATTGTGTACAAAGACCTGGTGCGATCTTTAAAAATATTTTTTGAACCTAATTTTCCATATGCCATTACCGGCTGGGAAGAAACTTATAAAAGCGGGTTTGCATCAAACGCAAAACTTCTTACATCAACCGCTACAAAAATTAAAACAATTAAACTTCCGTATTGGCAAAAAAATGCTACTTCTCATGTATCTTTGCGAGACACCTTAGGTTTATAAACATATGGATGCTTTTTTAGTTACTTACAGAGACGAGCTGTTACAGACTATATTACTCTTAATAGTTTTACTTATTACCCATTATTTAGTAGTACAAACTATTAGACGAGTAGGTAAAATAAGCGATCTTAACAAAGTAAGAACACGGCTTATTATTAAATATGTTAATATTACATTCATAGTAATTAGCCTTGCCGTTTTAAGTATTATTTGGAGTGTAGATTATAAAGATATTGGTTTACTCTTATCGTCTATTTTTGCCGTAATTGGAGTGGCATTATTTGCACAGTGGTCTATTTTAAGCAATATAACATCGGGAGTAATTTTATTTTTCTCTTTCCCTTATAAAATTGGTGATAGAATTAGAATTCAAGACAAAGATTTTCCTAATGAAACAATCATAGAAGACATAAAAGCTTTTCATATAAATCTACGTACAGACGATGGTGAGCTTATTACCTATCCTAATAACCTATTATTACAAAAAGGTGTTGTTTTGCTCGAAAAATATGGTCAAACAGACGATGGTTCAGATTCAGTTTAATTACTCTGAGTAACTTACATTGTATTGTTAAAGATTATTTAAAAAAACACCCAAGGCTTTTATTCTTTATATATTTGAAATAAACCAAAAACCACCGCCATGCAAAAAGTTATCGTATTCTTTTTTGGAATACTGTTTTGTTTTGCGCAAACCTTTGCTCAAGCTCCCAAAAAATTAACTCCTTCAGAGATACATCATGCCATACAAAAACTAAACTTTTTAGGCACTGCGCTTTATGTGGCAGCACATCCGGATGATGAAAACACAAGACTTATATCGTATTTATCCAACAATGTTAAAGCCAGAACCGCTTATTTATCTATCACCCGAGGAGATGGTGGTCAAAATTTAATTGGCCCAGAGCTAAGAGAGCTTTTAGGTGTTTTACGTACACAAGAACTTTTGGCCGCAAGACGTGTTGATGGTGGTGAACAATTATTTACAAGAGCAAACGATTTTGGATACTCTAAACACCCAGACGAAACGTTAAGCATTTGGGACAAAGACAAGGTGCTTGCAGATGTGGTTTGGGCAATTAGAACTTTTAAACCCGATATTATTATTAACCGTTTTAACCACAGAACTCCCGGTTCTACACACGGTCATCATACCTCTTCGGCAATGTTAAGTTTAGAAGCTTTTGATTTGGCAGGAGATAAAAATGTTTACCCCGAGCAACTAAAGCACACAAAACCATGGCAACCAAAGCGTTTGTTTTTTAATACCTCTTGGTGGTTTTACGGAAGCCCTGAAAATTTTGAAAAAGCCGATAAATCTAACATGCTAAAAATGGATGTTGGAGTTTATTATCCGTTTAAAGGATTGTCTAATAATGAAATTGCAGCTATAGCCAGCAGCCAGCACCTATGCCAAGGGTTTGGAAGGCTAAGTGTTAGAGGCACTCAAGATGAATATGTTGAACTTTTAAAAGGTGATTTGCCTCAAGACAAAAGCAATATTTTTGATGGTATTAATACTACTTGGACAAGAGTTAAGGGCGGTAAAGCAATAGCAGCTATTTTGCATAAAGTAGAGAAAGAATTTAATTTTATTAATCCTTCAGAACATTTATCGGATTTAGTAAAAGCTTATAGTTTAATTAAACAATTAGAAGATCCTTATTGGAGAGCATTAAAAACTAAAGAGATAACCACTATTATAGAAGCTGTTACAGGATTATATTTAGAAGCAACCAGTACAGAATCTAATACCATTCCCGGAGCTACATTTACAGTTAATTTAGAAGCTGTTAATCGTAGCCCTGCATCTATTTTTTTAAATAGTGTAACTGTATTACCTACAAATAAGCAAGAAAACATAAATACCCAATTACAAAATAACGAGCGCAATACTTTTAAACTAACCGTTTCACTCCCTGAAAATCATCCTTATTCTGCTCCGTATTGGCTAACAGAAGCCGGAAGCTTGGGAATGTATAAAGTGTCTGACATGACCCTTATTGGAAAACCGGAATCTCCAAGACCTGTGTCGGTTATTTTTAATTTAAAAATTGACGATGAACTAATACCGATTAAAAAAGACGTAGTTTACAGGTTCTCTAAACCGGATAAAGGAGAGTTGTATGAACCTTTTCAAGTTTTACCTCCTGTTAGTGTATCTGTAGCCAATAAAGTACTTGTGTTTTCTAATGGCTCAAAACAAGTGCCTGTTACCGTTAAAGCGCTAGCTGGTAACGTAAATGGCACGGTAAGTATTAATGTACCGGAAGGATGGCAAGTAAGTCCAAATAAAATCTCGTATACTATTAAAGACAAAGGCAATCAAACTACTGCTCTATTTACATTAACCCCACCTGAAAATGAGAGTGAAGGATATATATATCCGCAAGTAACGTTTAACAATCAAAACTATAGTAAAGAGCTTATAGAGATTGATTACGACCACATACCAAAACAGTCTGTTTTATTGCCGGCTAAGGCTAAAGTGGTTAGATTAAATATTAATAAAGCAGGAGAAAATATCGGCTATATTATGGGTGCCGGCGATCAGGTTCCTGAGAGTCTACGTCAAATTGGTTACAACGTAGTTATATTAGATCCTAAAACAATTACTCCCGAATATTTAGCTCGATTTGATGCTATTGTGGTGGGAATTAGAGCATACAATGTTGTAGAAGAGCTTCCTTTTAAACAACCTATGTTGTTAGAATATGTAAAAAATGGCGGTAACTTAATTGTACAATATAATACTTCAGGAAGACGCGGTGTAGATGTAATGCCTCCGTATCCGCTTACAATATCCAGAGACCGTGTTACACAAGAAAATTCGCCGGTTACTATTTTAAACAAACAACATTCTTTAGTTAACTTCCCAAATAAAATTACCGAGAAAGATTTTGATGGATGGACTCAAGAACGTGGACTTTATTTTCCGAATAAATGGGACTCAAACTACACCCCTATTTTAGAAATGCACGATAAAGGAGAATCACCAAAGCAAGGAAGCTTGTTAGTAGCTCCTTACGGAAAAGGTTATTATATTTATACCGGATTGAGTTTTTTTAGAGAGCTTCCAGCAGGTGTTCCGGGTGCTTTTAAACTCTTTGCAAACATGCTCTCTATAGGGAACAATCAAGTAAAAAAAGAAAACATAAAAGGATAGCTTATGACCGATAAGTTAAAATGGAATAAATGGTACACTATTGTTTTAATACTGAACGCTCTCTACATTATTGTTTTTTATTTAATAATGACAGGTAACAGATAATGGAACTATTAGATTGGTTTATTTTAACCGGAACACTCCTATTTATTGTAGGCTACGGAGCTTATAAAACACGAGAAAATAAAAACGTTAAAGATTATGTTCTTGGCGGGAATACTGCCAAATGGTGGACCGTTGGTTTATCTGTTATGGCAACGCAAGCAAGCGCAATTACGTTTTTATCTACTCCCGGGCAAGCATTTCATGATGGTATGGGCTTTGTGCAGTTTTATTTTGGGTTGCCACTTGCCATGATTGTTATTTGTGTAGTGTTTATTCCTATTTACCACAAATTAAAAGTTTATACCGCCTACGAGTTTTTAGAACAACGGTTTGATTTAAAAACCAGAACCTTAACAGCACTCCTGTTCTTAGTTCAGCGAGGTCTTGCTGCCGGTATAACCATATTTGCACCATCTATAATTTTATCGGCTGTTTTAGGATGGGATTTAAAAACGTTAAACCTAATTATCGGTACGCTCGTTATTATTTATACCGTTACCGGAGGTACTCGTGCAGTAAGCGTAACCCAAAAGCAACAAATGTTTGTGATTATGACAGGGATGTTTATTGCTTTTTACCTTATTTTAAGTTATTTACCTAATGATATTACGTTTAACAAAGCCTTAAAAATTGCTGGTGCAAACGAAAAGCTTAACATCCTAGATTTTTCGTTTGATACTAAAAGTCGCTATACATTTTGGAGTGGTATTACCGGTGGTTTTTTTCTTGCACTCTCTTACTTTGGTACAGACCAAAGCCAAGTTCAACGTTATCTATCAGGAAAATCGGTAAGAGAAAGTCAGTTAGGATTAATTTTTAACGGGATTTTAAAAGTCCCTATGCAGTTTTTTATTCTGCTTGTAGGCGTTATGGTATTTGTATTTTACCAATACAACAGCTCTCCTTTAAATTTTAATCCTGCAGCAACAGAAGCTGTTTTAAATTCTGAATATGCTCAAGATTATAAAAAACTTCAAGAAGAACATAAAAAGCTCGAGATAGAGAAAAAAATTGCTCAACAACAGTTTTCTACAGCATTAGATGTAAAAGAATATTCGGCAACTGTTACGGCCAAACAACATATAATGGCTATTAACAAAAAAGAACGTGAAAATCGTGAAGCAGCAAAAGCTTTGATTGAAAAAGCTAATGCAGCTGTAGAAACTAACGATAAAGATTATGTGTTTATTCATTTTATTTTACACAATCTACCTAAAGGTTTAATAGGTTTGTTATTAGCCGTTATACTATCTGCAGCAATGTCTTCTACAGCTTCAGAACTTAATGCACTTGGCACCATAACAGCAATAGATTTATACAAACGAAATAAAAAGCAACCTAAAGACGAAAAGCATTTTGTAAAAGCCTCTAAGTGGTTTACTTTTTTCTGGGGAATTATTGCCATACTGTTTGCAAATTTTGGGTCGTTAATAGACAACCTAATACAATTGGTAAATATTATTGGGTCTGTATTTTATGGTAATGTTTTAGGTATATTCTTGTTGGCTTTCTTTTTTAAACAAATTAAAGGTAGTGCGGTATTCTGGGCAGCTGTAATAACACAACTGGTAATTTTCTTTATATACTACCAATTTATATATGTTGATGAAAAAATTGGGTATTTATGGCTTAACTTTATAGGATGCACTATGGTGATTATTTTAGCCTTCTTATTACAATTGTTTAGTGGTAAAAAAACACAAACAGCATAAAAAAAGCTCGGTTAAAAACCGAGCTTTTTTTATGCTGTTTGTGTTTTTTTACCACTAAATAATTGTAATAAGAAGGCTAAAATAATCACCATAGTGCATCCTATAAAGTTAAGCCATAAATACCCAATTTTTTCAT
>JBPEWY010000003.1:0-60544 GCA_052032225.1 Flavobacteriaceae bacterium
TCTAACTATAGTTTTCTACTTCGTTATGCATACCAAACTCAAGATAGTGCTTTGTTAAATCATGTAAACCTAACGCTTACCAAAATGGCTAATGGCGGTATTTACGATCAGATAGGTGGTGGTTTTGCCAGATATTCTGTTGATGACCGATGGCACATTCCGCATTTTGAAAAAATGCTTTACGACAATGCATTATTGGTTTCATTGTATGCTAATGCCTACTCGTTAACCAAAAACACACTTTATAAACAAATAGTTACAGAAACACTTTCTTTTGTAGAAACCGAACTTACAAACCCAGACGGAGCATTCTATTCTTCTTTAGATGCCGATAGTGAGATTGCCAGTGGCGAACTTCATGAAGGGGCATATTATGTATGGAATCAAAATGAGCTAAAAACATTATTAAAAGATGATTTTCAGATTTTTAAATCTTACTATAACATAAACGATTACGGTATTTGGGAGCACGGTAATTATGTACTTATTAAAACTAAACCCGATACTGAAATTGCCTCAGAATTTAACATCACAGTAAATCAACTTTACAATAAAGTAGCTTCCTGGAAAAAAACTCTTTTGCAAGCCAGAGAGAAAAGAGCAAAACCCAGGTTAGACGATAAATCACTAACCTCATGGAATGCTCTAATGCTCAAGGCTTATACAGATGCCTACAAAGTATTTGAATCAAAAAAATACCTTGATATTGCATTAAAAAACGCAGAATTTATTGTTAAGCACCAATTAAAATCAGATGGCGGATTGTATCATTCCTATAAAAACGGTAAAAGTACCATTAACGGTTATTTAGAAGATTATACTGCTGTTATAGATGCTTTTATTAGCTTATATGAAATAACATTAGACCCAAAATGGCTAAACCATGCAAGAGATTTAACAAATTATACTTTTGATCATTTTTTTGATGACAGAACACACCTTTTTTATTTTACTTCTGATGAAGATGATGCTTTAGTAAGCAGAAGCATAGAGAAGTTAGATAATGTTATTCCTTCATCAAACTCTATAATGGCAAACAATCTTTTTAAACTCAGTCATTTTTTTGGAAACGAATCATATTTAAAAACCTCCGAAAAAATGATTAACAATATGAAGAATGATATTTTATCATTCCCTTCAAGTCACAGTAACTGGTTATTTGCCATGAGTAATTTTATAGGTAGTTTCTATGAGATTGCTGTGGTGGGCTCAAATGCAAAAAAGTTAGTTAAAGAACTAAACAAACAGTACATACCTAACAAACTAATTGTGGGTAGCACCACCCCATCTAAAATGTACTTACTAGACAACAAATACGTAGAAAACCAAACTCTAATTTATGTTTGTGTAAATAATACTTGTAAGCTTCCCGTAAGTACTGTACAAGAAGCTATAAAACAAATAAACACTAAGCTATGAGTACAATTACAACTGTTTTGATTATAATGATTGCTCTTTTGCACTTATATTTTTTAGTGCTCGAAATGTTTTTATGGAACACTCCAAAAGGTATTAAAACATTTAGCTTATCTTCTAAAGAATATGCTGATAGCACTAAGGTTTTAGCTGCAAACCAAGGGCTTTACAATGGTTTTTTAGCTGCTGGATTACTATGGAGTTTATTTATTAAAAATCATGAGTGGTCTTTAAATATTTCACTTTTTTTCTTGTTATGCGTTAGCGTTGCCGGTATTTATGGAAGCATATCTACTAAAAAAAGTAAAATTTTTTATATTCAAGCGTTACCTGCTATTATAACCATAATACTAACCTTAATTTAAAAACAAAGATTATTTATGGATACTGTAATTGACAACATTACAAATGCTGTTAAACTTTACGGAACAAATGTACTTGCCGCAACCATAATTTTAGTATTAGGATTAATTATTATTGCTAACACTTTAAACGTAACCAAAAAGGTTTTAGAGAAAAAAAATATAGAACCTACCTTAAGTAAGTTTTTAATTAATCTACTTAACTGGTCATTAAAAATTTTACTCTTTATAATGGTTGCAGCCAAGTTAGGAATTGAAACTACTTCATTTGCAGCCATAATTGCTGCTGCCGGATTAGCTATAGGAATGGCCTTGCAAGGTTCTTTGTCTAATTTTGCCGGAGGGGTGCTTATTTTAGTTTTAAAACCCTTTAAGGTTGGCGATTTTATTGAAGCGCAAAGTAGTAGCGGTACCGTTAAAGAAATCGGAATTTTTAATACTGTACTCACAACGGCTTCTAATGAGTTAATTATTATACCAAACGGAAAACTATCTAATGATAGGGTTATAAACTACAGCTCTGAGCCTACCAGAAGAGACAATATTGTTATTGGTATTGGGTATGATTCTGACTTGAAAAAGGCTAAAGATATTTTAATACAACTTGCCACTTCTAACCCTAAAGTTTTAAAAGATCCCGCACCGCAAGTTGTAGTTAGCGAGTTAGCAGATAGTTCGGTTAATTTATCGTTGCGATTTTGGACTAAAAATGAAGATTTTTGGAGTTGTCATTTTGAGATTTTAGAGCAAATAAAAACCGAATTTGATGCTAATAACATAGAAATCCCGTACCCACATCAAGTTGCAATTAAAAAATAAAAAAGGCGAGCAATGCTCGCCTTTTTACTTTTATATCAATTATTTTTTGGATTTATTGGCAACAAAATCTTTTAAATAATACGGTTCAAAATAAGCCACATCTTCAAATTGTTGTGCTAAAAATTTAGCTTGTGCTAATTGCCCCATTTCTTGAGCAGACGGATAGCTATTACTTTCAAAAAAAATCGCGTTTTCATGCTGTATAACTGTTTGTGCTTTATCAATACAATTACCAATAAAATGCACTTTATCTTTGGTTAAATACTCATTGAAAGAGTTTTCGGTTAAGACTTCTGCCCAAGTATCTTTTATCATTTCTTTGTTGCTGCTAAAAACTGCTGTGTAAACTTCTAATCTTCTAGCATCAAGCATTGGCATTATATAACCATTTTCTACAGAAAGCTTTTGAGCTAACAACGTTAAGGTTGGTATAGCTATTAAAGGTATTTCTAAACCATAACAGAGTCCTTTAGCTGCAGACACTCCTATACGTAAACCTGTGTAAGAGCCGGGGCCTTTACTTATAGCAACAGCATCTAAATCATTTAACGCTAAAGAAGCGCTATTGAGCGCTTCTTGTATAAATATGTGTAAGTTTTCTGAATGCGAATATCCTTTTTCGTTTTGCTCTACTAAAGCAATTATTTCTCCGTTTCTTGCAACACTAACAGAGCAGTTAGTTGTTGCTGTTTCTAGGCAAAGAATATGAGTCATACTGCAATTTTAAAGCTCATCAATCGGAATACCAAAATAAAATTCTAAAACTTTTAATTTAAATATATAATCGTATTTAGCTCTGATTACTTCTGCTTGAGCATTATCTAATCTTGCTTGAGCCTGGCTAAAATCAAAAGAATTCATTAACCCAACATCAAAACGATCTTTGGCATAATCGTACGCCACTTTTCTGGCTTCGAGTGTTTTTACAGCAGCTTCGTATGCTTGCATAGCAGCACGAGTATCATTCCATGCTTGATTAATGGTGTTTTCTAAATCTAACTTATCTTGCTGAAATTGCAACTCGGCTCTTTGTAAAGCAACTTGGCTTCTTTTTACAGAGTTTTTAGCTGCAAACCCATTTAAAACCGGTATGTTTAATTGCAACCCATAACTAATACCATCGTAGGTATAAAGCTGATCTATAAAATCTCTCGGATCGTTATCTACGTAACGCGTATTATAGTTAAAAAATGCCCCAAGTGTAGGCAGTAAACCTCCTTTAGCAATAGCTAAATCTTTTTTAGCCAACGCTACATTGGTTTCAGATAACTGAATATCGTTTCTAAAAGTAAGTGCTTTATTAAAAATGGCTTTCGGACTATTATTTAAAATATCTGATTCTGGCATTAAATAATCATAATCTGCAACATCAAAACTCTCATAATCTTCTAAAAGTAAAAGCTGTGCTAACGATATTTTAGCCAAACGTAAGCCATTTTCGGCATTAATAATTTGCTGTTGTTGCGTAGCGGCTGTAGCTTCAATCTCAAGCAAATCTCCTTTAGGAACAACACCGGCATCAACCAACTCTTTAGTACGCTTTAGGTCTTGTTCTGTTACGGCGTATTGCGCTTTGGCAACTTTTAAATTCTCTCTATTAAATAATATTTGCAGGTATGAATTAGCAACAAACAACGCAATATCATCTTTCATATCGTCTAATTGATATTGTGCTGCCAATTTGGCCAATTTAGCACGCTGTAATTGCTTAAAGTTTCTAAGTCCGTCAAACAAAGTTAAATTTGCAGATATGCTTCCGGAAACTGATGTTTGAATTTGATTTTCTAACACTCCGGTGGTAGCATTAACGCTTAAACCGGTACTAGTTGTAACTCCTGATCTGGCATTTAGTGATGGAATAAAATTTCCAATTGCATCTAACTTATCTATATTGGCGTTTTCTAGATTAAGATAAGACTGTTTTATAGATATGTTATTTTCTAGTGCATAATCTACACACTCTCTTAATGTCCATTTTTTTGTCTGAGAAAAACCAACAAAACAGATTGAAAGTGTAAGTATTGCAAAAATTTTATGTTTCATAATGAATACGCTTTTAGGCATTAGTTAGGTTTATTCGTCGTCTTCCTCACTCTTTTTTACTGGCTCTGTTTTGTTCCAAACTTTCACTTTATCTTCTTCTGTAAGTCCAGAGATAATTTCTACATTAATGCCATCAGATATTCCTATTTCTACATCTCTTCTTTCAAATTTTTGATCTCCAACTTGCACCTCTACATAAGGTTTATCTTCTTTATCGTATTGTAGTAATGCTTCTTTTATAGCCAACACACTATCTTTACGTTCTAAAACTAATGATGCGTTTGCACTATATCCGGCTCTAATAAATGCGTTTTCATCTAATTTTACATCACCTTCTATCTTAAACTGAACAGCACCTTGCTCTTCGTTTCCTTTAGGGGCAATAAATTTTAAGGTAGCTTCAAACTCTTTATCTTCTATAGCTCCTAAGCTAATTTTTAACGGCATTCCTACTTTTAATTTACCTACTTCTGCTTCGTCTACTTTACCTTCAAAAATCATTCTTCCCATGTCGGCAATTGTAGCAATAGTAGTACCATCGTTAAAGTTATTACTTTGTATTACCTGATCTCCTTCTTCTACCGGGATCTCTAAAATAGTACCAGACACTGTTGCACGAATGTTAGTGTTTGCACTTGCAGAACCTCCTGCAGATCCTTTTTTAATTATCTGATAATCTGCTTGTGCATTGGTTAGCTCTTGTTTAGCTTGTTCGTACTGCAATTTTAGATTATTAAAATCCTGGCTGGAAATTACTCCTTTATCAAACAGTTTTTTATTTCTTTCGTACTCAATAGTAATATTATTAAGGTTTATTTGAGCATTTTTAACACGTCCTAAAGCACTATTTAATGCTTGCTCGTTTGGTACAACCTTAATTTTAGCTATTAGGTCTCCTGCTTTAACCTTATCTCCTTCTTCTAGATAAATTTTATCTATAATTCCTGAGATTTGTGGTTTAATAGCCACTTCATCTTCCGGAACAACCTTCCCGGTTGCAACTGTTTTTTTCTCAATGCTGGTAATAAAAGGTGTTTCTGTTTCGAATGTTATTGCAGGCTTACTGTTAGATTTAATAAAATAAGCTGCAGCCCATAAAGCGGCTAAAACAAAAAGCGCTATTACAATGTATTTTACAATTTTCATCTTTAATGGGTTTGATTATGGTTTTTTAGTTATTTAGTTATTTTTAATTATTCTTCTCTTAAGGCATCTATTGGTTTTATACTTACCGCTCGCTGTGCCGGTATTAATCCTATTAGTGTTCCTAACACAACCATTATTAATAATGAGCCTATTACATATGGTATTGGAACTGTTGGGTTAGCATACGGAAAATTATCATTGCCTTCAGTAAGGGAGTTTATTAACGCTAAAACAGCTGCTCCTAAAATTATTCCTACTATTCCTGCTACAATGGTTAAAAAAACCGACTCTAATACTATTTGCCCTTTTACTTCTCTTGGTGTAGCACCTAAAGCTCTACGAATACCAAGTTCTTTAGTGCGTTCTTTAACCGATATAAGCAATACATTACCAATACCAATTACACCGGCAAAAATGGTAGCAATACCTACAACGAGCGACAAGAATGTCATCCCTTTAGCAAAGCCCATGATTCTGTTAAATATTTCACCTAAGTTGAATGAACCAAAAGCACGTTCATCTTCAGGATGAACTCGATGAATACTTTTTAAAACAGCTTTTACGTCTTTTTCTGTTTGCACAACATCGGCATCATCATAAGCTGCTATAGAAAACCAACCTACATTATCTCCTGTATTATATAGTTTTCTGAATGTAGAGAATGGAATAAATATATCGCTATCGGTCTCAAAACCTCCTCCCGGCACAAATTTGTGAACTCCTACAACTTGAAAGTACACATTATCTATTCTAATATATTCTCCGATGGGATCTTCGTCTTTATCAAAAAGTTCTGCTTGTGTTCTTTCTCCGATTACACATACTTTTCTGGCGTGTTCTATATCTGCATCATTAATAAACCTGCCTCCATCGTATATTTTTTTTGTAGATATTTTAGTAAATACCGGGAAATCACCATATACAGAGTAATTACCGGATTTTTGACCTCTAACTATTAAACCGGGAGCATCACCAAAAACACCTCTTACATTTCTGGGTGCTATGTATTGAATTTCCGGAACTCTGTTTTTAAGCACTTCGGCATCACTAAGTTTTAACTGTAACGATCTTCCTGTTTTGAACCCTTCGTATGGCATACTTGTAGATTGGGCCCAAACAAACATACTGTTCATGGCCACCGTCTCAAAAGCGCGTTCAAAACCATTGTCTAAGCCTTTTGCAGAACCCGCTAAGGCTATGTAAATAAATATTCCCCAGAGTACACCAATTACGGTTATAATGGTTCTTACTTTGTTTTTTCTGATAGATCCAAAGATCTCTTGCCAAGTATCTCTATCAAATATAAATCTCATATTACTCGTCTCTTAATGCTACTATGGGTTTAATTCTTGCGGCACGTTTAGCCGGCATATAACCGGCAATACCACCTGCTACTATTAACACAATTGTTGCAAAAATTGCTGTGCCTGTGTTAATATATGGGTCTGTAATAAAATAATCTTTTAATGTGTCGCCCATACCTCTTAAAAACATTATCCCAAGAAGCAATCCTAAATAACCGGCAATTGTTGTTATAAAAATTGATTCTAAAAGGGTTAATGAGATTACTGCTTTGGGCGTTGCTCCAAGAGCTTTACGAATACCTATCTCTTTAGTACGCTCTCTTACAGTAAAAACCATCACGTTGCTAATGCCTATTATACCGGCTATGATAGTACCAAAGGCTACAAATGCAACTATGAGTTGAAGAACTCTAGCAAATTGTTGGTTTTGTTTTAATTGATCGGCTACATTTCTAATAAAAATACCATTTCGGTCGTCCGGATGAATATTGTGCTTGTCTTTCATAAAGCGCATTAAACTACGCTCAAAAGCCATTGCACCTGCATAACCTATTTGTGGTTTAAATGCTACTATTATTTGATCTATTTTATCGGTATTTTTTTCAATTAATTGTCGGGTAGTGTAAGGTATATAAATAAAACGCTCTTCGTTATCTCCTCCATCATCTTGAAAAACACCAATGACTTTAAACATAATACCACCAACATCTATATACTCACCAATAGCTTCTTTACCGTTTTTAAACAAGTCTTTTTCAACCAATCTTCCTATTACAGCATGTTTAGCTTTGTTTTTAATATCTAGTTGGTTAAGGTAGCGCCCTTTCATCATTATAGTTTTCTCATTAAACTGATGCGCCGGACCAACTGCTCTGGTTGTATAGTTGTTAGATTCGTTTTTATACTTAACTAGTGCCCCTCTTGATATTCTTGGAGTTATATACTCTAAAAACATGGGGAAGTTTTTTTGGATATCTTCTAAGTCATCATTTTTAAACTCTATACGTCTATTACTTTTAAAACCTTTATAAGGCATTGAGGTTCTGCCCGGAAACAGAAAAAATGTATTTGTAGCATCGTCATTAAAAAACTCGTCAAAAGTATTTATAAGTCCGTTGCCAAATCCAAAAAGCATTACGAATAAAAATATTCCTAATGCAACACTAAATCCAGACAGAAAAGTACGAAGCTTGTTTTTTCTGATGGTTAAAAAAATCTCTTTCCAAGTATCTCTACTAAACATACTCTGAGGCTCTAACTTGTTCTACTTTTTTATCTTCTACGATTATACCATCTTTAAGATGTACAATTCGCTTACACATGTTGGCTATATCGGGTTCGTGAGTAACTACTAAAATGGTATTGCCTTGATCGTTTATTTTTTGAATAAGATCCATAACCTCATACGATGTTTTACTATCTAATGCTCCAGTAGGCTCATCGGCTAATAAAACTTTAGGTTCTGCAGCCATAGCTCTTGCTATTGCAACACGTTGTTTTTGCCCACCAGAAAGCTCGCTTGGTAAATGGGTTGCCCATTCTTTTAACCCAACTTGTTCTAAATATTTTAAGGCTTTTTCTTGGCGCTCTTTTCTGCCTACCCCTTGATAATAAAGCGGAAGCGCAACATTTTCTAAAGCTGTTTTATAATTTATAAGGTTGAAAGATTGGAAAACAAATCCTAAAAATTTATTACGGTATTGTGCAGCTTTAGTTTCGTTTAAATCTTTTATTGGAACGCCATCTAAAGTATATTCTCCGGAATCGGCAACATCTAACATTCCAATAATATTTAGCAATGTTGATTTACCCGAACCTGAAGATCCCATTATGGCAACTAGTTCTCCTGCTTTAACCGAAAAATCAATTCCTTTTAAAACGTGCAATGAGTTTTTGCCCATTTTATAGGACTTGTGAAGATTTTTAATTTCTATCATGGTTAGTGTTAGTTTGCTTAAATATACAGAATGCCATTGTACAATATGGTTTAAAATTCTGTATGTAATTTTCTTTTTACACTTATTAGCTTTACATATGACTAAAAAGTGCTAAAAATGTTACAGCAATAATGTGAAAGAAATGTTAAATTAAATCAAAGAAGTTACTTCTTAAGTTTTTTGTATACAAAATATCCTACTAACCCTACCAAAACATAAGGTATTGCCATTAAATAAATAATCCCGTCATTTATACCTTTAGCCACCGAAGCATCATCTTGACTTTCTAATACAGCTCTACACATTGCACATTGTGCATCGGCTAATACCGGTATTAAAAAGAGCAATATACTAACGGTTATTATTTTTTTCATGATTAGTAAGGGTAGTAAGGAGATATCATTAAATAAACTACAACACCAGATACAGCCACATAAAGCCAAATTGGAAATGTGATTTTGGCTAGTTTCTTATGTTTATCAAATTGTTCTGAAAGTGCTCTTACGTATGTAAATAGCACAAGTGGAATAATTACAATAGATAATACTATGTGCGAAACTAAAAATAAAAAGTAAAGATATCTGAGTACACCTTCACCTCCATACGGAGTTGGGTCTGAAGTCATGTGGTAAGCCACATACATTACTAAAAAGGCTGCAGAAAATGCTATGCACAGTTTCATAAGACGCTCATGGAGCACTCTATTTCCTTTTTTTATTGCAATAACTGCTACAACTAACAATACGGCAGTAAGCCCATTAATGGTAGCATATATTGGTGGTAAAAAACTTAAGGGTTCTACATTTGGTATTCTAATTCTAAATAAAGCTGCAACAGCTACCGGAATTAAAATAGATAATGCTATAATAATTTTATTATATTTTTTCTCTGCCAGATTGTTATTGCTATTATTCATGTAACAACTTTTTTATGTCTTCTTTTAACTTTTTAATGGCTAAATCATCAGTGCCATCATAATAAACAATAGGATTACCAAATTCGTCTTTTCTAGACCTAATGTTTCCTTCTTTATCTATTAAAGCAAACATCCCGGAATGTTCAAACCCACCAACATCTTCTGATGCCTTTCCAACGTATAAATTAAATCCGGTATTTGCCAATTGGTAAATTTTATCTTTATCTCCGGTTAATAAATGCCAATTAGGGTGAGTAATTTTGTAATCTTTTGCATATTCTTGTAAAACCTCTTTAGTGTCGTACTCGGGGTTTATGGTTATTGATGCTATACCAAAGTTTGGATTACCATAAAACTCATCTTGAAGCTTTACCATGTTTCTGTTCATTATAGGACAGATGGTTGGACATGTAGTAAAGAAAAATTCAACTACATACACCTTACCGTTGTAGGTGTTATTATTTACAGTTTGCCCTTTGTGATTGGTAAACTCAAAATCTGGCACTTTACCAATAACTACCAAATCGGCAGGTTTAAACTTATCTATGATTTTTGGCACTGCCCAAATTCCGAATAGCAATACTATAAACGATATACCTACGTATGAATATTTTTTCATGTTACTTATTTCTATAAGCGTTGTTTTTTTTAAGTGCTAACCTGTATTCTGCTAAAATAACTTTAACATCATCTACCATTTTATTATTAATTTCTGCAACAGAGTTAGCATTAAACCCATACAACAATCCTGCATCTTCATCGTTTTTCCTGCCTCGTAAATTACCTTCTTTATCTATTATAAAAACATAAGGTGTGCTTAACGATTCATTTAGACTAAGATTGGTGTTTAGGCTATTAAAAACAGATTTTATCTCGCTATCACTGGCTATTAAAAAATGCCACTTATTAGTATTTGTAAGTTGTGAAAGCTCTTGTTTTATGGCTAACGCTTCCTGTTTGCTTTTTTCCGGGATTAGCATTACAAACTGAAAATCATTAAACTCAAAAAAACGTTTATATATTTTTTGGTTTAAGTTAAATGCTGCCGCTTTTTTAGTATTAATATCGTATCCTAAAAAACCTAAAATGGTAATTTTATTTTTAAAAGAAATAGTTTCTCCAGATAAGCCTTTAAATTGATTTACATCTTGAACATTCTCTGTAAGCACAGGTAACTTAATAAAGTTATTTACTCCCGTAGCAAAAAACAAATAAGTAACTATGGGAAGCAAAAATAAGACAACTAATACCAGATACTTTTTCATAACAATATTGTGCTTACAAAAATAAAAAAGACGGTTTTAAAAACCGCCTTTCTCTTATTTATAAATTTCTTAAAAATCCCAACTTACAAGTTTTTCTTTATACACTTCGTACACATAATCTCCTTCGGTTAGTAAAATAAACATCAGGTAGATTATTAAGAACACCGAAGTCCAAACTATTGCTCTTCTTAAAAAGCTTTTTTCATCGCGCAAGTGCATAAAGTCCCAAGCAATGTAATATGCTTTTACTAAAGTTAAAAGTATAAAGATCCAGTTTAGAATCTTCATTCCTATTATTTTGGCATTAAGCGCCTCTGGCTTGTAAATACCTAAAATAACTTCTATTGCTGTTACAATTGAAAGCAAGATTAAAACCGCCCAAATTTTTTGTTCGTTGGTTTTAAATTTTAACAGCCCTCTAAATATTTCTAATTTATGTTGATCGTGTGCCATGTTATCAAGTTTCTGTTGTTATACAAGATAGAAGAATGTAAATACAAATACCCAAACTAAATCTACAAAGTGCCAGTATAAACCAACTTTTTCTACCATTTCGTAGTGCCCTCTGCGCTCATAAGTTCCTAAAAGCACATTAAAGAAAATGATAATGTTTATTACTACACCAGAAAATACGTGGAATCCGTGGAAACCTGTAATAAAGAAAAAGAAATCGGCAAATAATCGGTTTCCGTATTCGTTTCTAACTAGGTTTGCTCCTTCTACAACCCTAACAGCACTCTCTATTTTCTTTAATGATTCTTCTCTTGATAAAACGGTTTTATGCCCCTCTTCGTTAATTACTTCTGTTCTAATAACAATATTAGGATTAGCCTTAAAGCCTTCTACAACTTCGTTTAAGCTAACTGAGGTAAGTGGCGCTTCGTCTTGAAACCAAATACCTTTATTTTTTTTGTTTTGAACACGCTCACCAGGGATTTCAATTGCAAAGTCTTTAAGCGCAGCTCTTTCTCCGGTTTCGGCATTAACAAATTGTAGTATTCTACCTCCGCGTGTTTCTACTGCTCCAAAATCTCCTTTTATAAAAGTAGCCCATTCCCATGCTTGCGAACCAACAAATATTAATCCGCCTAAAATGGTAAGTAACATATACCATGCTACTTTTGTTTTTTGCATTTTGTGGCCTGCATCTACCGCCAATACCATTGTTACAGACGACATGATGAGGATAAATGTCATGAACGCAACATAAATCATAGGTTGCGGACTTCCGTGGTAAAACGGAATGTGAGTAAACACCTCATCGGCAATTGGCCATGTTTCAATAAATTTAAATCTTGAAAAACCATATGCAGCTAAAAATCCTGAAAACGTAAGGGCATCAGAAACAATAAAAAACCACATCATCATTTTGCCATAGCTGGCCTTTAATGGTTGGTTTCCTCCTCCCCAAACTTTTTCTTGTGTATCCTGCGTAGTTACAGTAGCTTCCATAAAAAAGTGTCTTGTTTTTAAAAATCGGTCAAATTTACGGTTTTTTATTATCTAAAGAAATAGAAAAATAAAATCAAATATATCCAAAGTATATCTAAAAAGTGCCAAAACGTTACACTTAGCTCTAATCCAAGCGTTTTGCCCGGTTTATACTTTTCTTTAAAATGATTATAAATTACTGCTAACAACACGATTATACCTGCTAATACGTGTACAACATGCGAAAATACTATTACATATAAAAACGATGTGGTAATGGTACTCTCACTACCGGTAAAATAATACCCGCTTTCTATTATTTGCGAAAACCCTCTAAATTGAAAGTAAATAAAAGCTAAACCTAATGCGAACGTTGCCAACAACCACCAGCTACCTGGTTTATGTAATCCGTTTTTTATTTTATTTTTTGCAATATGAATGGTAATACTGCTTACTATTATTACTGCTGTGCTAATAAAAAATGCGTTTGGCAACTTAAAATCTGTTAACCAATCCGGTCTAGATTTACTAACAACATATGCGCTGGTTAATCCGGCAAACATCATAGCCATACTAATAATACCAAACCAAAGCATCATTTTTTTGGCTCGTTGTTGTTTTTCTTCTATACTTCTATCGGTAATCTTCATTCTTAAATAAATTTATCAATCACATATACAATTTGCATAAGCGATATGTAACTCACACTGGCAAGCATAAGCTTTCTTGCCGAAATATTATCTCTTTTTTTGTATAGTTGTATTGCATAGTATAGCATTACTATACCTAGCACAAAAATAACAAGTGCTCCTGCTATAGATAATGAAAGTTTACCGGTAAGCCCTGTTACCGGAAAAACCGAAATAATCATCATCCAGATAGTATACATTATAATTTGAACCGCTGTTGCTTTGTCTTTTTTGCCTGTTGGCAACATTTTAAATCCGGCTTTTTTGTATTCATCATCTAAAAGCCAGCCTATTGCCCAAAAATGAGGAAACTGCCAAAAAAATTGCATCATGAATAATGTTCCGGGTTCTATACCAAAATCATTCGTGGCAGCAACCCAACCCAGCATAAATGGTATGGCTCCAGGAAATGCTCCAATAAAAACAGCTAATGGTGTTTTTGTTTTTAACGGTGTATACATACTGGTATACATAAAAATTGATATAGCACCAAACATTGCTGTTTTAGGGTTAACTATATAAAGTGCTACAACACCAAGAATTGTTAAAATAGTTGCAATTACAAAGGCAACAGTAACCGACATTCTTCCAGCAGGAATTGGACGGTTTTGGGTTCGTTTCATTAATGCATCTAAATCTTTTTCAATAATTTGATTAAATGCATTAGATGCTCCCACCATACAGTAACCGCCAAATATTAAAAGTAAAAGTGTTGGAATATGAACCGTGTCTGCTCCTAAAAAGTACCCTGCAACAGACGAGAACACCACACTAATGGCAAGCTTAGCTTTGGTAAGTATTTTAAAATCGCTGATTGATTGCGCGATTACGCCATTTTTATTGGTGCTCAATGCCGTTTTCATTACCATAGTTAAAATAGGGTGCAAAGATACTATGCAATTGCCTTTTGTGCAATGAATTAAAAGCTATTTAGTAAAATACTTTTGTTAGCAATACTAAAACAACAATATTTACAAGTGCATAATAACACCTATAAAAACAAAAACCCCGAGCAAATTGCTCGGGGTTATATATTTTGTTTAATAATTTACTGTAACCTAAAGTTAATTGGAATACTGAATGGTACACGTACCGGCCTTCCTCTTTGTTTACCGGGAGTCATCTTAGGAAGCTTGCTGATAATTCTGGCTGCTTCTTGCTCTAAACTCTTATCCGGACCACGCATTCTTACATTGGTAATACTACCATCTTTATCTATAGTAAACATTACCGAAACTCTTCCTTGGATTCCCATCTCTTGAGCAATCTCAGGATAACGGAAATGCTTACGAATGTGCTTTTGCATCATTTCTTGAAAACAGTCTCTTTGTTGGCTTTTTGGTCTGCCTTCACATCCGGGGAATATTGGCACGTCTTCAATAACGGCAAACGGTACATCAACATCTAATTCTTCTTCTTCAACCTCAACATCTTCTACTTCAACAATCTCTTCTTCTTGATCTGTTTCTGTAGATTCTATTACAGTTTCTTCTACCTCTTCTTCATCTTCTACAACCTCTATAACTTCTGGTGCTGCAGGTGGTGGTGGAGGCGGAGGGGTATTAATTTGCTCTGTAATTGGAATCTCTTCCTCTAACTCTTCATCTACATTGAGTGCATATTCAAAAGCTTCATTTTTTTCGTATGTTTTCCACTCAATTGCTTGCCACGTAATAAATAAAACTAAAGCCAGCCCGATAGCAAAATAAAGACCGCTGTTACGGGTTAAATCGGCTTTTGGATTTTTCTTAGGTTCCATAATTCTTTATTTTGTGATTGCTAATTTAATTATTTAATTTTTAAAAAAACAACTTATTTTTTGCATTTAACGATTTGGCCTGATATAGAATACTTTATTAATTACACAAGCCAGTAAAACCCCACATAAGTTGCTTAACACATCTGAAATTTCTGCAGTCCTGAAAACTGTAATGGTCTCTTGTAACACCTCAATAATTATACCATACCCAAATGCAAGGCTTGCAGAAAGCCATAAATTTTTATTTTTTTCTTTTTTTTGGGTGTTTTGGTTTAAAACCCTGAACAGCAATAGGGTTAATACGGCATAAAATGTTAAATGAACTAATTTATCTGCATATGGTATGCCTGTAACCTGCGTGCTTAAATTGTTAAAAGATACAAGGCTAAGTACTGTTATTACAGCTACCCAGCCTATTAATAAAATAACATTCAGGCTTTTATTAAGCACCTATTAGTTCTTTATATTCTTGGTCTGACAGCAGGCTGTCTATTTCTGATGTGTCTGAAATTTTAACTTTAATCATCCATCCCTCACCGTAAGGGTCTGAGTTTACTTTTTCAGGCTCGTCTTCTAGCAATTCATTAAACTCAATAATCTCTCCTGAAAGCGGTAAAAATAAATCAGAAACTGTTTTAACGGCTTCTACCGTACCAAAAACCTCGTCTTTATCTAAGGTTTCATCTACTGTTTCTACTTCAACGTATACAATATCTCCTAATTCGCTTTGAGCAAAATCAGTAATACCAACGGTTGCAATATCACCGTCTATTTTTACCCACTCGTGGTCTTTGGTATACTTTAAGTCTGCTGGTATATTCATTTTGGTTTGTTTAAAAGGTTGAGCAAATGTAACGTAATAATTAACGTTAATCAACTACATTTTTACAAAACCCCAATTTGTAACATTTTATTAATTACCAAAGTTATATCTTAAAGTAAACCCGCTTCTAATGGTAGTTTGTGGAAAAGCTGTAGATACGGCAAATTTAGAGAACGAATGATCGTAGAAAAACAGCGCATTTAGATTTTTACTCAAGGCATAATCTGCCGTAAACTTAAGTGCCCATAGTTGTTGCCCGGAGGTAACTTGATTGGTGTTTATGTCTAAATTTCTAATGACTGTTACATTATCTCTAAATGATAAATCGGCTTTTAAATTTAAATCTCCTTTAAGTGTTGTTTTTTTACCGCCAATATTAGTTTTAAACCTAACGTCTTTAATTCTGTATCCAAGACCTAAGCTGTATTCATCTCCAGACATTTCGGTTAGCAAATTATTGTCGAAACTCATAGAAAGGGCACGGTCTTTTTTAACTTCTGCCAATATGTTTATTGAGTTTTTCATTTCGAAATCTAAACGCAACAACGGATTAAATTGTTCTACAAGCGTAACATTTGTATAAAGCGTTGGACTTTTAAAGTCTCCTCGTTGATTTAATTCTTGCGGATTATCCGGATTATAATCTAAGTTAGTTCTAAATGAGTTTATACTATAACTTGATCTGTAACCGTGCGACACAGAAAATCTGTTAAACTTTTTTCTGAACCATTTGTTACGCATTAATCCGGTATATTTAACTGTCCAGTTTGGTAAAGGAGTATCTCTAAAAGCTCCTAATGAAATACTTTTAGCATCTTGCCCTGAATATGCTGCTAAAAATGCTGGAAGCAATACTTGCTGACTTGTTTCGCTATATCCGGCAGGGAATGTAGTTGCGGTTGGGTCTATAGGTAGTCCGGCTAAACGTTGTGCTATAACTATTCTGTTAGATTTGAACTCTTCGAATACTTCAGAGAAATTTTCTCCTGATTTTTTAAAAGCTGTTTTTAATAATACTGTTGATATTGAAAAATCTCCGAATCTGTTTCCGAGTAAATTTTCGTAAGACAACTCGCCGTTTACATTATTTACTTGATAGTTTTCTGTGTATCTGTCTGAATAATTTCTGTTTGCTACCAAGTCTATAGTTAAATCTCTAACCGGCTCTGCATTTACGGTAATATTTAAATTTGTATTGTGTACTTGTTGAAACTGTTGGTTAAACTCCGGGAATTGTGTAAGCCACCCTCTTCTGGCTGCTTCGTATCTAATATCTGACTGACTTCCAAAAACAAATCCGAAAGATGGTTTAAGCGTTCCTATAAAACCAATAGATTGTGTATAACCCGGTAAAACTTTACCATTGTTTTCTGTGTAGTTTATATTAACTCGTTTTACCATAGTTAGCACATCTAATAACGATTTACTAAAACCATTTTTCTTAGTGGTAGTAGTTTGGTTTGCTGTTCTAGAAGGCGGTGCTCCTCTTACCGTTGTTGGTCTGCTGCCTTTTGCGCGTCTAGACGAAACTCCTAAATAAGTGTAGAGTTTCTCCATATTCATTCCGGCATTTAACGAGTGTGTGTTTGCGTTTTGTATGGTGTTAATTTCTTCGTTAGCTAACTCAATAAGTACATCAGAGCCTCGTTGCCAATCAAAATCACCTGTATAGGTATAATTTGCGTTAATAAAGCTTAATGGTAGTATTTTATTAAAAGGCAGCTCGTAATTAAGTTGTAATTGTTGTGTATGACGGTTGGGTTCTCCAACATTCCAGAAATCATCCCAAATACCTAAATCTCTTCTTATATTATTTTCTTCATCAAAATAATTCTTTACAATGTTGTAATTGGCTGCCGTAAAGTTTAATCGCAATGATTTTGTTATGTTATAATTAATAGCATATTGCCAATCAAATAAAAAGTTACGTTGTTGCAACTCGGGTAATCCTAACTGGCTATCAGGATCTACCCCATCTAAAAACACTTCTCTAAAGCGCTGCCTGTTAAATGAGCGTGTTATGTTAGAGTTAACCGATATGCTTGTTGGTAATAAATTAAAATTGAAGTCTTTTAACCACTGCCAGTATTTACCTCTAAATAACGAGTCTGATTTTTTAAATGGCTCTACAACTACAGGCTGAAAATTATGCGCATAAACAACTCCGGTTCTTACATTCTGGTCTTTTAGGTTTTCTATTTCGAAATCTCTATGATTAACCTCATTGTACGAGTAGTTAAATGTAAAGTTTTCTATATCGTAAAATCTAGCTTTTTTTTCTGGACTTCTATTTTTTCTAACTCCTATAAAATTAATACTCTGCCTTTTTGTATAATCTTCTGCTTGCGTTTTAATTTTTTCTTTTTCTGCCGAAGTGGTTGCAGCTGCTAAGCGGTCATCTAATTTTAAATCTTGATAAAGCGGATCAAATTCCGGAGTGATTTTTTGCTCTGAATGCGCATAGTTAAATGGCAGCTGTATTCCCCATTTTTGAGGTAGCAATTGTCCTAAGTTAATATTTGTAACTACGTCATACTGCACTACATCTTCTCTACTACGCTCATTTGGTATTTGGTCTATAGCTCCAAACCCCGAAGTGCTCATTCTACCTGTTGCAGACACATTTGCGAAATCGGCTAAATTGGCATCTATTGCTGTAATGGCTGCCCATCCGCCTTGGTTATCTAACTCTGCTAATCTTAACTCGTTAAACCAAACTTCTCCACAAACATTTCTGGCACCACTATTGGTGCTTGCATAAGGGTTTTTAACCCCTACCATTAATGCCCTAACATTTCCTAAAGATGGATTTCCTTTAATTCCGAGGCGTAATTTACCACCCTCTCTGGCATCGAACTCTCCTACCGGATTTATTTCTTCATCGTAATAGGTTAATTGTGTTAATGTTTGATTGGCTATGCTTGCCGATTTAATTTTAGACAGTAAACTTAACGGTAAATCTATCTCATTTATACTTGGCCATATTCCTGCCGGATCTGTAGTGCCCGGAGGTGTAATTTGAAGCGGAATTTCGATTTGATAAAAGTTCTCGTTAAAATCCGTTCCAATTCTAACAAAAGCTACAAGCTCATTATCTGAAACCGGATTGTTATCTAATGCTTCGGCATGCAAAAACATTTTTAGTTTTTTGTACTGCCTAATATCTATATTAACATTTTTAAATACTGCTCTGGCATCTTCAGGTTCTAAATCGCAAACCGCAAAAGACAATGATTGCTCATTTTGTCTAATAATTGTGTTATTATTATTTAATTGCTCTCTCACAACTCCCGGTGGTAACCTGTAAGGTATAGGCTCTCTTTGCTCGTTTTCTTGAATATTTACCGTATTCACATCTACAAAAGTGCCTTGTCCGGGATCACTTAAATCTGTTTTAAGTGTATTGGTGTATTGTCTCCAGTCTCCTCTTACCAAATCTAATGTACCAAAACGCAATACAGTATTTTCAGAGAAGCCTGTTAAATACATTCGCATAAAGCTGATAGAACGTAAATCTGTAATACCTCCTATAGCAGAGAAAATAGCATCGTCTTGCGGATCAGTCACATCATAGCTGTTTGGGTTTACAGGAATTTTAAACTGAATCCATCTAACCTCATACTGATCATTATTTGGCGTAGTTGGTATGGTAACAGTACGTATATCTGAAACAAACCTATCTGTTATTTGAATATTTGGCCTAATAGGAATTCTATATTCAAAATAACTATTAATAGTGTTCATTGTAAGATCTCTATTCACATCTTCTACATCTGGCAATGTGGTAGAACCTCGGTTGGTATTGGTTACCGTAGTTGGCGAGTTGCCATCCGGGTTATTATAATCTAAATAGCGTTCTAAAATACTCCCTTCTCTATTTAAATAATACACATAGTTATCTAAAGCAGGGTCTGGGCCGGTGTTGTTATTGTAGATTGCTGCTTCTTCTGCATCAGAAACACCATCAAAACCAATATCTTGCAAACTCCTGTTTTGGGGGTCTGCATCAAAAGCGTACACTAAAGATTGGGTTGCAGGGGTTTCTCCCCATGCGGTTGGAGTTACAATATCTGTAGATTGTACTCCGGGTAACCCGTTTTCGTATTGCTTTCTACCGTCTGTTAAAATATCTTCAGATATGTTTCCTAAATTAAATACCAACTCTCCTCCGGCTCCGGGTAAAACACCATCTTTATAGTAAGGATCTAATACCCAAAACTGAATATACTCTACATTTGCTTGCTCAAAATTTGTAGCATTTAAAGAACGCATAATACCTCCCCATTTTTGGTCGGGAGACAAATTGTTAAATCCGCTTTCTGTATTGTTGTTATACGGGCCTTTTAAATTAGGATAATACGCTAAATCTAATGTGTTTTGTACTGTTGTTTGCCCTTGTGCAATATCTACTTGCGGAAATATCTCGTCTATAAAAATTCTACGCGTTTCATTTTGAGAAATATCATCATCTGTAATACTGTTGGGGCGTTGGTTGCTATAAAAAATTGGATCTATGGTGTACCATGCCAGCTTAGATCTTCCGTAACCAAATTGAAGATTTTGCGGATCGTTTGGGTCTTGTACATTTAACCCTTGAGTAAATTCTAATGGCGGACTGGATAATGTCCAGGCCAATGGAGAGCGCACGTCAATTAATGCTTGCGCACCTTCAAAATCATCAAGATATGTAGTGGTTTCTCCTCTAAAATCGGCACTTTTAGGCGAGCCTGGTTTTAAATAAGCAAATTCACCACGAATAGATACGTTTGAGGCTACATCTGTATCTATATTTGGTAATTTATTAACTAAACGAGTTAAAAAAGGTACTTCGGTAGAGTAATTTGCATTTATTCCAAAAATAGAGTTGTTTACAGGTTCAACTCCAAAATTGGCTTTTTGGGTTAATGGGCGCTCATTCATATTTAAATAAGTAGCTCCCATAATAAATTTGTCGCTAAACTTATGTTCTACATTCAAACCTGTAAAACGTCTGGTTTGCTGACCGAATATAGCGTTGTTTTCTACAGAAACCTCAATTGGTATGTTAGAGTTTCTGAGGCTTTCGTCTAGAATTTGCACAGTGCCTCCTTGGTAATTTACCGTGTAATCTATTCCTTCTTGCAGCACTCTACCCCCAGCTGTTACAGTTACAGAACCTCTGGGCACATTAAATGCTCCTAACGGAATACCATTACTACCTTCTGATTTATAACGGCCTTTTAGTTGAAATTTATTTTTATCTGATTCTTGTAGTGCTGCTGCTTTTGTTTGTTTATAGAGCTTTCTAAAAACGTATTTTAATTGGTTAGGGTTGGCACTTTGTTGATATGAAACATCATTATCGTAAGAGTTACCACCTCCTAAAACATTGTATAAATATTCTCCAAAAGGCTCTACTTTGGTAAAAATAATTCGTCCGTTACGCTGGTCTACAGTAATTCCGGGGAGGAAATCAAAAAAACCATCTCCGCCATTTTGCGGATCGTTGTAGATGTTTAATCTATCAAAATTAAAAACCTCTAATAAAATTTTATCTTCCAGCCCTGCTGGCCAAGTGCTCTCATCTACCGGTGTTATATAGTTTACCGGAGAAGGATCTGTATAAAGAATATTAAGCTTAAAATCTTCTTGACTTAGTTGAAAGGCTCCGGTAGAGTAAATATTCTTCATCATTAAATCCCAAATAGGATCATCTACATTGGTAATGTTACTTTTTAAGAGTTTTACCACCAATGCCTGATTGTTTACGGCTGTAACCTGACCACCCGAACCGGTTTCAAACTCTGTAGCATTAACACCATCATTTGCAAACTCTCCTACCTGATACACTTCTCCATTTACTGTAAACTGAAAAGCAACTGCCAAAACTTCATCGTTGCTTAATCTTTGGTTTAATGAAATATATCCTAATTGGGTGTCGAGCTCAAAATCTCTGCCTTGTTCCAGTTTTCTGGCGTTTTCTAAAATAGCATAATCAAACCCTTGATTTACGGTATAACCGGGAATATTAAATCCTGATTGTGCAGTTGCAACATCTCTAACGGCTTCTGTAAGCACAGAATTTGGAGTTCCAATTTCTAACGGGTTATAGTCATTTGCTTCGTTTCTTGGAGGTGCCGAAACGCCTATATTAAAAAATCCGGGAGGTGCCGATTGGTTAATACGTGTTTTACCGGGCTCGGTCTCTCCTAAGTCTTGAATAGCTACTATGTTTCTTACATTGTTTGTTTGTTGCCCTCTATTGGTTACCCAAACTTCTATACGTGTAATTTGCACCGAGCTTCTAATAAACGGGTAGTTTTCTAAAGCTCTGTCATAATTATCTCTGAAATATTGCGATAAGAAAAAATGTCGGTCTTCATCATAATCTAAAGCCAACAACTCAAAATCGTTTAATCTACCTCCTCCTTGGGCTACTACTCTATTGTTTTGAGAGCGTTGTTCTGAAAACACTCCGGTTATAGTTGTATTACCAAATTGCAACTGAGTTTTTACACCAAATAAACTTTGTGCTCCTTGAATTAAAGAGCTGTTAAGAGGCATGCTTACATTACCAACTTCTATTTTTTGAATAATATCATCTTCTGTTGGTGTATATTCTAGTTTTATCAGATTCTGAAAATCAAAAGTTGCTTCTGTGTCATACTGTGCTCTAACAGAAAGTCGTTCGCCTACTTTACCTAATAGACTTAAACTAATACGTTGATCAAAATCAAATGTCAGATTGGTTCTGTTTCTTGGAGATAAAGCCGGGTTATCATTTTTTTGAAGTCTAATACCTAAATCCATGGCCACAGAACCTTGCGGAATTACTTCTATGGTATTACCTCCAAAAACACTTTCAAAAAAGTTTGAGTTTACATAAAAATTGGGGAGTAAATTTTTTCTGGCTTCTTCGCTTCCTTGTTTTTTACCGGTAAAGGCATCTACTTTTTCTTTAAAATAGAGCTTCATTTGCTCTTTTCTAATGAGCTCTCTGTATTGTTCCGGAGTTAAAATTACAGGATGCTTAATATTGTAATCTCCAATAGATTCTGTGTAGATGTATCTGTCTAACTCTGGATCATATTTATATTTAGCAACAATGCTATTGGGGTTTTGCAATAAAATTCGTCCTAATGCAAATCCTGTTTTGGTAGTATCTTGTTCTGCCGTATTAGTTTCTTGTGCAAATGAACACACACTAAACAAAAGCAACAAAACAAGTAAGGTACCCCTCTTTTTTTGTAAAGACGATATAACAGTTAGCCAGTTTGCTGTTTTCAAAATAATTACAAATTTTTAAGTGCGTTTTTAATAATTGCCTCTACACTTAAATCAGGTTCCTGCTTAATTATTTTATCAATTATTTTTTCTGATTGTTTACGGGCAAATCCTAAGACTTCTAAAGCTGATAACGCTTCTTCTTTATTTGTATTGTTTGCAACAGCCGAAACTTGTTCTAAATCATATGTCTTTAACACTTTATCTTTTAAATCTAAAATAACCCTTTGTGCTGTTTTTGCACCAATACCCTTAATGGCTTGTATAGCTACAACATCCTCATTTACAATAGCTTCTTGCACTTGCTGTGGTGTTAAAGAAGACAACATTGTTCTGGCGGTACTGGCACCAACACCAGACACAGAAAGTAACATCACAAAAATTTCGCGTTCTAAAATACTTGTAAACCCGTAAAGTGTATGCGAATCTTCTTTAACTATTAAATGGGTATAAACTTTTATGTTTTCTTGATTAGGAAGTTGCGAGTAGGTATGAAGAGAAATATTAATAAAATATCCTATGCCATTACAATCTACAACAATATGGGTTGGGTTTTTCTCAACAAGTTTTCCTTGTATATGGGTAATCATATAGTGTTTGGTTAGTATACCACCAAATGTAATAAAATAATTTTCAATTTTTTAAATGAATAAAGGCCGTTACTTAACGGCCTTTGTTTTTTTTCTTTTTAATTTTTGCTGTGCATCTACAACAGCTACGGCTGCCATGTTTACCATTTCGTTTACACTTGCTCCTAACTGTAATATATGCACAGGCTTATTCATTCCTAAAAGTATAGGACCAATAGAGTCTGCTTTATCTAACTCTTTAAGAAGTTTGTACGTAATATTAGCCGCATCTAAATTTGGGAACACCAGCGTGTTTACTTTCTTACCGGAAAGTTTAGAAAACGGGAATTTATCTTGAAGCATATCTCTGTTAAGTGCAAAATCTGATTGCAGCTCTCCATCTACATCTATCTCCGGATGGTTTTCGTGTAAATAAGCAACTGCTTTTCTGACCTTTGTTGCTTGCTCTTTGTTTGATGAACCAAAGTTACTATACGACAACATTGCAATAACCGGATCTACACCAAACATTTTAGCAGCAGTATGAGTCATTTGCACTATTGTTGCTAACTCTTCGGTATTTGGGTTTATATTTATAGAAGTATCTGCTAAAAATAATGGTCCTCTTTGGGTTAGCATTACATTCATGGCAGCTACGTTGGTAGCTTTTGCATCTTTACCAATTAGCTCTAACATTGGCCTTAATACCGATGGGTAACTTCTGCTGTAACCGGTAATCATACCATCTGCATCTCCTTGGTTAACCATCATAGCGCCAAAATAGTTGCGCTCTCTCATTTTGGCTCTTGCTTCGTAGAGCGTTACGCCTTTTCTTCTGCGTTGTTCCCAATAAATTTTAGCATAGAGGTCTTTTTTCTCATTCTGTTCATCGGTTTTAGGATCTAAAATTGGAACATCGGCATCAAACTCTATTTCTTCTTTTAACTCTTTTATAACCTCTTCTCTACCAAGCAAAATAGGATACGCTATACCCTCATCGTACACTATCTGAGCAGCTTTTAAAACATCTAAATGATCTGCCTCTGCAAAAACAATACGTTTTGGATTGCTTTTAGCTCTACGATGTAGTAATCTAACAAGTTTGTTATCATTTCCTAATCGTTGTAAAAGCTCTTCTTCGTATTTTTTCCAATCTGTTATAGGTTCTTGCGCCACACCACTATCCATTGCAGCTTTTGCCACTGCTGGTGGTACAACAGCAATCAATCTTGGATCAAAAGGTTTCGGTATAATGTAATCTCTACCAAAGTTCAATTTGGTCTCGCCATAGGCAATATTTACTTGCTCCGGAACCGGTTCTTTAGCTAAAGATGCAAGTGCTTTAACAGCAGCCATTTTCATCTCTTCGTTAATTTTAGTGGCTCTAACATCTAAAGCTCCTCTAAAAATAAAAGGGAATCCAAGTACATTATTTACTTGGTTGGGATGGTCTGAACGACCGGTTGCCATAATAATATCTTTTCTGGTTTTTATAGCAAGATCATAAGCAATTTCAGGATCTGGGTTAGCCATGGCAAAAACTATTGGGTTTTTAGCCATAGACTTGAGCATTTTAGGAGTTACAATATTTGCGATAGATAGCCCTATAAAAACATCGGCATTTTCTAAGGCTTCTTCTAAAGTATTTAAATCACGGTCTGTAGCAAATTCTAATTTTTCTTTAGAGAGGCCTTCTCTGTCTTTTCTAATAACCCCTTTACTATCTAACATTACAATGTTTTCTGCCTTTGCGCCAAAAGCTTTATAAAGCCTGGTACATGAAACGGCTGCTGCTCCGGCTCCGGAGATTACAATTGTAACGTCTTCTATTTTTTTTTGGGCAATTTCTAACGCGTTAAGTAATGCAGCTGCAGATATTATTGCTGTACCATGTTGGTCGTCGTGCATTACCGGAATATCTAGTTCTTCTTTTAGTCTTCTTTCTATTTCGAATGCTTCCGGAGCTTTAATATCTTCTAAATTGATACCGCCAAAAGTAGGTGCGATGGTTTTAACGGTTTCTACAAATTTATCTACATCTTTAGTGTCTAACTCAATATCTATTCCATCTATATCGGCAAAAATTTTAAAGAGTAAACTTTTACCTTCCATAACAGGTTTAGAGGCTTCCGGGCCAATATCTCCTAAGCCTAAAACTGCTGTACCGTTAGATATTACGGCAACCATATTGCCTTTTGCAGTGTATTTATATACGTTAGATTTGTCTTTTTCTATTTCTAAGCATGGCTCTGCCACTCCCGGAGAATAGGCTAAAGCTAAATCTCTTTGGGTAGAATATCTTTTAGTAGGAACTATTTTAATTTTACCCGGTTGTGGTTTTGCATGATAAACTAATGCTTCGCGTCTTCTGCTTTCTTTGCTCATACAATTAATTTATTTTTAATAGAGTACAAAAGTACGTAGAAGTATGGTAAAGAGAAAGAATTTAATCATCCTTCAAAAAAGCAATATTTCTTTTTAGTCCGGAAAATTTGGTTCGTTTAACAGCTGATTTTTTGAATACTTTTTTAAAAGTTTCTTCGGTTAATTCTTCCCAATCTTTTTTGGTCATTTCTAATAAATCGGGATGCGGATTAAATGCCGGTTCATTATGTGGTTTTGAGAATCGGTTCCACGGACAAACATCTTGGCAAACATCGCAACCAAACATCCAATTATCAAATTTACCTTTATACGATACGGGAATATTGTCTTTAAGTTCTATAGTGAAATACGAAATACATTTGCTGCCATCTACAACATAAGGCTCAACAATGGCCTGTGTAGGGCAAGCATCTATACAAGCCGTGCATGTACCGCAATGATCTGTTGTTGGAGCATCGTACTGTAATTCTAAATCAATTATTAGTTCTGCAATAAAATAAAACGAGCCAACTTTTTGGGTTATTAAATTGGTATTTTTACCCATCCAGCCCAATCCGCTTTTAGCTGCCCAAGCTTTGTCTAGAACAGGTGCAGAATCTACAAATGCACGTCCGTTAACCTCTCCTATTTCTTCCTGTATAAATTGTAGTAATTGCTTTAGTTTGTCTTTTATTACAAAATGATAGTCTGTACCGTATGCGTATTTTGATATTTTTGGAGCCGAAGTATCTTTTTGATTCTGCTCAGGATAATAGTTTAAAAGTAATGAGACAACACTCTTAGCTCCTTCAACTAATTTGGTAGGGTCTAATCGTTTATCAAAATGGTTTTCCATGTACTTCATTTCTCCATGCATTCCTTGTTTTAGCCATTTTTCTAAACGAGGTGCATGCTCTTCTAAGAACCCGGCTTTACTAATACCACAAGACAAAAAACCGAGGCGTTTAGCTTCGGTTTTAATTAATTGTGTATGTTTTTCTTTTAAAGTCAAGATTTAAAATAATTCTCCTTGCGAACTTCCTTTAATTTTACCAAGGTGTTTATAGGCTAATTCTGTAGCCTCTCTTCCTCTTGGGGTTCTCATAATAAAACCTTGTTGAATTAAAAAGGGTTCGTACACTTCTTCTATGGTTTCTGCACTTTCAGAAACGGCTGTTGCTAAAGTTGTAATACCTACCGGCCCGCCTTTAAATTTATCTATAATTGTAGATAATATTTTGTTATCCATCTCATCCAATCCATGCGCATCTACATTTAACGCTTTGAGACCGAATTTAGAAATCTCTATGTCTATTTTACCGTTTCCTTTAATTTGTGCAAAATCCCTAATTCTGCGTAATAAAGCATTTGCAATTCTGGGAGTTCCTCTACTTCTGCCGGCAATTTCTATGGCTGCCTCCATGGTTATGGGCACTTTAAGTATGTTTGCGCTTCGTTGTACAATATGCGATAAAAGCTCTGTAGAGTAATACTGCAATCTGCTTGATATACCAAAACGAGCGCGCATTGGAGCTGTTAACAATCCAGAACGTGTTGTAGCGCCAACTAATGTAAAAGGGTTTAAGTTTATTTGAACCGATCTGGCGTTAGGCCCGCTCTCAATCATTATATCTATTTTATAATCTTCCATGGCCGCATACAAGTACTCTTCTACCACAGGGCTTAATCTGTGAATCTCGTCTATAAAAAGTACATCACGCTCTTCTAAATTGGTAAGCAACCCGGCTAAATCTCCTGGTTTATCTAAAACAGGGCCGGAAGTAACCTTAATACCAACACCTAGTTCATTAGCTAGAATATGTGCTAAAGTAGTTTTGCCTAATCCGGGAGGACCATGAAACAATGTGTGGTCTAATGCCTCGCCTCTTTGATTGGCTGCTTCAACAAAAACTTTTAAATTTTCTAACACCTGTTCTTGCCCCGTAAAATCATCGAATGTTAGGGGTCTGAGGGCTCTTTCAATATCGAGCTCTTCTTGCGAATAATGCTGTCCTGTAGGATCTAAATGCTCGTTCATACCTCACAAATATAGCACAAAAAACAAAAGCCTTTTCTGTATTAGAAAAGGCTTTTGAGAAGTTTTATTTAAAATTTTTAATGATGTAATTCTTCTTCTCCTTCTTGCAACGGTACTGTTTGCGGAACAAAATCTTGACCAGGAATTACGTACTCTCCGTTAGCTTTAGTTTTGCTGTAATCGTATGCCCAACGATGTACTTCAGGAATTGGTCCGTCCCAGTTACCGTGAATATGCTTCATTTCTGCAGTCCATTCTAATGTAGTAGAGTTCCAAGGGTTTTTAGGTCCTTTTTTACCGTAGAACATGCTACTAATAAAGTTATATAAGAAAATTAATTGAGCCGCACCTGTAATTAAAGCAAATACTGTAATTATAACGTTAACATCGGCTAAATCATCAAATAAAGGGAATGCCGTGTTTGTATAATAACGTCTAGGTAAGCCAGCCATCCCGATAAAGTGCATTGGGAAGAATACACCGTAAGCACCTACAGCTGTAATCCAGAAGTGTAAGTACCCAAGGTTTTTATTCATCATTCTTCCTTCAAACATTTTAGGGAACCAGTGGTAAACACCTGCAAATAATCCGTAAAGTGCAGAGATACCCATTACTAAGTGGAAGTGAGCTACCACAAAGTAAGTATCGTGAACATTTATATCTAATGCACTATCTCCTAAAATAATTCCTGTTAAACCTCCGGTAATAAAGGTAGAAACTAACCCTATAGAGAATAACATTGCAGGGTTAAATTGTAAGTTCCCTTTCCAGAGTGTTGTTATATAGTTGAATGCTTTTACAGCAGATGGTATTGCAATTAAAAGTGTTGTAAAGGTAAACACCGATCCTAAGAACGGATTCATACCCGATACGAACATGTGGTGACCCCATACTATAGTTGATAAAAATGCAATAGCTAATATTGATGCAACCATAGCTCTGTAACCAAATATAGGTTTACGAGCGTTTGTGGCTATAATTTCTGAGGTTATACCTAATGCTGGTAATAATACAATGTATACTTCAGGGTGACCTAAGAACCAAAACAAGTGCTCAAAAAGTACCGGCGAACCTCCTTGATAGTGTAGCACTTCTCCTTGAATAAATATATCTGATAAGAAGAACGAAGTACCAAAACTTCTATCCATTATAAGTAATAATGCAGCCGATAAAAGCACCGGGAATGATACCACACCAATTATAGCAGTAATAAAGAATGCCCAAATTGTTAATGGTAAACGTGTCATAGACATTCCCTTGGTTCTGAGGTTCAATACAGTAACAATATAGTTAAGTGAACCTAAAAGTGATGAAGCAATAAATACTGCCATAGACACTAACCAAAGGGTCATACCTGCTCCAGAACCAGGTTGTGCTTGTGGTAATGCACTTAAAGGCGGATAAATTGTCCAACCAGCACTTGCAGGACCAGCCTCTACAAAGAGCGAAATTACCATAATTACGCTCGATAAGAAAAATAACCAGTACGACACCATGTTTAAGAAACCTGATGCCATATCTCTGGCTCCAATTTGCAACGGAATAAGTAAGTTACTAAAAGTACCACTTAAACCGGCTGTTAGTACAAAGAATACCATTATGGTACCATGAATAGTAACTAACGATAAATAGATGTTAGGATCCATTACACCATCTGGAGCCCACTTTCCTAATAAAGCTTCAAAAATTGGAAAAGACTCACCCGGCCATGCAATTTGCATTCTAAACAACAACGACATGGCAATACCTATGATTCCCATAAACAAACCTGTAATTAGGTATTGTTTAGAAATCATTTTATGGTCTTGACTAAAGATGTACTTTGTTATAAAAGTCTCTTTATGGTGGTGATGTCCATGATCATGTGCGTGGTCGTGTGCTTGTGCGTGTGCTGACATAATCTTATACAGTATTAATTCTTTCTCTAATTATTATTAAAACAGTTTATTGTGCTGCTGCAATAGTTTCTTTAAAGGTTTTTTGTTGAGCTAACCATTCGTTAAACTCTTCTTCTGTTTCTACTACAATTTTCATTTGCATGTTGTAGTGAGATGAACCACAAATTTTATTACACAACAGCAAGTAATCAAACTCATAAGGTTCTACACCTTCTTCTCCGTTTGCCCTTCTTTCTGCTCTAAGCTCGTTAATGCGTTTTACCTTTTTTACAATATCAGGATTCTGACGCATCTCTTCAGTTGTTACAGTTGGCGTAAACGAGAATTGTGTAACCATTCCCGGAACACAGTTCATTTGTGCTCTAAAGTGTGGCATATATGCAGAGTGCAATACATCTTGAGAACGCATTTTAAAGATAACTTTTCTATTAACCGGTAAATGAAGTTCGGTTGTAGTTACAATATCGTCCATACCATTAGGGTCTGATGCATCTATACCCATAACGTTCATACCGTTAAAGTCTTGTAAGAAACGTACGTTAGCTGCACCTAAAACATTATCTTCTCCTGCATAACGCGCTTTCCAGTTAAATTGCTGAGCATATAACTCTATCACAAGAGGATCATCATCTTCATCTACATTCATTACATTAACCCAAGTGTAAAGACCATATAATATTAATCCTGCTAATGTAATAACCGGAATTATAGTCCAAATAAATTCTAACTTATGGTTATCTGCATAGAAAAGTGCTTTTTTCCCTTTTTCTCCTCTGTATTTAAAAGCAAAGTAATGTAATAAGGCTTGTGTTATGGTTTGTACTATAAAGATTATCACTAACGATATAATCATTAGTCTATCTATATCTTTACCATGTTCTGAAGCCGAATTACTTAACAATGGTAAGTCGCCCCATTTAATAACAGAGTAAATGGTTAATAGGTAAATAAAGCCTAAAAAGGCAAACATTAAGTACCCATTAATCTTGTTGTCTTTATCGTTGGCAATTTCAGAGGTATCTGTTGTTGCTTGAGATAACTCAAATATTTTTGTCATTTGCCAAATTGCTATGGCAACAAGTACCAGAACTATAATAGTTAATAAAGCAGTCATCTTTTATTTACTGTTTTATACTTTTAATTAATTAATAGTGAAAGTGCTTACTTTCTTCTAAGAACGGATTACCTTTTGGTACAAGCGGTGCTTTGGTAAGCGCACTAAATACCCAGTAAATAAATAATCCGGCAAAGAATAATACGGCACTTATTTCGGTTATACCTATAAACCATCTGTCTCCAACTGTAGCCGGCATTATCATGTTAAACACATCTAAGTAATGCCCAAGTAAAATTACTATTCCCGTCATCACTACAAACCAGTTAATACGTTTGTAATCGCTATTCATTAAAATTAAAAGCGGGAACACAAAGTTCATTACTAACATCCCGAAGAATGGTAGCTTATAATCTTCTATTCTTGTAACAAAATAGGTAATTTCTTCTGGTATGTTAGAGTACCAAATAAGCATAAATTGTGAGAACCATAAGTAGGTCCAGAAAATGCTTATACCAAACATGAACTTGGCTAAGTCATGAATGTGGCTGTCATTTACATGTTCTAAGTATCCTCTAGATTTTAAATAAATAGTCATTAAGGCTATTACTGTAATACCAGACACAAACATACTTGCAAATACATACCATCCAAATAGCGTACTGAACCAGTGAGGATCTAAACTCATAATCCAGTCCCAAGACATCATAGATTCTGTTACTAAAAAGAATACTAAGAATCCTGCAGATATTTTAAAATTCTTCTTAAAGTTAGAGATATCGTCTGCAGTATCTTGTGCGATAGAGAATTTTCTAGAGAAGTATTGGTATGCAATCCATCCTCCTAAAAATATAGCTGCTCTAATTAAGAAAAACGGAACATTTAAATATCCTTGTTTTCCTTGAATTAATTCATCGTGAGCTACTACTTCTGGATCCATCCACACAAATAAGTGGTTTATGTGAAGTCCAGATAACACTAACAACACAAACATGATAATTCCGCCCGGAACCATGTAAGCAGATATTGCCTCCATTACTCTAAATAATACAGGAGACCACCCTGCTTGTGCTGCTCTTTGGATTGCGTAGAAAGCTAACACTCCCAATGCAATCATTAAAAAGAATAAAGCAGCTACATATACAGCAGCCCAAGGTTTATTTTTTAACTGATGTAAAACATGCTCATAGTGTGCAGTATCATCACCATGCGAACCTGCCTCGTCATGATGAGTTGCAGCACCATGATCTCCGTGAGCATCTTCGTGGGCCAAGATTTCTTTTACCTCTTGGGTAGTTGAAGGTGCTGATAGAAAACCGTAACCAATACCAAGGGCCCCTACTACCATTAATATGATAGATGCAAGTTTTAGTTTATTTGAGAATGTATACATAACGTACTTAGCTATCGCTTTAATTATTTAGACAAATCTTGTTTTAACTTTTGAACATGCATAACCACCTGCCAACGCTCTGTTTCGTTTAATTGGTTGGCATAGCCTCCCATAGAGTTTAAACCGTAGTAAATGGCATGATATATACGACCATCTGTTAGGTTTCTGGCTGGGTCTGCATAACTTGGAATACCAAGAATTTTTTCTCTTTGAACAAGAATTCCTTGTCCGTCTCCTTTAGCACCGTGGCATACTGCACAGTAAATGTCGTATAACTCTTTACCCTTTTTTAAGTGCTCATCGGCTTGTAAAGAGTCTAACGGATTTACTAATTCTACTGTAGCAAGCTCTCTTCCTTCGTTTGTGTTTTCGTACGGATAGGGCATCCAACCTCTTTTTATGGTGTTTTCAGGAGGTAATTGTGCTTCTACTCCGTTAGGGAATGCATCAGACTCAACATAGGTTTCATACCCAACAGATTCGTACATGTTTGGCATGAACTGATAGTTAGGCTCTGATTTATTAAAGCACGAAGTTGTTGTAGCAACTACTCCCAGTACCAAACCTATTGTAACAAAACGCTTCATAGTTTTATTTTAATGCTTTTCTGAAACCTTAATTTCTACGGCTCCTGTTTCTTGTAATAATGCTTTAATTTCTTCTTCGTTGTTATGTACAGCCACTTCCATTAAAAAGTGATCGTCTGTTGTTCTAACATCCGGGTTTTCTGCTTTTTTAAAAGGCCATAGTTTACTACGCAAGTAAAACGTTATAACCATTAAGTGAGCTGCAAAGAATACCGTAAGCTCAAACATTACTGGCACAAAAGCCGGCATGTTTTCTATGTAACTAAAACTAGGTTTACCTCCTATGTTTTGTGGCCAATCTTCTATCATAATGTAATTCATCATTACAATAGCCACTGTTAATCCTAAACACCCGTACATAAACGATGTTATTGCTATACGAGTTGGTGCTAATCCCATGGCCTTATCTAAACCATGCACCGGGAAAGGAGTGTAAACTTCCTCTATATGATGGTGTGCTGCACGTACTTTTTTTACGGCTTGCATTAGCACATCATCGTCGTTATATAAAGCTTGTACTACTTTAGATGCCATAGTAACCTTTTATTATTTTAATAAATCTTTTGCTTGACCCGCCCAATCATCACGCTGTGCTCTTCCAGGGAATGAACCGGTGATTTCATCTAACAGGTCGTATTCAGTTTGAGTCATCTTACTTACTTGCTCATAAGTGTAAATACCCAAGCTGTTTAAAGCTTCTTCCATTTTAGGTCCAATTCCACTAATCTTCTTTAAATCGTCTGGAGTTTGGGTATTCGGATCAAATTTTCCTATTCTTTCAAGTAAAGTATTTACTTTTTCTGTATCTACTTCTTTTACAGATACAGCTGGCTCATCTGTTGTATTATAGTTTGATGTTCTTGGATCTGCAGCTGCACCAACTAAACTTTTTCCTTCTTCACGAAGTCTTTTGTAACGCTCACCAGATGATTTTAAAATGGTTTTCACCTCTGCTTGTGCAATTACAGGGAATGTTCTTGCATACAATAAGAATAGTACAAAGAAGAATCCAATTGTTCCAATATAAATTCCTATATCTACAAATGTAGGCGAGAACATAGTCCAAGAAGATGGTAAATAATCTCTGTGAAGTGAGGTAACGATAATTACGAAACGCTCAAACCACATTCCTATGTTTACAACTATTGATATGATGAACGAGAATATAATGCTTGTTCTAAGTTTCTTAAACCACATAAACTGTGGTGAGAACACGTTACATGTCATCATTGCCCAATATGCCCAAGCGTAAGGTCCTGTAGCACGGTTTAAAAATGCATATTGCTCGTATTCTACTCCAGAGTACCAAGCTATAAATAACTCGGTGATGTAAGCACAACCTACAATAGAACCTGTAATCATAATAATAATATTCATAAGTTCTATGTGCTGTACTGTAATGTAATCTTCTAAGTTACAAACCTTACGCATTATAATAAGTAAGGTGTTTACCATTGCGAAACCAGAGAAAATAGCTCCGGCAACGAAGTATGGAGGGAATATTGTGGTGTGCCATCCGGGTATTACCGATGTAGCAAAGTCAAACGATACGATGGTGTGTACAGAAAGTACTAATGGCGTTGCTAAACCTGCTAACACTAAAGATACTTCTTCAAAACGTTGCCAGTCTTTAGCTCTACCACTCCAACCAAAACTTACTAAGCTGTAAATTTTCTTTTGGAAAGGTTTAACAGCGCGATCTCTAATCATTGCAAAGTCTGGTAATAAACCTGTCCACCAGAATACTAATGATACCGATAGGTAGGTAGAAATCGCAAATACATCCCAAAGTAACGGTGAGTTAAAGTTAACCCACAACGAACCAAATTGGTTTGGTATAGGCAACACCCAATATCCTAGCCATGGGCGACCCATGTGAATAATTGGGAATAATCCTGCCTGAACTACCGAGAAAATTGTCATTGCTTCTGCAGAACGGTTAATTGCCATTCTCCATTTTTGACGGAATAAGAGAAGTACTGCAGAAATTAGTGTACCGGCGTGACCAATACCAACCCACCAAACGAAGTTAGTAATATCCCAGGCCCAACCTACAGTTTTGTTTAATCCCCAGGTTCCGATACCGGTTGAAATGGTGTAAATAATACAACCCAATCCCCAAAGAAAGGCAACTAACGAGATAGAAAAAACAATCCACCATTGCTTGTTAGCTCTTCCTTCAACCGGAGCTGCTACATCTACGGTAACATCATGGTATGTTTTCTCTCCGGTTACTAAGGGTTTACGTATAGGTGCTTCGTAATGCGACGCCATAATTATAATCGAGTTATTTCCTTATTTATTAATTAAGCTTCGTCTGTGTTTCTCACTTTTACATGATAGAATACATTTGGTCTTGTACCAATGTGCTCTAATAAGTGATACGCACGATTGCTTTCTTTAAGTTTAGTTACTTTATCTTCTTTATTGTTAATGTCTCCAAACACCATAGCTCCTGTGCTACAAGCTGCAGAACATGCTGTTTCAAATTCATCAACTCGTACAGGACGACCTTCACGCTTAGCATCTAAGATGGTTTTTTGTGTACGCTGTATACACATAGAGCATTTTTCCATAACTCCACGAGAACGCACAACTACATCTGGGTTAAGAACCATCTTACCTAAATCATCATTCATATGATAATCAAACTCGTCGTTGTTGTTATATAAGAACCAGTTAAAACGACGAACTTTGTACGGACAGTTGTTTGCACAGTAACGTGTACCTACACAACGGTTATACGCCATATGGTTTTGACCCTGACGACCGTGTGATGTAGCGGCTACCGGACAAACTGTCTCACAAGGAGCGTGATTACAGTGCTGACACATAACTGGCTGGAACGCTACTTGAGGGTTCTCTGCAGCTTGTTCCATCTCGCTAAACTCACTCATTGAGTTTGCAACACCAGATATTCCTTCTTTCTTAATATTATCTTCTTCAAAAGTATCTTCAGAAGAGTAGTATCTATCTATACGCAACCAGTGCATATCACGAGATTTTCTCATCTCGTCTTTACCTACTACAGGAACATTGTTTTCTGCATGACATGCAATTACACAAGCTCCACAACCGGTACATGCATTTAAATCAATAGATAGATTAAAGTGATGCCCTATTGAACGATCAAACTCATCCCATAAATCTACAGAAGTAGCAGGCACCTCTTGGTGATCTAAAGACACCACAGGAACTTCATTCCAAACTGATGCATCTTTAGTGTTAAATATCTCAAGAGTAGTTTCCTTAATAATATCGCCTCTACCCATTAAGGTATTGTGCAATTGAACACAAGCAAACTCATGCTCACCAGAAACTTTCTCTATAGTTACATTTTGTACGGTATTAAAATCTTGGTATAACGGATAAGCGTTAACACCTGTTTGCATTTCCGGTTTTAAACCGGCTGTTCTTCCGTAACCAAATGAAAGTCCAACAGAACCTTTTGCTTGTCCTGGTTGTATTAACACAGGAACTTTATCTATTGTTACACCGTTTACAGTAACTTTAGCATAACTTCCGTTTAAACCTCCGTTGGCTACATTCCAGTTTTCTAAACCTAACTCTTTGGCATCTGCCTGAGAAACAGTTAGGTAGTTATCCCAAGTAACACGTGTAATCGGATCTGGGAATTCTTGCAACCAAGGGTTATTAGCCTGGCTACCGTCTCCCATACCAACTTTTGGATAAAGCGTAAGCTCTAAACCATTTGAAGCTGCATTACTTAATGCTCTTACAGCCGAAGCAACAGCCACCGGAGCAGTTTCTTCTGCAACATCAGTCTCTTCAGTTTCTACCTCTTGTGCTACTGTCGTTTGAGCCGTAAATACACCGTCGTGTAATGCTTTATTCCACGAAGAACCATTTAGGATAGTTGTCTCCCAAGTTTCTTTTATATAATCGTAGTAAGTTTGGTTGCTACCCATCCATTTTAATAACGCATCTTGAAACTGACGCGTATCAAATAACGGACGAATAGTAGGCTGCATTAATGCAAAGTTTCCTTTTTTAAACTCTACATCACCCCAAGATTCTAAGTAATGAGGTGCTGCAGCAATATATTCTGTTTGTGTAGATGTTTCGTCTTCTTTCATTGAAAACGCAACAGATAAATCTACACTTTGTAATCCTTCTGCAAAATCAGCCGAATTTGGCAAGCTGTACATTGGGTTAACACCCGCCATAATTAGCGCCCCAACTTTACCTGCCTTCATATCTGCAACAAGCCCGTTTACAGCTTTAGCATCACCTTGTCTAATTAATCGCGGTGCAGCAACATCCATTGCAGCACTTTTTAGCATCTCGTTTATTTCGAGAACAACTGCTTGAGCGTTTTCATCTTGAATTCCGGTTACGACAACTCCTTTGCTACCTGCTTTCTTTAATTGGGCAGCAGCACTTTTAACAGCTTTTTCTGCAGCTTCAGGAAGGTTTCCTGAAACCGATGTGCCGTTTAAGTAACCATATAATTTAGCTAAAGCTATTTTTTGTTGTGAAGGCGTTAAAGGCACGCGCTTATCGGCATTTGCACCTGTTAACGACATGTTAGCTTCAAACTGAACATGACGCGACATTTTTCCGTTTGCCGGAATACGCCCTTTAGCATAACCAGACTCGTATCCGCCTCCTTGCCAATCCGCTAAGAAGTCTGCAGCAAAAGAAACTATTACTTCTGCTTTAGAAAAATCATAATCAGCTAAAGCTCTAACTCCGTAACGTGCTTTAAAAGCGTTGAGCGCTGCATCTTCAGAAATGGCATCATAAGCAATATGCTTTACATTATTATATTTTTCTGAGAATTGAGCAATTAAACGCTTTGTAGCAGGACTCGCATAGGTTTGTGTTAGTAATACTATTTGCTTGTTACCAGATGCTATACGGTTTAGCCTGTTAACTACATCTGCATCTAAATCATCCCAGCTTACATTTTCACCGTTACGCTTAGGCCCTTGCACTCGCAAACTATCATAAAGTGATAAAACAGAAGCTTGAACTCTTGCGTTAGCACCTCCATTTATTTTTGCTTCTGTATTATTCTCTACCTTTATTGGCCTACCTTCGCGGGTTTTAATTAATATGCTGGCAAAATCATAACCATCTGCAATTGTAGTCGCATAGTAATCTGCAACTCCAGGGATTATTTGCTCTGGCTGTACAACATAAGGAACCGATTTAATAACCGGACCTTCACAAGCAGCTAAAGAAGCTGCAGCTGTACTAAACCCAACATATTTTAAGAAATCTCTTCGAGAAGTAGACGTATTTTGAAGCGTTTGCTTATCGCCTAAAAACTCATCAACAGGAATTTCCTCTACAAATTCGTTTTGCTTTAGCGTCTCAACAATGGAATTGTTAGGATTTAACTCCTCAACACTTTTCCAATATTTTTTGTTTGATGCCATGTTATATGAGATATATTACTCTTTTACAATTATTAATAGTGACACTTACCACATTCTAAACCACCCATCTGAGCAGCTGTAAGTTTCTCTACACCGTATTTTTTAGAAAGCTCTTCGTGTATTTTCTTGTAATACTCGTTATCTTGAAGCTTTACATTTGTCTCTCTATGACAGTTAACACACCATCCCATAGTTAATGGAGAGTATTGATATAATACTTCCATCTCTTCTACCGGACCGTGACAAGTCTGACACTCAATACCGGCAACTGTTACGTGTTGCGCATGGTTAAAGTACGCAAAGTCAGGAAGGTTGTGAATTCTAACCCATTTCACTGGCTTTGTCTCTCCGGTATACTGCTGGTTTTCTGCATCCCAACCTACAGCATCGTATAATTTTTGAATTTCACCATCATAAAACTCTTTTGTGTACTCTGCAGTAGCTGTACTCGGAGCAACTTCCATAACTGTTTTATGACAGTTCATACAAATATTTAAAGATGGTATACCAGATGTTTTACTCACTCGAGCAGATGAGTGACAATACTTACAATCTATCTGATTATCTCCTGCGTGTATTTTGTGTGAGAAGTGAATAGGCTGAACAGGCTGATATCCTTGATCTACACCAATCTGCATTAAGTAGCCATAAACATAGTAGGCACTCATTAACATTAAGAAAATAACAGTTACTAAAACCAAGAACTGGTTTTTAGCAAATGCTTTCCAGATTGGCAAGCGTTTTTCACTTTCTGCTTTAGCAAACTCTACTCCATTAGCTTCTGCAATACGACGCAATGTTTTGTTTACTAAGTAAAGCATCACAACAAGCATTGCAAACACCAAAGCTAATGCTGCTAACACTATATTATTAGAAATCCCAGAATCTTCCTCAGCAGGAGCTGCAGTTACAGCAGCAACATCTTCTTTAGGTTCTTCTGGTGGAGCAGAAGTGTATGCAAGTATATCATCTATATCCTCATTAGAGAGTAACGGGAAAGCAGTCATAGGAGACTTGTTATATTCTTCCCAGATTTTAACAGCTAATTCATCTCCCGACTGAATTAAAGCCGAGCTGTTTTTAATCCATTTATACAACCACTCTCTATCGTACTTGTCTGCTACCCCGGCTAACGCAGGCCCCGTCATCTTTCTATTTAAAGCATGACAAGCTGCACAATTCGCATTAAACAATTGCTTACCCTTAACAGGGTCTCCTTCTTGACCAGTAAGTGGAGATGAGAATAGTAGCAGGAATGCTAAACTAATACCAAAAATGTTGAAAGCTCGATTGCGGTGTAAACCCTTTTTCATATTCAATATATGTTATCAATCTTAATCTTGGCACGGTTTTTACTTATACCACATAAGTAATAAACCAGCGGATTTTCAAATCCGAGCACAAAAATACAATATAGACTCGATTTGGGAAATGTTAGTGAACTGTTAATTATTAATTTATAACAATTCTAAATAAGTTTTAGCGTTACTATAATCAACTAAACATGTACATTTGCATAAACACAGTAATTATGAGAGCATTATACCTTAAAAACATTCTATTTACAGCAGCTTTTTTTGTTTGTTTTTGTGCTGCCACCAATGCCCAAAATGGCTATGTTGCTATTGAACAAGACCCAAGGATTGAAAAACTAATGAAACTTAAAAGCGAATTAAGCCCTAAAATTGAAAACGACAGTTACTATAAAATTCAAGTTTTTTATGGTGGGTTTAATGAAGCTAAAGAAATAGAACAAAAGGTAAAAAGCGATTTTCCGTACTGGCCCGTTAGAATAGATTTTGACACACCACACTACAAAGTAAGATTAGGAAAGTTTAAAACCCGATTAGAGGCCGACAAACATTTAATTGAAGTCAGAAAAAAATACCCTCAAGCATTTTTGCTGAGTCCAAAAAAAACGACCTAATTTCTTAGGTCGTTTTTTTTGATTGTTATGTGGCTTTATTTAAGTTTCTTTTTAACGGCTACTTCTTGGAATGCTTCAATTATATCGCCCTCTTTAACGTCGTTATAATTTTTAATTTGCATACCACAATCGTATCCTTTAGCTACTTCCTTAACATCGTCTTTAAATCGTTTTAACGATGCTAACTCTCCGGTAAATATAACCACCCCATCTCTAATTAATCTAATACCAGAGTTGCGGTAAATTTTACCGCTAGTAACCATACATCCGGCAACCGTACCTACTTTAGAAATCTTAAACGTCTCTCTAACCTCTGCTGTACCTGTTATCTCTTCTTTAAGCTCAGGAGATAACATTCCTTCCATTGCGTCTTTAAGATCGTTAATTGCATCATAGATAATAGAGTAGGTTCTGATGTCTATTTCTTCTCTATCTGCTAACGAACGAGCATTGCCCATTGGCCTTACGTTAAACCCAATTATTACAGCATCTGAAGCCGATGCTAACAACACATCTGATTCTGTAATTGGACCAACAGCTTTATGGATAATGTTTACTTGAATCTCTTCTGTAGATAGTTTTTGGAATGAATCGGTTAAGGCTTCTACAGAACCATCTACATCTCCTTTAAGTATAATGTTTAGTTCTTTAAATTCGCCTAAAGCAATTCTTCTACCAATTTCATCTAATGTAATATGACGTTGTGTTCTAACTGATTGCTCACGTAGTAATTGTGCTCTTTTTGTAGCAATTTGTTTAGCCTCGCGCTCATCTTCAAACACGTGGAATTTATCTCCTGCTTGTGGCGCTCCATCTAAACCGAGAATAGATATTGGAGTTGACGGACCTGCCTCTTTTACAACTTTACCACGTTCATCGTGCATAGCTTTTACTTTACCACTACAAGTACCTGCAAGCACATAATCACCAATTTTAAGTGTACCAGCTTGTACTAAAACGGTAGCTACGTAGCCTCTACCTTTATCTAAAAAGGCTTCTACAACGGTTCCGTTGGCTAATTTATTAGGATTTGCTTTTAGCTCTAAAAGCTCGGCTTCAAGCAATACTTTTTCTAATAACTCTTTAACGCCCTGACCTGTTTTTGCAGAAATGTCGTGAGACTGTATTTTACCTCCCCAATCTTCTACTAATAGGTTCATATTTGCTAATCCTTCTTTAATTTTATCAGGATTTGCAGTTGGCTTATCAACTTTATTTATTGCAAAAACAATAGGTACTCCGGCTGCTTGAGCGTGAGAGATTGCCTCTTTGGTTTGAGGCATTATATCATCATCTGCAGCAACAACAATAATTGCAAGGTCTGTTACCTGTGCACCACGAGCACGCATTGCCGTAAAGGCTTCGTGACCCGGAGTATCAAGGAATGTAATTTTTTGCCCGTCTTCTAACGTTACACTATACGCCCCAATGTGCTGGGTAATACCACCACTCTCTCCGGCAATAACATTTGTTTTTCTGATGTAATCTAACAACGAGGTTTTACCGTGGTCTACGTGACCCATTACTGTTACAATTGGAGCACGTGGTTTTAAATCTTCCGGTCTGTCTTCTTCTTCCTCTATAGATTCTTCTAAGTCTGCTGTAACAAACTCTACTTTATAACCAAACTCATCTGCAACAATAGTTAACGTTTCTGCATCTAAACGCTGGTTCATGGTAACCATCATTCCTAAAGACATACATGCAGATATAATTTCGGTTACCTGAACATCCATCATGGTAGCAATTTCACTTACGGTAACAAATTCGGTTACCTTAAGCACCTTGCTTTCTTTTTCTAATTGCGCTAGTTCTTCTTCGGTTTTTTGACGACGAATATCACGCTTTTCTCTACGGTATTTTGCTCCTTTAGATTTGTTGGTTTTACCTTGCAACTTCTCTAAAGTTTCTCTAACCTGCTTTTGTACCTCTTCTTCGGTAGGCTCTACTTTAGGTACGTTTCTGGCTTTACCTTTTTTGCGCTTATCTGCAAATTTGTTGCCTCCGCCACCTTTATTTGGGCGTGCATCTTTGGTAATACGTCTTCTTTTTTTCTTGTTATCTGAAGCCTCTTTCTTGTCTTTAGTTTCCTCTTTCTTTTTCTTAGGTTTTTCAAACTGAGACAAGTCTATTTTCTTTCCGGTAACTTTTGGCCCGGAAAGTTTTTTGTATTGCGTTTCTATTTTTTCGGGTTCTTGTTCAACAACCTCTTCTTCTGAGGTGGTAGCAACAACTTTTTCTTCTTTTGGAGGCTCTTTCTTTTGTTCTTTGGCTTTAGGAGCTGGGCTCTCTTTTTGCTTTGGTTTTGGAGCTTCTTCTGCCGGTTTTTCTTCGGCAGCCGGAGCTTTAGGTTTTGGCTCTAACTCTATTTTACCAACCGTTTTCGGTCCGCTTAAGTTAGCTTTAGCCTTTACAACTTCTCTTTGTGCTTGTTGTTTTTGTTTAAGCTCCTGCTCACGCTCTTGCTCTAAACGAATAGCTTCTTTTTCTTTTCGTTTCTCTTCGCTTACTTCTTTAGAAGCTACTTTTTTACTTTTATCGGTTTGGAATTCGTCTAAAAGAACTTGATATACCTCTTCTGTTATCTTAGTTGTAGGTCTGGCATCTACCTGAAACCCCTTAGAGTTTAGGTATTCTACAGCCCTATCCAGAGATATGTTTAATTCTCTTAAAACTTTATTAAGCCTCATTGTTGCTCTTTCAGCCATATATTACTTTTTAAAACTCAAAGATACTATAATCGGTTAGTCTTCGAATTCTTCTTTTAAAATTTTAATTACTTCTAAAATGGTTTCTTCTTCTAAATCTGTACGTTTTACCAAGTCGTCAACATCTTGGTCTAACACACTTTTTGCTGTATCTAAGCCAATTTTTTTGAACTCATCTATTATCCAGCTATCTATTTCATCAGAGAATTCGCTTAGCTCAACATCTTCTTCAACTCCTTCTCTAAATACATCTATTTCGTATCCGGTTAATTGTCCGGCTAATCTAATATTATATCCGCCTTTACCAATAGCTCTAGATACTTCTTCGGGCTTTAGGTATACTTCTGCACGCTTATTTTCATCGTCTAAAGTAACCGATGTAATCTTAGCCGGGCTAAGAGCTCTGGTAATAAACAATTGCGGGTTGCTAGTATAGTTAATTACGTCTATATTTTCGTTACCTAATTCTCTAACTATACCATGTATTCTAGACCCTTTCATACCTACACATGCTCCTACGGGGTCTATTCTGTCATCATAAGAATCTACTGCTACTTTTGCTTTTTCACCTGGTATTCTCACTACTTTTTTAATGGTAATTAAGCCGTCAAAAACCTCAGGTATTTCTTGTTCGAATAATTTTTCTAAGAACACCGGAGATGTTCTAGACATAATTATCATTGGCTTATTACCTCTAAGCTCTACGCTTTCTATAATACCTCTTACATTGTCTCCTTTTCTGAAAAAGTCTGATGGAATTTGTTTTTCTTTTGGTAAAATAATCTCATTCCCTTCGTCATCTAACAATATAACAGCTTTGTGACGTATATGGTGTACCTCTGCAGTGTAAATTTCTCCTTCAAGCTCTTTAAATTGCTTGTAAACGGTAGTGTTATCGTGCTCGTGAATTTTAGAGATTAGGTTTTGACGAAGTGCTAATATTGCTCTTCTTCCTAAATCTTTAAGTTTTACTTCTTCAGATACATCCTCTCCAACTTCAAAATCCGGCTCAATTTTACGAGCTTCGCTTAATGAAATTTCTTGGTTTGGGTCTGTTACTTCTCCATCTGCTACAACAACACGGTTTCTCCAAATTTCTAAATCTCCCTTGTCCGGGTTTATAATAATATCAAAATTATCATCAGATCCATACTTCTTCTTCAATGCATTTCTAAACACATCTTCTAAGATAGCCATTAATGTTACACGATCTATGAGTTTATCATCTTTAAACTCTGAGAATGACTCGATCAATGCAAGGTTTTCCATGTCAACTTCTAATTAAAATTTTATGATCACTTTTGCTTCTTTTATATCAGAAAGCGCAATTTCTTGTGTTTTCTGCACTGTAACTTTTCCTTTACCTACCGGCTTTGGTTCTCTTGCCTTCCAGGTTAAGGTTATATGTTCTGTGGTTGCCTCTTGCAAAGTTCCTTCAAACTTTTCTCCTTGTGTTGTTTTTACTTGCAAGATACGACCTTTATTTTTTTTATACTGTCTTTCGTGTTGCAACGGAGTGGTTGCTCCGGCAGAGGTTACCTCTAAGGCAAAATCTTCTGATTCTCTATCTAAATTATGCTCTACATGCCTGCTTAACGCAACACAATCGTTAAGCGTAACTCCGTTATCTCCGTCTATAACAATTTTTATTTTGTTATCCGGAGTAATGGTAAAATCTATTAAAAAAAACTCCGGATTTTCTTCAAAAAAACTTGTTACTAACTGCTGTACTTTTTCTTGCAACATTTTATTGGTATAAAAAGAGGGGACTTTTCGTCCCCTCATGAATACGTTTTATATCCTTTCAGCGGTGCAAATATACAATTTTTATTTAAACTTTAAAGCCTTTTACTTTTAGGTACTTGTATTATTTATTACCTTTAAGAAACAACAAAAATTTAAATTAAAATTCATGAAAAACATTCTAGTCCCCACTGATTTTTCTAAACATGCCGAGTATGCTTTAGAAGTTGCTGCGCAGCTTGCCAAAAAGTTTAATGCTCAACTTCATTTACTGCATGTTGTAGAGCTCCCTGTACATGCTGCAACCGATGTTATAAATATGGCCCCCACCCCAAGCAGTCTGCCCGAAGCCTTATTTTATATAAAATTAGCACAACAACAGTTTGAAAAATTTAAAAACAAACCTTATTTAAAAGATCTTATAGTTTCTGAAATTGTTGAAACCAACAATGTTTTTAGAGGCATTACTGAAGCTACTAAAAAAACAAATGCCGATTTAATTGTTATGGGTTCTGAAGGAGCCTCCGGGTTTAAAGAAATGTTTGTAGGCTCTAACACAGAAAAAGTAGTTAGGCACTCTAGCATTCCTGTTTTAGTTATAAAAAAACAACATAGCAATTTTAAACTTAATAATATTGTTTTAGCTACTAATTTAGAAGAAACTGCTGTGCCTTGCTTGCAAAAAGCAAAAGACTTAGCAGATAAATTGGGTGCTTATTTACAATTACTTTATGTAAATACAGCAAACAACTTTTTAACCTCTTCTGAAATAGAAACTAAGTACGATAATTTTGTAAAAAAAGCTAAGTCTAGCGATTTGCCTTTTGCCGTTTACAACGATCATAAAGTAGAATGGGGAATTTTGCATTACGCCCAAAAAACAGATGCAGACGCGATAGCCGTTGCTACACATGGCAGAAAAGGAGTTGCCCATTTTTTTAACGGTAGCATAAGTGAAGATTTAGCAAACCACGCTAAGCGCCCGGTTATTACATTTAGCATATAAACACCTTAAAATAAAAAAACCCGCTTTGTGAAGCGGGTTTTTTAAGTTGGCCTACAAGGACTCGAACCTTGAACGACTGAACCAAAATCAGCTGTGTTACCAATTACACCATAGGCCAGCGCCTTAATTGCGGATGCAAATTTATAACAAACTTTTTTATGCGCAAATATTTTTTTTAAATCCTTTTAATTTTTTTTCGTGCCTTGTTAACGTTTGTAAAAAAAGTAATCGTTCTACACTAATAATTAGTAAATTCGCCCACGTACTTAACTAACAAGTAATAATTACTATGCCTGTAGAAAATTTTAAAAAATGGGATACCCTAACCGGATGGGGGGTGTTTTTAATAGCATTAATCACTTATGGTCTAACGGTAGAACCCACTGTTAGTTTTTGGGATTGTGGTGAGTATATTTCTACTTCGGCAAAATTACAAGTAGGCCACCCTCCTGGAGCTCCTTTTTTCCAGATGCTTGGTGCTTTCTTTGCCATGTTTGCTACAGAAGCAGAACAGGTAGCAAGAATGGTAAATTACTTGTCGGTAGTATCAAGTGCATTTACAATACTTTTTACATTCTGGACCATCACTAACTTAGTTAGAAAACTAATAAACGCTAAAACCACTTTAACAAACTCTCAAGCTATTGCTGTATTAGGTAGTGGTGCAGTAGGTGCACTTGCGCTAACTTTTTCTGATAGCTTTTGGTTTAATGCTGTAGAGACTGAAGTTTATGCAATGGCCAGCCTTATTATGGCTTTACAATTATGGTTAGGCCTAAAATGGGTAGATAATTTAGATTCTCCAAGAGGTAATAAATGGCTTATATTAATTGCGTTTGTTGTTGGTCTTACTTTTGGTATTCAGTTTATGGGATTCTTAGCAATCCCTTCTATAGGGTTACTATACTATTTTAAAAAGTATAAAACTACCACTGTAAAAAACTTTTTAATTGCAAACATTGCCGTAGTTGCCCTGCTAATGTTTGTGTATAAATTTACACTAACATATACCCTAAAACTTTTTGGTTGGAGTGAGGTATTTTTTGTTAACACCATAGGATTGCCTTTTAATTCCGGCACCATTATAATGGGGTTACTTTTTATAGGCGCATTCTATTACGCAATTGCCTATACTAGAAAAAAAGGGATGGTACAAGCAAACACCATTGTGCTTTGTGTATTATTTATGTTTATAGGATTTTCTTCTTGGTTAATGCTTCCTATTAGAGCAAATGCTAACGTGGTTATTAACGAAAACGATCCGGCAGATGCTCGTTCTCTTTTAGCATACTACAATAGAGAGCAATATCCGGGGGTAGAAAGCCCTATTTACGGCACTTATTATTCTGAGATGTTTGCCGGACGAAATGAAAATGATCCTTTTAAAGACGATAAACCCAAATACGAACGTGATGAAAAGGCCGGCAAATATGTAATTGTAAACGATTATAAAGATGCGCTCCCTAACTCACACCCAGATCATGTTGGTATTTTACCAAGAATGTGGAGCAGCGAACATGCTGTTAATTACATAAAATATGTTGGTCCGTTAGATTTTAAACCCAACTCAGAATACATTTCTAGTAACGAGCTCAGAACCGCAATTGCCAACTTTAAACGTGAATATAATGCCGGTAATGTTGATGCAGAGCAGTATGTTGAATTTTTAAAACAGTTTGGTGAATTTATAGAGGTAGAGCCCCCTTCTATTTTAGACAACTTAAAATTTATGTTTGAGTACCAGTTTGGGTACATGTACTGGCGCTATTTTATGTGGAATTTTGTAGGAAGACAAGACGATATTCAGGGTAAATACGACAATCATGGGAACTGGCTTTCCGGGATTAAATTTATTGATGAAGCCAGACTAGGCTCACAAGAAAACCTGCCGTCTGATGTAACTAACAACAAAGCCCGAAATACTTATTATATGCTTCCGTTGTTGTTAGGATTATTAGGGCTTGTTTTTCAATTTAAAAAAGACAAAAAACAATTCTGGGTTTTACTGGTATTCTTCTTATTTACCGGTCTTGCCATTCAGTTTTACACAAATGTTCGTCCGTTTGAGCCTCGTGAGCGTGATTACTCTTTGGTAGGTTCATTCTACGTTTTTACATTATGGATTGGCTTTGGAGTTTACGCTTTATTTGAAGAGATAAAACGCTTTTTAAATCCAAAATTTGCAGCACCAATTGCCGTTGTGGCTTGCTTGCTGGCAGTACCTACTCTAATGGCTAAAGAAAACTGGGATGATCATGACCGTTCCGGAAAATATACTGCCAGATCTATGGCATTGGCCTACTTAGACTCTGTTCAGGAAGACGTCGGTGCAATTTTATACACCATTGGTGACAACGATACTTTTGCTATTTGGTATGCGCAAGAAATAGAAGGATACAGAACAGATGTTAGAGCTGTTAATACAAGCCTATTCCAGACAGATTGGTATATAGACCAAATGAAAAGCAAGGCTTATGAAAGTGATCCTTTACCGTCTCAACTAACTCATGATAAGTACGCCTATGGTAATAGAGATGTAATTTATTACCAAGAGCTAACCAATGAACGTTGGGATATTAAACGTTTTTTAAATTGGATTGCAAACGACCAAAACAACATAGAAAATTTAATAAAACGTCAGGGAGGCGACATAAGTTTATATCCGTCTAGTTACTTGAAAACTATTTTCTATCCTACCAACAAAATACGTGTTCCGGTTAATAAAGAAAATGTATTAAAAAGTGGATTGGTTAAAGAAAAAGATTCTGCATTAATAGTTGATTATATTGATATAGACTTGCCAAAATCTGCACTTACCAAAAACAGAATATTAATGTTAGATGTGTTGGCAAATAACAACTGGAAAAGACCTATTTACTTTACCGGAGGTAGTTTTGATAGTGCAGAATATTTATGGATGAAAGACTACTTACAGTTAGATGGTTCTGTTTACAAATTAGTACCGATAAAAACTCCGGTAGATCCAAGAGACCCGTTTAGTATGGGTAGAATTGATAGTGATTTAATGTTTGATATTGTATCTAAATGGTACTGGGGTAACTCTGGAGATACTACAATTTACCATGACCCAGAAACCAGAAAGCAAGCTATTGGTTACCGTAATAATTTAGCGCGCTTGTTAGAACAGTTAATCAGAGAAAACAAAACAGAAAAGGCTAAAAAAGTTATAGATATTGCTATGACAAATATGCCTTTTGGCTACTTTGGTTACTATTGGGCACTAGAACCTTTTACTGAAGGGTATTACTTAGTTAACGAGCCTGAAAAAGGTAGGGAGCTCTTTAAAAATATTGCAAAAAAATATCAAGAGTGGCTTGAGTACTATGCTGCATTACCTTTTAATGACCAAGCATACAATCTGTCTGAAATTTATAACAACATTCAGTCATACAGAAGATTATTAGATATTGTGGTAGCCAATGATGAGGAAGAATTTTACAAAGAACAGGTAGATATTTTTAACAGCTACTTAGAGAAGTTTAGTAGATTTTATGAAGATGATACAGAGTTGCCAGACGAATTGTTTGAAGACAATACAGACTCTACTTTAATAGATTCAGTTGTGCCGGCAGATACTACAATACAAACAAATTCTGAAGATGAGTAAGCTGCATAGCTTACATATATTCTTGAAGTAAACCAATTAAGGTATTGGCGTCTTGCTCACCGCTTTGGCGCCATACCATTTCTCCTTTTTTATAAATCATTAGTGTAGGTAGCCCTTTTACTCTGAGCGCTTCGGCAAGTTCCGGATTTTTATCTACATCTATTTTAATTACTTTGGCTTTATCTCCCATTGCAGCAGCAACATCACGTAAAACAGGATGCATAGCTACAGAGGGCTCACTCCATTCTGTATAAAAATCCAACAAAACAGGAATATCTAAATCTATTAACTCGCCAAATTTTGACATATAAAATTGAGTTTTAACATCTTAATTAATCAAATGTAGTAAAAATTGTAATAAAATCTATACCTAAGCGCATTTAGCGGGGTTTAGGCATTTTCTGAAGCAGCCTTTTTCTTGAGTTTAATTACTGTTATTTCAGGCCAAATTCCTACCCTTCCAGGATACCCTAAATAACCAAATCCTCTGTTAACATTTATATACTGCTCTTGCTCTTTGTAAACACCAGCCCAATATTTATATCGCCATTTTACAGGACTCCATTTTATTAGTCCAGGAATCTCAATACCAAACTGCATTCCGTGCGTATGCCCGCTTAATGTTAAATGAAAATGATACGGGTGCGATATTACTTGATGCTCCCAATGTGAGGGATCATGGCTTAGTAAGATTTTAAAATCGTTTTGGTTAATATTTTGCACAGCTTTATTTAAATCACCGGCTTTTTTAAATCCGCCTGCTCCCCAGTTTTCTACTCCAACAATTGCAATTTGCTGGTTATTACGTTTTAAGTATATGCTTTCGTTTAGTAATAGCTTAAACCCTATTTGTTCTTGTATAGCAAATAATTGCTGTAAGTTTTGTGCTTTTTTCTCTTTAGATTCCCAAGAAACATAATCGCCGTAATCATGATTTCCTAAAACCGAATAAATCCCGTCTTTAGCCTTTAGTTTTGCAAACAGGTCTTTCCATGGCTCCATTTCTTGTGCTAAATTGTTTACCATATCACCGGTAAAGAAAATCACATCACTTTCTTGTTGGTTAATTAAATCTATTGCATAGGATATTTTGTCTCTATTATCAAAACTACCGGCATGAATATCACTTATTTGGGTTATTTGGTATCCATCAAAAGCATCAGGTAAATCTTCAAATTCAAGATTGTACCTTAACACTCTAAAATTGTACTTCCCTCTGTACATTCCGTATAATAAAGACATAAACGGTATAGATGCTATTCCTAAAGCAATAGCACTTATAAATTTTCTTCTTGATGGAAAATAGCCCTTTTCTCTATTACCCTCAGTAAAATAACTGTAAATTGCTTGGGGCACTCTAACTATATCTTCGGTAAATAAAATGGTTACTAAAATTAACTTCGGAATAAAGACGGTAATTAAAAACCCGAATGCGTAGCTACGAATAGGACTTAAAACTCTTGCATTTCCGGTATAAAATACAATGTGATAAATAAAATTACCCAAAACAAGTATACTTACAATCCAATATAACCAATGTACCCAGCTAGAGCGAGTAACTGTTTTTAATGACTGAAAAGCATACCAATCTACTGCTGCATAAACCGCCAAAAATAAAATCCAACGTAACATGGTATTAATTTTATGTAAAATTATTGTATTTGCTGATACTTAGACAGTTTTTTAAATTTATTTAACAGCATTTACAATACTTTGTATTTTATCTTTATCTGATACCGAAAGTTTAGTTTCGTTTAATAAATCAAGGCTAATAAAGCTTACGTTAGGCATATTTTGTAAGCTTGCTTTTTGTGTAATTGCAGAAAAATGAATAGCCTTAAAACCATGTTCTTTAAAAAGCTTAGCATTGTTAGCATTAATACCGGAACCCGGCATAATTACACACTTATTACTTGCAATGGTTTTAAATTCTAAAAGCTTTTGTAATCCTTGCTCTGCTGTTTTAGCCTGACCCGAAGTTAAAATGGCATGGCAACCTGCCTCTGTAATTTCATGTATAGCTTCTAGCGGGTTTTTAACCCAATCAATCGCCCGATGGAATGTTATATGCATTCCTGTACTTGCTTTAACCAATACTGAAAGTGTTTTTAAATCTACCTTAAAATCACTGGTTAAAACACCAAAAACCACTCCTGCACAATTTAATGCTTTACAATATGCAATATCATTTAGCATTGTTTTTATTTCTGAAGCTGAATAAGTAAAATCGCCACTTCTCGGCCTAATAAGCACATGCACAGGAATAGGAATATTGTTTACAACTTGCTCAATAAGTCCATGCGAAGGTGTAATACCTCCTACTCCAAGTTCTACACATAACTCTATCCTGGAAGCACCGGCCTGGTAAGCATTTAAGGCAGAATCAAAAGAATTTGCACAAACTTCTACTACCATACTTGTATTTCGTCTAAAAATGTCCAAGCTAAATTACCTGCTCCGCTAAAGTTTTCCGGAATTTCACCAAAGTTTTCTACCATAATTTTTATGTACTTTGCTTTTATATTAGGAAATTGAGTGCTTACACTTACTATTTTATTGGCGCTTCTGGGTACATTTACCTTTTTAATTCCACTATACTTTACTCCATCTTCAGAAAACAGAAAATAAATGTTTTTTGGAGCATGTATCCAACTACCGGGTTCGTTATAAAACTGCATTATTATGTTGTTAATATTTTTGGTTTTATGCATATTTAAAACAACCTCTACATCTTGCCCGTTAAAACCAAGCCACTCAGAATCTGCGAATCTTTTTTTACTACCAAATATACCGTTAGTGATTGCTTGAGGTCCGCCATCAGCATATTTATCATGTGGTAATACGCTTAGCAAAACATCTGCTCCTAAAGCTTTGTGTATGACTATTTTTTTTGAGTACAATTGCCCTAAAGGCTTTTGCTTATTAAAAGCTCTTGCTTTAAGTGTAGTTGTATTATTAATTTTAATTGGCTTTGTATATTTTGTAGAGTTTTCTGTTGGCAAAGTGCCGTTTGTAGTGTACGTTATATACCCTTTATTAATTTTTGTGCTTAATGAAACTTTTACAATAGAATCTTGTACCTGTATTGTATCATTTATATTATACAAATGATTAGCATAATTAACAGAAAGAGCATCTAACCTTTTATTAAAAGCTAAAACGCGCTGTAAAAAATCATTATAATTTTTATTCTTGTTATAAGACCAAACTACCTCACTTAAAGCAAGAATTCTCGGGAAAACCATATACTCTACTTTGTCTGGAGTTTTCATGTATTCTGTCCAAACATTGCCTTGCGCTCCTAACACATATTTTGATTGCTCTGGTGTGAGTTCTTTTGGGATTGGATTAAAATGATATACTTTTTCTAAAGTGGTTAAACCTCCAATTGCAAGTGGCTCGGTTTCATCGTCAGATTGATAGTGATCAAAATAACAATGAGACCCCGGAGTTAAAATAACATCGTGTCCTTGTTTGGCTGCTTCAATAGCACCTGCTGTACCCCTCCAAGACATAACAGTTGCGTTTGGAGCCAATCCTCCTTCTAAAATTTCATCCCAACCTATAATCTTTCTTCCCTTACTGTTTAAATATTTTTCTATTCGGGTTATAAAATAACTTTGCAGCTCATGTTCGTCTTTTAACCCTTCTTGTTTGATTCGCTTTTGACAGTTTTCGCAAGATTCCCATCGAGTTTTTGGAGCTTCGTCTCCACCAATATGAATATAGTTACTTGGGAATAACTGCAATACCTCATCAAAAACATTTTCTAAAAAAGTAAAGGTTGATTCTTTAGGGCAGTAAATATCTTCAAAAATACCCCACTTTGTAGCTACATCTATTGGTTTTCCGGTACACCCAAGTTCAGGGTATGCACTTATGGCAGCTTGCGAGTGTCCGGGCAATTCTATTTCGGGTATTATAGTTATGCCTCGCGAAGCTGCATATGCTACTACATCTTTTATTTCTTCTTGCGTGTAAAACCCTCCGTACTTTTTACCATCAAATTTATGAGGTTGATTGCTGTAATGCCCTATTAAAGTTTCTTTTCTGTAAGCAGCATGGGTAGTTAATTTTGGATATTTTTTAATTTCTATACGCCACCCCTGATCTTCTGTTAAATGCCAATGAAAAGTATTCATCTTTAACATGGCAAGCATGTCTATATACTTTTTAATAAAAGCTACCGGAAAAAAATGTCTACCAACATCTAAGTGCATTCCTCTATATTTAAAGTATGGTGCATCTTCTATGGTAATTGCAGGGATTGCAACTTCTGTATTACACGTAGCATTTTCTATACACGGTGGTAGCAATTGCCGTAACGTTTGCACCCCATAGAAGGCTCCTTGTAAACTTTTTGCAGTAATGGTAATATTTTGAGGTGTAACTTGTAAAGTATAAGCTTCGGGGTTTACCAGATTAGGATTTAGTTTAAGCTCTATTTTTTTTGTCCCGTTGGCACTTATTTTACCTAAACTTTTTTCTGTTAATAACTTAAGTAAATTAGCTGCAGGAGCTAAGCTATTTTCAAAAGCTATAAAAACATCATCATCCCACTTAAAAACACCATCGCCAAGTTCTTGATGATTAGGAATGGGAATTATTGAAGGTTTTTGAACGATACTTTTTTTAGGAGTACATGCTGTTTGTAGAAAAATAAATGCTGTACAGATTAAAACTAATGTTATTGGTCTAAAAACCTTCATCACAATGAATAAAATTATCTATATCTTGCTAATTTATACAAAATTTTTAGACCACTTTTAAAATGAATAACCGACTAATTTTCAGCCTATTATTTACTTCGTTACTGTTTATTTCTTGCAAAAAAGAAATCGTAGTAGAACCTGCTCAAAAAGATGCATACTTAACCGATTATGTGAATCCTTTTATTGGCACAGGAGGCCACGGACATACATATCCGGGAGCTACACTGCCTTTTGGTATGATGCAACTTAGCCCAGATACTCGTCTTGAAGGATGGGATGGTTGTTCTGGATATCACTATTCTGATTCATACATTTACGGTTTTTCACACACTCATTTAAGTGGTACCGGAGTTAGCGATTATGGTGATATTTTGCTGATGCCAACTAACACTGTAATTTTTAATAACGGAGCTGATGGTAAAAAAGGTTATAGAGCACATTTTTCTCATGATAATGAAACTGCCTCTCCGGGATTTTATCAAGTTCATTTAGACTCTACTAATATAGATGTTGCCTTAACAGTAGCTAAACGTAGCGGTATTCATAAATACACTTTCCCTAAAAACCAAAAACAGGTTGTTATTTTAGATTTAGAACACAGAGATAAAGTGCTGAGTTCTCAAGTAAATTTAGTTTCAGACACAGAAATTTCTGGTCACCGTCATTCTAAAGCATGGGCAGAAGATCAACGTTTGTTTTATTACATAACCTTTTCTAAACCGTACAAAAAAGTTCATTTTTTAAACAACAAAAAGCAAGGCGAAAAAGTAATTGCTGCTTTTGAGTTTGACAATACCGAAACAAATATTTTAGAAGTTAAGGTGGCAATATCTGCAGTAGATGAAGAAGGTGCTAAAAAAAATCTTGATGAAGAAATACGAGACAAAACTTTTGAAGAAGTAAAAACGCAAGCTCAAGAAATTTGGGAAAAGCAACTTGAAAAAATAGTTATAGAAAGTGATAATAATGATTACAAAACTAACTTCTATACAGCGCTTTATCATACCATGTTAGCACCTAATTTATATCAAGATGTAGATGGTAGATACAGAGGAATGGATTTGAAAGTGCACAAAACAGAAGAGTTTAAATATTATACTGTTTTTTCTTTATGGGATACCTACAGAGCAACGCATCCGCTTTATACAATAATAGAACAAGAAAGAACCAACGATTTTATAAACACTTTTTTAGCAAAATATGATGAAGGAGGTATAATGCCTATATGGGACCTTGCAGCTTGCTATACAGGTTGTATGATTGGGTATCATGCTGTTCCGGTAATTGCAGATGCTTATTTAAAAGGAATTAGAGGTTATGATGCTGAGAAAGCATTTAAAGCAATGACCCATTCTGCTATGCAAGATAAATTAGGTTTAGAATCGTATAAGAAGCTCGGATTTATTCCGGTAGAGCAAGAAAGTGAATCGGTATCTAAAACATTAGAGTATGCCTATGATGATTGGACAATAGCCCAAATGGCTAAAGCCATGGGTAAAGATAGTGCTTACCAATACTACATTGAGCGCGCCCAATATTATAAAAACGTTTTTGACCCCTCTACCAAATTTATGCGTGGCCGATTTAAAAACACTTGGTTTTCTCCTTTTGATCCTTACGAAGTTAATTTTAACTACACAGAAGCTAATTCTTGGCAATATAGCTTTTATGTACCTCAAGATATTAGCGGTTTTATAAACCTATTAGGTGGTAAAAAAGCATTAGAAAATCAATTAGATTCATTGTTTAATGCAAAAACAGAGATTTCCGGAAGAAATCAGGCAGATATAACCGGTCTTATAGGTCAATATGCTCATGGTAACGAACCAAGTCACCATATGGCCTACCTTTATAACTTTGTAAATAAACCATATAAAACACAAGAAAAAGTAAGACAAATTTTAACCGAGTTATATCAAAATAGCCCTGATGGAATTTCGGGTAATGAAGATTGCGGACAAATGAGTGCTTGGTATGTACTAAGCGCCTTAGGATTTTATTCTGTTACTCCGGCATCTAATCAATACATAATTGGCGCTCCGTTATTTAAAAAAGCAACTATAAACCTTGAAAACGGAAATAAATTTACCATTGTAGCCAATAACATTTCTAAAGAAAACCTATATATACAATCGGTTACACTTAACGGAAAAGAATATCCGTATTCATACATAGAGCACAGTGCTATTACAGCCGGTGGGACTTTAGTATTTAATATGGGCAACACTCCTTCTGATTGGGGAACTAAAGATGAGTTTATACCAAAAACTGCTATAGAAGATAACATCATTGTTCCTGCTCCATTTATTGCTTCGGGTGATGTAGCCTTTAAAGATAGTACAGCCATTGTATTACAAAGTGCAGATTCTAATGCAGTTATTTATTGTGCTTTAAACAACAACGATTTTAAAGTTTATAAAGAGCCTATTACTATAAAACAAACAACTATTTTAAAAACCTACGCAACATTAAATCAGAAAAAAAGTGCTGTTTTAGAAACAAAATTCAATAAAATAGACCCTAACCTAACTATTACACTTGGCAGTAAATATGCCAACCAATACAATGGAGGTGGTAATAATGCACTAATAGATGGCGTACTAGGCACTAAAGATTTTAGAACGGGTACTTGGCAAGGCTATCAAGACACAGATGTAGTAGCTACTATTAATTTAGGAAACACAAAGCCAATTTCTACTGTTTCGGTTAATTTTTTACAAGACCAAAAATCATGGATTTTTTACCCTACTGCTGTATCTTGCTATGTCTCTAAAGATGGCAAACAGTTTAAACTGCTAAAAACCGAGACCATAAATACAACTGTTCCATCAGAAGAAATAGCAATAAAAACTGTATCTTTTTCAGCTAATAACTCATACAAATACGTGAAAATAGTAGCCAAAAAGCTAGGAACGCTTCCGGAGTGGCATTTAGGCTACAAAGACAATGGAAAAAGCTGGATTTTTGTTGATGAGATAAGTATAAACTAACCAACCTAACTGCTATATGAGCAAACAACCCTCTTACAAATCATCGTTTATTTTATTAACTGTTTTATTTTTTCTCTGGGGATTTATAACTGTTCTGGTAGACTCTTTAATTCCGAGGCTAAGAGAACTTTTTACCCTGAGCTATTTTCAAGCCGGTTTGGTGCAATTTGCCTTTTTTGGAGCTTATTTTTTGCTCTCTATTCCTGCTAGTTACATACTATCTAAAATTGGCTACAAAAGAGGTATAATTTTAGGGCTTATAACCATGGCTTTAGGATGTGTTTTGTTTTACCCGGCTGCTTCTTACAGGGTGTTTGGCGTATTTATGCTAGCCTATTTTGTACTAGCCGGAGGAATGACCGTACTACAGGTTGCAGCAAATCCTTATGTTGCTGTATTAGGAAGTGAAGAAGGTGCCTCGAGCCGATTAAACCTTTCTCAAGCCTTTAACTCACTCGGCACAGCTATTGCCCCTGCTGTTGGAGCTTTACTTATTTTAAGCGATAAAATTAAAACAACCGATGAAATAGCAATTTTAACCGAAGCAGAAAAAAGTGCTTATTTAGCCTCAGAGGCAGCTGCTGTACAAAAACCTTTTATAGGATTAGCCCTTTTTATTCTGGTAATTGCAGGTATATTTTTCTTTGCAAAGTTACCTCGGTTAATAGACCAAAAAACATCTGCAACCTACAAGCAAGCACTTAAAAACAAAAACTTAATGTTAGGTGTACTCGGTATTTTTTGTTACGTGGGTGCAGAAGTAGCAATTGGCAGCTATTTGGTAAATTATTTTCTAGATATGAACCTAACAGTTTTAATAACCGAAAATAATTTAATGAAGACCATTGCAGAAAGCATTTTAAATAGTAGTGTAACGCAACATGATGGCAAAGCTATTGTAGGGGTGTTTGTTACATTTTATTGGTCTGGCGCAATGATTGGTAGATTTATTGGCTCTTATTTAACCAGAGTTATGCATCCGGCAAAAGTATTGGGAATATTTGCCACAATAGCAATAGCATTAATTATAACCTCTATGGGAACAACCGGATTAGTTGCTATGTGGAGTATTTTAGCTGTAGGATTATTTAATTCTATAATGTTTCCAACCATTTTTACAATTGCTATAGATGGTTTAGGGGCTTTAAAACCAAAAGCATCCGGATTATTGTGTACTGCAATAGTTGGTGGCGCCATCGTACCACCTGTATATGGTTTATTAACAGATAATGTAGGATTTAAAAAGGCTTTTATATTTATTATTTTATGTTATGGCTTTGTGTTGTACTACGGATTAAAAAACTATAAAAAAACACATTATGAAACGTAGAAATTTTATAAAAAATGCCTCACTTACCGGTGTCGGATTAACTGTTGGCGCTACAATTGCAAGTTGTTCTGAAGCTACAAAAGCTGCAAAAGCAGAAAGCAACATAACGCCATCATTACCTTTAGTTATTGCTACCTGGAATGTGCCAAATGCTACACAAAAAGCCTGGGAAGTTTTAAATAATGGTGGGCATGCTTTAGATGCGGTAGAAGAAGGGGTGAAAGTTGAAGAGGCAAACATTAAAAATCAGACCGTAGGTAAAGGTGGACTTCCCGACAGAGATGGCAATGTTACTCTAGATGCCTGCATAATGAATGAACATGGTAACTGTGGTGCTGTAGTGTATTTGCAAAATATTACACACGCTGTATCTGTAGCAAGAAAAGTAATGGAACAAACTCCTCATGTAATGCTTGCCGGAAAAGGAGCCGAACAATTTGCTTACCAAATGGGTTTTAAAAAAGAAAATTTACTTACCGAAGCCTCTAAAAAAGCCTGGGAAGAATGGAAAATAAAATCTGAATACAAGCCCATAATTAATATAGAAAACCACGATACAATTGGTATGTTGGCTATAGATAAAAATGGTAATTTAAGTGGTGCTTGTACCACTAGTGGTTTGGCATACAAAATGGCCGGTCGTGTGGGCGACTCTCCTATAATTGGTTCCGGTTTATTTGTAGATAACCAAGTTGGTGCAGCTGTTGCTACCGGTCTGGGTGAAGAGGTGGTTAAAACTGTAGGTAGTTTTTTGGTTGTAGAACTTATGAGGCAAGGCAAATCGCCACAAGAAGCATGTGAAGAAGCTATAAAAAGAATTGTATCTAAACCTAATAGTAATTACAAAGATTTTCAGGTGGGTTATATTGCTGTTAACAAAAAGGGAGAAACCGGGGCATATGCTATTCATCAATGGTTTAGCATGACCAAATATCAAAATAACAAAAACGAAAACATTCAAGCAGATTACTATTTAAAAGAATCTTCTTGATGCATGATTGCATTTAATGTTTTTATTGAAAATTCGGCTTCTTTTGCTTGAGTTTTAAATATTACTTTTATTGGCTTATTTGGCAGTAAATCAAAAAAATTATTGTTAAAATGCCCCTTTACGTTAGAGTGTAAAAAAACATCTTTTTGTAATGTATTTGCTTGTAATGTAATCTCAAAACCATCATTAACTTTCTTTACCTGTTTTACTATCTGCTGTTCTGGCAATGCTAAATGCTTTGGCTTTGTTAAATAAAATACTCTGTATGTATTATCATAAGCTATAAGTAGTGCTTTTAGATTAGTATTTTTAACAACATTTGATAGCTTCTTTTTAAACACTACTTGAGCGCTATTAGCCGGTAAAGAATCTGTAATAGTAGTTAGCAACGTTTCGTTACCGTAAAAATCTATGAGTTTTATAGTGATAGGGTTGTTTACAGCAAATAAATTATCGTTAATTGCATGAACCTCTAAAGTGTCTTTATTAATGTATGGCGATACCAGAACATTTTTAAAAGCATCTTTTACTTTATAATGTAAGGCTTTCCAATTGCCAAGATAATCTATACTTGACCATGAAACTGCCGGCCAACAATCATTTAATTGCCAATACAAACTTCCCATACACCTTGGTTTTGCTCTACGGTGAGCTTCAATTCCTTTAGTAATTCCGTAAGCCTGCAACAATTGGCTAACATATACATAATCTTCATTGTTGGAAGGAATTGGAAAATCTCTTTCCATATATTCTCTAATAAGGCTAAACCCTCTGCTGTGCTTTTGGTGCGTTTTAAAGTAAGGTCCGTTTAAAACCAAGCTATCTGTTTGTGTTGCATATTGTATGGTTTCTAAACTTGGGAACGCCTGAAACCCAAACTCACTCATAAATAAGGGCACATTTTCTTCAAAATGTTCAAAAGGGTAAGCATCATGCCATACCCACCAATCGTGAGCATCGCCTTCTGTTAAGTAACGTTTATCTCCTCTTCCAAATTTGGGCGAGCTTTCCCAATACGGTATATTCTC
>JBPEWY010000030.1:0-5036 GCA_052032225.1 Flavobacteriaceae bacterium
TTCTTTTTTGCTTTAAATACCATTCTTACAATAGGCAATATTACCCATAAGCAAAGCACAATCATAGAGAGAATTAAACCATAATTTGTTCCAAAAAATTTTTTAAAAATTGCTCCGGTATAACCCAACAATGCAGAGATATCTAACTTTAGTAAGATGAGAGTTCTTGATAAATCTATAGGATTTAACATAGTGCCAATGAGTGAAAACTTATCTAATGGGTAATCTTCAAAATAAAGCAACGACATTAAAAAAATACCATCGTAAATAACTGCTAAAAACAGCCATAGTAAAATAGCATAGCCAAAACCTTTAATTTTATTTTCATTACTTATGGCAATGTTAAAAGCTAATGCAGTAAAAATAAAAGTTAAAAAAGCACCGGTAATAAGTAATAATACAAAATCCCATATTACCCCCGATTTAAATAAGCCATACAATACAAAAGGAATTCCTAACCCTAACACCAAGCTCATACATAAAGATACCGCTACACCAAAATACTGACCTAAAAAAATTGAGGTTCGGTTTAATGGTTGTGCCAGTAAAAGTTCTGTAAATTCTTTAGAGTTATAATAATACATTACTCCAAAAATAGTTCCGATTAATGGTACTAAAACAATAATTACATTCATAAGTGTAATAACTGCTTTAGAGAGATCTGTGTTTAAAAACAATAACACAGAACCCAACAACAAATAAAAGCCAAAGTAAACATAGCTCCATCGGCTTCGCATTAAATCGTAAAAACTGTATTTAAGTATTTTAAGCATGGTTGTTTTGTGTTAAAATAGATGCTATTGCGTGCTCTAAATCGTGTTGTTTAGTTTTTGTTTTAAGCTGGTTTAAACTTCCTTTAAAGTAAATTTTACCTTCTAGCAGGAATACTATCTCATCGGCTACTTCTTCAACAAAACTCATTATATGCGATGTGATTATTATAGTTTTTCCTTTTTCTTTTTCGGTTTGTATAAGTTTCTTTAATCGTATTAGTGAAATTGGATCTAATCCTGTTGTTGGTTCATCTAAAATTATTATGGGGCTTTCAAACATAAATGTTAGTACAATGTTTACTTTTTGTTTTGTGCCACCAGATAGGTTGCTTAGTTTTTTATTTAAAAATGGAGTTAATTGAAATAATTTTATAAGCTCTTGGTCTTTATCAGTGTTCCCACGCAAATCTTTTATCATTTTAATAAGTTCTTTAACTTTTAGATTTCCGGGGAAATTTGCTATTTGAGGCAAATAATCTATTTGATGTCGGTACGATGCACTTTTTCTAATATTTTCATTGCAAACTGTAATTGTTCCGGAATCGGGTATAACCATTCCTAAAACAGATTTGATAAGAGTGGTTTTACCAGAGCCGTTTGGACCTAAAATGGCAAAAATTCCACCTTCTTTTATACTTAAATCAACTCCGCTTAAAACGTGGTTTTTTTGAAATTTTTTATGTACGTTTTCTAAGGTTACCATGTTGCTTTTTTAATTAGTGGATTGCTGTCTACCAGATTATCTGGAGTAAATACCGGAGATACTTTTTCAGAAAAATCTATAATATCTATAAACAAGCTTCGTAATAAAATTATGGTTTCGGGTGTTTTGTTAACAATGTACGAGAAAAGTTTTACCGGCCGGTAAGGTACATCGCCAATACCATCTTTATTTAAATCGTAGCCGGTATATTCGCTCCAATAATTTTTATCGAAAATATTATCGTTTACCTTACTGTTATAAGATATGTCAAAAGAATTATGTAAAAAGTTGTTCTTAGTAAAAGTGTTGGTATAACAGGCGCCCCTTACTTTAATTGCCCAGCCGTTTTTTATAAAATTGTTGCCTTCGTATCGAATTCTGTTAGAGCCTTCTATGTTTATAGCAACCGTGTTTTTCTCAAAGGTATTATGGGTAATAACGGCATCGTTAATTTCTTTTAAAAGCATTCCGTATGATGCGGTACCCCAGTTTTCTTTAAAAGTATTGTTGTGCATCTGTATTTTTTTAGAAAACATAACAGCTACACCGGCACCATTTTTTTCAAAAATATTGTTGCTATACACATCATCATTAGAGAACATAAAATGTAATCCGTACCTAATATTATTAGAGCTAATATTGTTTTCTATTACACAATTATTGGCAAATTCTAAATAAATACCATCTCTAACTTGTCTTATAATATTATTGGTTACCGTTACATTATTGCTATACCATAATTGAATTCCGTTTCCGGAATTATATTCTTCTACCGCATCGCCAATTATTTTATTGTTGTGTATAGTGCCGTAATGAGATTTCTCTATGTAAATGCCAAAAAATAAGTTTTCTAATACTAAATTTTGCAGGTTAAAATGTTTGCTGTTTTTAACTCTAACTGCAGCAAAATCTGTGGTGTAGCTGGTGCCAACATTTTTAACAAATAATCCATCTATTGTAACACTATCTGATACAATAGTGAAAATTTCTCCTTTATTATTACCATCTATTACAGGGTAGTTTTTACCAATTATAGTAATAGGTTTTGTTACTTTAAGGTTGTACTCTTTATAAGTTCCTGGTTTAACAACAATGGTATCAAAAGCCGAAGCTATTTTAAGTGCCTCACTAATAGTTTTTACGTTGCAGTTGGCGCAAACAGTAATAGTTTGCGAAAAACTAATATAGCTTATAAAACAAAAAACAATGTAAATGTATGTTTTGTGTGTAAACATGTATTACAATATAGTATAAAATAAACCAAAGTTAACATTCAGGTTTTCGTTCATTTGCACTCCATTGTAGTTTTCGTAAACAGGAGCGCCAGCTTCTATGCTTAGTCTAAAATCTTTAAAGGCAGATTGTTGTGGGAATAAAAAAGTAAAACCAATAAAAGATTTAATTTTTTCGCCACCATAATTATTGGTATCGGCAGTTGTAACCATCATTGGATTTAAATCGTTATCAGCCCCAGAAATATCATCTTCTAATACTCCCAAAACTCGTAAATTAAAGGCTATACCTGAAGCAAGTTCATAGGCTCCCCAAATATTTAGTTGGTGTAAGTTACCCAATCTGTAACCTTCTTTATTTTCTCCGGTTCTAATAGTGCTGAGTAATTGAGAACCCCATGCAAACAAAGTATAGTTTTCTTTATAAGTTGCCCCAAACGTAAAATCTAAAGTACCACTGCCAAGTTGCATAGCGTAGGGTAGTTTTGCATTTTGCATCATTGGAGTGTTATCTCTTTTTGTGATACTACCAACAGGGATAGAGAGTGTTGTATTTACATGAAAAGTTCGATTATTGTTGTTTACAACACCAATTAAACCACTTAATTTTAAGTCGGCTAAACCATTAGAAGAGGTGCTAAAATCCCTATTCATTGTCATCCCATTCATCATCATTTGAGCTTGCAAATCCATGTTGTTTGCTACATAATTTTGCATAGCCATAAGAGTTACAGTATTACTTGGTGCATACATAATACCGAGCATACCCATTTGCATATTCATTTTTTGCGGGGCCACCATGTAATTATTATAAATTGAGGCATTATCTACTGTTGAGGTACCAGACTTATTGCCACTCATAGCCATATTCATGTACCTTGCAGAAACCATAAGTCCCCCTTTTTGGTGAAGGTGATCGCCCATCACACCAACCGGAGCGTAGTTTAATGCACTATGATGATTATGGTTGTTATGGATTAAAGCGTTGTTTTTTTTTAATAAAAAAGATTGAAGCTCTTCCCAAGAGTATAAGTTTCCCCCTTTTTTTTCTTTAATTTTTTGTGCGTCTTCGGCACTTTTAAAAGCTGATAGGTTTGCTCCCATTGGGCTTGGCATAGCTTTGCTAATAATATAAGTAGCATTTTCTGCTTTAATAAAATTACCGGTAGTATAGTTGCTAACCCAAAAAGAGGTAAATGTTTTGTTATTATGTTCTTGTATATAATCTACCAAACATTCTATAGCATCAAATTCTAGTGTGTTTTTTTCTGTAACTGCTTTTGCATTGTGCGTATTACTTTTTATATACATATTACAGTTTACACACGTTTTGTTTTTTTGAGCAAGCACAACATTGAATGAGCAGAAAACCAGTAAAATGAGGATTGTTTTTTTCATTTTAAGATTAATTATCTTATTATTAAAAATTTACTATTGGCATTAGCTTTCACCCAATGCGCTTCGTCTTTTTTAAAGCTTAAAATATCATGCTTAGAAAGCTCGTAAGCTGTGTTGTTTATATGAAACATAATAGCTCCTTCTAAAACAATTAAAGTAGCATCTGTTTTAGATGTATGTGTTGGGAAAACCGATTCTTTTTCTAATGTTATTAACAGAATTTCTGAAGCATCTACCGATGCCAGTTTATTAATATTTAACCCTTTTACAGGTGATTGTTTTATAGTAGTGTTAATTTGGTGCATAGCTTTTAGATTGTATGTGCTGTGTTACACTTTCCCAGTTATAAAGCTTTCCTCCAAGTTCTTGCTGAAGTTTGGCTGCTTGTTCTTTACTTTTAAATGCAGTTAAGAAAGCCCCCATTGGACTGGGTAAATTTTCGCTAATTAAATATGTTGCTGAGGTGGCATCAATTAAACTTTCCGGACTTTCATGATGATTGGTTAAAAACAGTTTTATTTCTGCAGAATTAGTATCGGCTAAATAATTTATCATGCATTCTGCAGCATCAAATTTGTATATCTTTCCTTTGTTGGTTACTACTTCTGCTCCGTGTATTTTATCTACAATGGTCATTTTACAGTAATAACAACCATCTTGTCCGTAGTTTATAGGCTCAGGTTTAATAGAGCATCCTGTTGCAAGTACAGAAAAAATAACAAACCAGATTATTTTATATGTTTTCATTTTAATTAGCTTTTAGTTGTGCTATTTTGAAGCTTCTTTTTTGCCTTTCCAGTAGGCTACAAAAGACAAGGCCATACCTAACCCTAACAGGTAAGCACCAGATTGCGGGTATGAATGTGCTGTAAAATTTAAAATGTCTTTAGAGCCAAATAAAGGAGGTTGGAAGCCCATTATGGAGCCATC
>JBPEWY010000031.1:0-5137 GCA_052032225.1 Flavobacteriaceae bacterium
TATGTAGAGGGCAATGCCAATGCAGCAATTAAAGGATTCGCAAATTATATTAATCAGTTTCCTAATGGTACTTATGCGTTAAAGGCAAACTTTTACTTAGCGCAATTATATTACAATAACCAGCAGCCTAATAAAGCTGTAATGCATTACAATTATGTAGTAGCAAAAGAACGCAATGAATTTACCGAGCAAGCTTTAGCAAGGCTTAGTCAGCTTTATTTAAATCAAAAAAACTATCCGGAGGCAATTCCATTGTTAAAACGTTTAGAGTTAGAGGCAGATTATGCTCAAAATGTAACGTTTGCCCAATCTAATTTAATGAAAGCGTATTACGAGCTTAAAAATTACCAAGAAACTATTGCTTATGCAGAGAAAGTACTGGAAATATCTAAAATAGATAATCGTATTAAGAGTGATGCTCATGTAATGATTGCCAGAGCTGCAATGCAAACCGGAAATGAAAGTAGAGCTAAAGAGGCATACGCCCAAGTACAGAAAATTGCAACAGGATCTTTAGCAGCCGAAGCACTTTATTTTGATGCCTATTTTAAACATAAAGAGGGAGCATTTGAAGCTTCAAACCAAGTAGTGCAAAAATTAGCTAAAGATTATGCTTCTCATAAATTTTACGGAGCAAAAGGTCTTATAATTATGGCAAAGAATTTTTATGCTTTAGACGATGCTTTTCAGGCAACTTACATTCTTGAAAATGTTACTAAAAACTTTACCGAGTTTCCGGAAATTGTTCAAGAGGCGCAAAATGAGCTTGCCGTAATAAAGTCTCAAGAAGCCAAACGAAACTCATCGGTAGATACTAATAAAAATTAACCATCTGTAAACATTAACATAAAAGAGAACAGTATGTGTAAAAAAAATATAGGTTTAGTTGTATTGTTTTTTTCGGGTTTTTTATTGGCGGTAGCTCAAGAAAAAGAAAAAGATATCGGAACACAGGTGGTAAATGTAGTAAAGCCTTATACACCAACCATTTCTGATGCTTTTAAAATTAAAGAAATCCCATCTTTAGACGATTCTGTTACAACGCGCAAAAAAAATATAAAATATAGCATATTCTCTGTTCCCGTAGCTTCTACATTTACACCGGCAAAGGGTAAAGCACAAGTTGTTAAAAGAGCTCCTAAAGAGGTGCTTTATAACACATACGTATCGTTAGGTGTTGGAAATTATAGTTCTATTTTAGCCGATTTTTACACCAGCAGAGCTTTAAGCAGAAACGAAACATTTGATATTGGTTTAAATCATCATTCATCTCAGGGAGGGATTGCTCAAGTTAGCCTGGACGATTTTTTTTATAACTCTAAATTAGAGGCAGATTATACCAACCGAAGTAAAAACCTGGAATGGAGTGTAAACGGAGGATTTCAACACCAAATATATAACTGGTACGGCTTACCAATGCAAGTTTTCCCAGATGCATCTGCTTATCAAGCAAACGAAAAACAAGTGTATTACAATGCTTTTGCAGGGAGTAGCTTAGCCATAGAAGATGCCTTTTTTAAAGGAGGTGAAATTAATATCAGAAGATTTTGGGATAGATTAGATAGTCAAGAAAACAGGGTGGTTTTTGCTCCTGAAATGGAACTCCCAATTGGCGAAGAGCTTGTTCAATTAACTGTTAAAGCAGATTTTTTAGATGGTAATTTTGAGTCAGATTACTTAAACTCAAGTTCAATAGCCTACAGCTATTTGCAAATTGGAGCTTCACCAAGCTTAACAATTTTAAGAGACGATTTAACCGTAAAGCTCGGAGCAAATCTAATTTATGGGATGGATTTAGAGAATAACGAATCAGACTTTTACATATATCCCAACGTTACAGCATCGTATAGAGTAGTGAACGAGTATGTAATTGCATATGGTGGTATAGATGGAACTTTGCAACAAAATAGTTATCATGGTTTTGCTTCAGAAAATCCATTTGTTTCTCCAACATTGCAAATAATTCCAACAGACAGGCAATACAATGCGTATGTGGGGCTTAAAGGTAAGCTTCATAAAAATGTAGGCTATAATTTAAAAGGCTCTTATATGGCAGAAAACAACAAAGCATTTTATGCGTTAAATCCGGTAAATAACACAGCAAACCCAAATGCCGGTTATGCATACGGGAATTCGTTTTCTGTATTGTACGATGATGTTAAAACTATTTCGGTTTTTGGAGAATTAAGCGTAGATGTTAATAGAAACTTTACATTAAGAGCTAATGCAGAGGTTTTTGATTTTAATACAGAAAACCAACAAGAAGCATGGAATATGCCCACTTTAAAAGGATCATTGATAGCCGATTATCAAATAACAGATAAATGGTATATGGGCGCTACAATTTTTTACATAGGAGAGCGCAAAGATTATTTTTATAGTTTAGAGCCATTGTCTGTTACAACACCTCAAATTGTAAGTTTAGATGCTTATTTAGATGCGAATGCACATTTAGGCTATCGCTTTAATAATCAATTATCAGCCTTTGTAAAACTTAATAACATAGCAAACAACAAATATGCTCGATGGGCATTTTACAACGTTATGGGCTTTCAAGTAATGGCAGGAGCTACATATAAGTTTGATTGGTAAAAAAACATTTATTTCTTTGAAAATAAAGATTCTGTGAGAGCAGAATCTTTATTATTTTTACAACTTCACGTTAAAAATTAATCATGAGAAAAATTATATTCTTACTGCTGTTTTGTGTTATTGCATGCAGCAAAAAGCAAGAAGCAGATGTGTTAGTTGTAAATGCATTGGTATATACAGTTAATGAGAATTTTGACACAGCAGAATCTTTTGCTGTTAAAGATGGTAAATTTATAGCGGTAGGCACTACAGACGAAATTACATCCAACTATACTGCTCCGGAAGTTATAGACTTAGAAGGGCAACCGGTTTTCCCAGGATTTATAGATGCTCATTGCCATTTTTATGGTTTAGGAATGAACCAGCAAGTTGTAAATCTGGTTGGAACAAAAAGCTTTAATGAGGTAATTGAGCGTGTAGTGGCTTTTCAAAAAAATAAACCAAAAGCATTTATTAGAGGCAGAGGATGGGATCAGAATGATTGGGAAGTTAAAACATTTCCAACCAAACATGCATTAGATTCTCTTTTTCCGGATACCCCGGTAGTTTTAGAAAGAATAGACGGACATGCTTATCTGGTAAATCAGAAAGCGTTAGATATGGCGGGCATAACAAAAGCTACTAAGATGGATGGTGGCGAAGTAGTTTTAAAAGATGGCGAAGTTACAGGTGTTTTAGTAGATGCCCCTATGAGTTTGGTTGATGCAGTTATGCCAAAACCCACTCTGGCAACACAAGTTGAAGCATTAAAAACAGCTCAAAAACTTTGTTTTAGCAATGGGCTAACCACAGTAAACGATGCGGGGTTAAGCAAACAGGTTATTATGTTAATAGATAGCCTGCAAAAAAATAATGAGTTGGCAATGCGCGTATATGCAATGGTTAGTAACTCTCCCGAAAATTTAGATTATTTTCTAAACAGAGGTATAATAAAAACTAATAAACTTAACGTACGCTCGGTAAAAGTGTATGGCGATGGTGCTTTAGGATCTAGAGGAGCAGCATTAAAACAGCCTTATTCAGACCATCCCAACCATTTTGGAGCTATGGTTACCAGTCCGGATGATATTGTAAATTTAGCAGAACGTATAGCAGCATCAGACTATCAAATGAACACACATGCTATTGGAGATTCGGCTAATGTAGTTGTTCTAAAAGCGTATAAAAATGCTCTTAAAGGAACAACCGATAGACGTTGGAAAATTGAGCATGCTCAAATAGTAGATATAGCCGATTTTGATTATTTTAAAGAAGGTATTATTCCTTCTGTTCAGCCAACACATGCTACAAGCGATATGTATTGGGCAGAAGACAGAGTAGGACCGCACAGAATTAAAGGAGCATATGCATTTAAAACACTGCTTAATAAAGCCGGTATAGTAGCTTTAGGCACCGATTTCCCGGTAGAACAAGTAAGCCCATTTTTAACTTTTTATGCAGCCGTGGCAAGGCAAGATACAACTGGTTATCCAGATGGAGGTTTCTTGCCGAACGAGAAACTTAGCAGAGAAGAAGCGCTTAAAGGGATGACCATCTGGGCTGCTTATTCAAATTTTGAAGAAAACGAAAAAGGGAGTATTGAGCCCGGTAAGTTTGCAGATTTTATAGTGCTTAACAAAGATATTATGAAAATTCCTTACCAAGATATTCCTAAAACGCAAGTGCTTAGAACTTATTTAGATGGTAAGCGAGTATGGTAAAAAAAACAAAACCCTGAAATTTATTTCAGGGTTTTGCAAACTAACTTAACTCAATAATTGAACAATCCTAAAAAATAATAGGAACCGTTACACGAGTGGTATCCCATCCCATGTGTAAGTTAGCATTATTGCCTTCTCCGCTAAAAGTAATAGAGAAAGCTTCTAATTTTTTGTCGGCTTTAGTAACCTTACCTTTAACTCTAACAACATCGGCAGAATCATCGTAAGAATAAGCGCCCCATTGGTTCAGGTTTTGGTTAATAATAATAGTCCACTCATTATCTCCCGGTATTGTAAATAAAGAGTATGTTCCTGCTTTTACAGCCTTGCCACCAATGGTAGCATCTTTATAAAAAGTTATTTCTACTGCTTCATTAGCACCGGTTCTCCAAACCTTACCGTTAGGAGCTAATTTTGCTAAACTTCTACCTTTAAGTTGTGGTCTGCTGTATATTATTTTAACCAGTTTATCAGAAACTCTGTGGCTAGATGGGTAAGCAGCAGCATCCATAGGGCTCTTATCTAGCCCACTAAAGTCTTGTGCTTTAACAGGCGTTAATAAAGCAAAAGCAAAAAATAAAGTAATAGCAGTTAGTGTTTTTCTCATAGTTATTTTTTTTAGTGTTTTAAAGGTACTAATAGTTCCTCATAAGTTTATGTTAAACTTTGTCGCTGCTTTCTTAAAACATTACTTTCAAAACGTCACTTTTTTCTACAATAAATCAGTTTTACAATTTTAATTTAATACAAATATTATTAATTAGGTTTTAAAATGTAACTAAAAGTAGCTTTTATGTTTATAATAATAAATAATGTGTGCACTTTTGCTTTGTAATTATAATATA
>JBPEWY010000032.1:0-1818 GCA_052032225.1 Flavobacteriaceae bacterium
TGGCTATAGCGATGGGGCTCACCTCTTACCATTCCGAACAGAGAAGTTAAGCCCATCAGCGCAGATGGTACTGCTTATTGCGGGAGAGTATGTCGCCGCCTTGTTTTAAAACCCTTCACTAATTTAGTGGAGGGTTTTTTTGTTTTTTGTATGGTGTGAGTTATGTTTTTTTTAAAGCAACTACTTTTACCTGCAAAAAAAAGCTTTGTGTGAGGGATAGAAGCGGTATCCTTTTGTTTAAAAAACAAAAGATTTAAGCGGATAGCCCGGCCCGAAGGGACACACCCAAATAAATGAAAATAAAAAGGCATAAACGCATGGTAAAATACATTTATGCCTGTTGGTTATAGTAAGCAAAAATTAGTCTCTTAAGATACCTCTTGAAATTACTATTTTTTGGATTTCTGATGTTCCTTCGTAAATCTGAGTGATTTTTGCATCGCGCATTAGACGTTCTACATGATACTCTTTTACATACCCATTACCACCATGAATTTGTACAGCTTCGATTGTGGTATCCATAGCTACTTGAGAAGCGTATAGCTTGGCCATTGCGCCAGAAACATCGTAGTTGTTGCCGTTATCTTTATCCCAAGCTGCTTTTAAACAAAGGTGTCTGGCAGCTTCTATTTGGGTGGCCATATCTGCTAGTTTGAAAGCAATGGCTTGGTGGTTGCATATTTCTGTTCCGAATGCTTTTCTAACTTTAGAGTATTGCTTGGCAAGTTCATATGCTCCAGAAGCAATACCGAGGGCTTGAGAGGCAATACCAATACGGCCACCAGAGAGTGTTTTCATAGCGAATTTAAATCCGAAACCGTCTTCTCCGATGCGGTTTTCTTTTGGCACTTTAACATCGTTAAATTGCAATGAATGTGTATCGCTACCTCTTATACCGAGCTTTTGTTCTTTAGGTCCAATATCAAAGCCTTCCCAGCCTTTTTCTACGATTAAAGCGTTAATACCTCTGTGCCCTTTTTCTCTGTCTGTTTGAGCAATAACAATATAGTAATCTGCCGTACTACCGTTAGTAATCCAGTTTTTTGTACCATTAAGCAAATAATGGTCGCCCATATCTATTGCGGTTGTTTTTTGTGAAGTAGCATCAGATCCGGCTTCAGGTTCACTTAAGCAGAAAGCTCCAATGGATTGCCCAGTTGCTAACTTGGTTAGGTATTTTTGTTTTTGTTCTTCTGTGCCATAAGCTTCTAAGCCCCAGCAAACTAAAGAGTTGTTTACAGACATTACAACCGAGGCAGACGCATCTATTTTAGAAATTTCTTCCATGGCGAGAACGTACGATATTGTATCCATACCGCCTCCACCATATTTTGGGTCTACCATCATACCTAAAAACCCAAGTTCTCCCATTTTTTTGATTTGTTCATGAGGAAATTCTTGTTTTTCATCGCGTTCAATAACGCCCGGTAACAATTCGTTTTGCGCAAAATCACGTGCTGCATCACGAATCATTAAGTGTTCTTCAGAAAGATTAAAATCCATGTTGAGTATACGGTTTAATAAATTGTCAAAAAAGGAGCCCAAATATACTGTTTAAATAACAATTTTTCAATATAGTAAAGGGTTTTATGTCAATTATTTAGTGATGTAAGTAAGCATTAAAAAACTAAAGAGTTTGGTGATAATTTGCATTAAAACCCAATTACAATTTTTATATTTGTTTTTTCTGAAATGTGGGGAGTTTATCTTTTAATGCTACCCTGAACGATGATTTTTTAAACTAATACTAACTTAAAATTTTATGGAAACAATTGTAATTCTTGTTTTTGCAATAGGATATCTTGCGATTACTTTAGA
>JBPEWY010000033.1:0-11329 GCA_052032225.1 Flavobacteriaceae bacterium
CGTCGTCATCTTTATCTTTTTTCTGACTATACTCTTTATCTTGTTTTTGCTTATTGGTTTTGTTAGATTGTGCTTGTGCATTTACAACAAATCCAAAGCATAAAACAAAAACTAATAATAGTAACCTGAAAGCTTTCATGATATTTTAGTTTACTGTAATAACGCTTAAACAAAAATAATATTTTCTATTATGTGAAAGCTTTACCTACGGGTTAAGTGAGCTCTTCTTTTTTTAAATACATGTTTAAGTTTTAACTTTTTATAGTGTTTGTACTGTTCTGTAGATAAAACTTCTTGCATTGCACGTTGTTTATTCAATAGTATTTTGTTTTTAAAATACATATTCTCAAATGTATTGTGAGAATTAGCACTACTTTCTTTGTGTTCTTTTAGTTGTTTAAAAAAATCTTTGTTTATCTCTAATACAGTCTGCTGTTGCTCTTCGGTCAAATCTAACAACAGAGCAAGTTTTTGAGCTTGTAATAAAGCTTTTTGCTCTGTAGTTAGTTTGTTCTTTTGGGGTGTTTTAACTTTTTTAAACGTAGTTGAAGAAATTTGAGCAAAAGAGTTAGTGCAGATAATGATTGCTACAATTAATAATACTTTCTTTTTCATGATTATACCTTTTATTGTTTAGTAGCTTAGACACTACTTAAAGCATAAGGTTTAATGTGTAACTGGTTTAATTACTTGTAAAACAGGTTTCTAAACAAAGGCTTAAAAAAACAGAAAATCTGTTAAACATTTCATAAACAGCGTAACAAAGTATTCTACTACACGTCTTAATAATAAACAATCAACAAAAAACGAACCAGTTTAAAACAATACCACGATGAGAAAGTTAGCCTTAATTTGTAGTTTGCTTTTTGCTTTAAACGCTACTACACAGTCCACAGAAACAGAACCCTATAACGATTGCGAAGAACTCTCAGTTGTTTACGCCACCACTACAATAGATGACAATTATATAGCTTACACAGATAACGACTTGTTAGCTACTTCTTCTAGAAGCTGGATGCCAACAATAACTGCAAAAAAAGAATTCGATATTCATAGCGTAGAATACATTGAAGATGAAGTAGCGTTAAATTTTGAGTTTGATTTAGAAGCTCATACACCAAGAGGTTTTGATCCGAACGAAGCTTATTTTGACATTCATAGCATAGAATATATAGAAGATGAGGTTGCTCTTGATTTTAATTTTGATTTAAAAGAGCATACACCAAGAGGGTTTAACCCAAATGAAGCCTATTTTGATATTCACAGCGTAGAATATATAGAAGATGAAGTAGAATTGAGTTTTGAATTTGATTTAGAAGATTATACGCCAAGAGGTTTTAACCCGAGTGAAACTTATTTTGATATTCATAGTATAGAGTATATAGAAGATGAAGTAGAGCTTGAATTTAATTTTGATTTACAAGCATATTTACCTAAAAACTTTAATGCTTATGCAAAACCAGGCACTATTTAATAGTGATTACCAATAAATAATTTGTTTTTCATAGTAGATTATTTGAGTTAGCTGTAAAACCCTGCACATTGTGCGGGGTTTTTATTTAAAGGGAAAAATCCCCTAAAAAATATTAAATAAACACTGTGAAAACTAAGCAGTTATGTGTAACTTTACAAGTACTATTAACGAAGTAGTTCTTCATTTTTTAGTTTGGGTTAGTTTAATAATAAATCGTTGGCTTAGCTGGCGATTTATTTTTTTAATAACTCTTCCGGAAACATCTCAATAACTATATTCCAAATATGAGGTAATGCAAAATAAACAAAGGCAGTAATAAGTAGAATTGATGCTAAATTCATAAATAATCCTCTAGATACCATATCTGGAATTCTTAAATATCCGGAACCAAAAACAACTGCATTTGGAGGTGTAGCTACCGGAAGCATAAAAGCACATGATGCAGCCAAAGCAGCACTAACCATTAAACTAAAAGGGTGTACATTAACAGTTAAAGCAATTGGTGCTAACACCGGAAGCAGCATTGCTGTAGTAGCTAAATTAGATGTTATTTCGGTTAAAAAGTTTACGGCAGCTACTAAAAGGAATATTAATAAAAGTAAAGAAACGCCTTGTAAAATGGTCATTTGGCTGCCAATCCAAAGTGCCAATCCGCTTTCTTCAAAGCCTTTAGCTAAAGCCATACCTCCACCAAATAATAAAATAATTCCCCACGGTAATTTAACAGCTTCTTTCCAGGTTAAAAGAGGTGTTTTTAAATCTTTATTCGGAATTATAAATAAAGCAATAGCAAAAGCTATGGCAATAATGGTATCGTCTATATTTGGAATAAATTTTTGTAGTAAGAATGAGCGTGTAATCCAACAAAAAGCAGTTAAAAAAAATAGTGTTCCAACAACTTTTTCTTGATAAGAAGTAGGGCCTAATTGACTTAATAGTCTTTTAATTTCTTGTTTTCCTCCCGGAAATTCTTTTTGCTTAAACGTAAAAGCAACCGAGGTTAAATACCACCAACAAAGAGCAAGCAAAGTTAGTGATAACGGAAGTCCAATTTGAAACCACTGTAGAAAGGAAATCTCATAACCGTAAGTGCTTTCTATAACACCCGCTAATACTAAGTTAGGGGGCGTTCCGATTAAGGTTGCAATACCACCAATAGAGGCACTATAGGCTATAGCTAACATTAATGCTTTACCAAAAATTAGGTTTTCGTTTTCTATGGTGTTTGGGTTGTCTTTTAATTGTGTTACTATGGCTAACCCTATGGGTAGCATCATTACAGAAGTTGCAGTATTAGAAATCCACATTGATAAAAATGCGGTTGCTAACATAAACCCAAGTATTATTTTTTTAACATTCGTGCCTACAACATGTATAATAGAAAGCGCTATGCGCTTATGTAAATTACTTTTTTCTATTGCTTTGGCTATAATAAAACCACCCAGAAATAAAAATATAAACTTATGCCCAAAAGAAGCTGTAGTTTCAGGCAGTGTTAATCCTCTGGATAGCGGGAATAGCACTATAGGAAGTAAGGCTGTAACTGCAATGGGGAGCGCTTCTGTTATCCACCAAATAGCTACCCATAATGTGGTTGCAAGCACAGCATTTGCTTGATTTGATAATCCTTCCGGATGAAAGAATAAAAGTGTTACAATATATGTTAGGGGCCCAAGAAGTAAACCAATTTTTTTTGATGTAATCATACTGCAGGTTGTATAACCACGAATTTAATTGTTTTTATAAAAAAAAGAACTGCTTAACAAGCAGTTCTTTTAAATTATAAATATGGTAGTTGTGGTTAATCTATCACAGAAACAATTAAGCCTTCTTCGGTTTTGGTTACTTTAGCCAACTTATTTTTGGTTAAACCTTTAATGGCTTTATCCCACTTTTTATTACTTAAACCTGTTTTTTCTTTTAACTGGTTTAAATCTATAGGAGATTGTTCTTTTAATAATGCCAATACGTTTTTTTCATCGTCTGTTAGAGATATTTGCTTTTTCTCTGGCTTCATTTGAGGGAAGAATAATACTTCTTGTATAGACGGTTGATTGGTTAAAAACATAGTTAACCTATCTATACCAATACCGATACCTGAAGTAGGAGGCATGCCATATTCTAGAGCCCTTAAAAAGTCTTGATCTATAAACATAGCTTCGTCATCTCCTTTCTCCGAAAGGCGAAGCTGCTCTTCAAATCGTTCACGTTGGTCTATAGGATCGTTAAGCTCACTATAAGCGTTAGCCAACTCTTTACCGTTTACCATAAGCTCAAAGCGCTCTGTAAGTCCGGGTTTAGAACGATGCGCCTTGGTAAGCGGGCTCATTTCTTTTGGATAATCTATTATAAAAGTTGGCTGTATGTAATGGTGCTCACATTTTTCTCCAAAAATTTCATCTATGAGTTTACCAACACCCATAGTGTCATCTACCTCAATGTCTAATTTTTTGCAAACTTCACGTAATTGTTCTTCATTCATTCCGGTAACATCAAAACCGGTATGCTCTTTTATAGCATCTAAAATAGGAACTCTTGGGTACGGAGCTTTAAAATCAATCTCGTTATCGCCTATTTTAGTTTTGGTTGTACCATTTACATCTATAGCAACTTTTTCTAAAAGCTTTTCGGTGGTTTCCATCATCCAGTTATAGTCTTTATAGCTTACATAAAGCTCCATAACTGTAAACTCAGGGTTATGAGTTCTATCCATTCCTTCATTTCTAAAATCTTTTGCAAACTCATAAACTCCATCAAAACCACCTACAATTAATCGTTTTAAATACAGCTCATTAGCAATACGTAAGTAAAGGGGTATATTTAATGCGTTATGATGGGTTACAAAGGGTCTAGCAGCAGCTCCTCCCGGAATAGGTTGTAATATTGGCGTTTCTACCTCTAAGTATCCCCTTTCGTTAAAAAACTCACGAATACTGTTTGTTATTTTGGTTCTTTTAATGAACGTTTCTTTTACATGCGGATTTACAATTAAATCTACATAACGTTGTCTGTAACGTTGCTCAGGGTCGTTAAACTCATCATAAATTTTACCCTCTGCATCTACTTTTGGTAGCGGTAATGGGCGTAGTGCTTTACTTAGCAAAGTAAACTTTTTTACCATCACGGTTTTTTCGCCAACTTGAGTGGTAAAAAGAGTTCCTTCTACACCTATAATATCGCCAATATCAAGAAGCTTTTTATAAACTTCATTATATTGAGTTTTATCTTCTCCCGGACAAATTTCATCGCGGTTAAAATATACCTGAATTCTACCTTCGCTATCTTGTAGCTCGGCAAAAGAGGCTTTACCTTGTATACGTCTAGACATTAGTCTTCCGGCGATAACAACCTCTTTACCTTCACTAAAATCGTTTTTAATTTGTTTAGAAGTGTGAGACACAGGATATTCTGCTGCTGGGTATGGGTCTATTCCCATTTCTCTTAGCTTGCTCAGCTTTTCTCTTCTAATTATTTCTTGCTCTGAAAGTTGCATAATTCAAATTTAAGGCTGCAAAGATAGCTACTATTGTTAAATGTATCAATTGTGTGGGCATTCAAATAAAAGACATAATTAAAACAAATAATTCATTACAATAGTTTACAGCCAAAAAGGTGTAACAAATTAGTGGTATATTAGACCAATTAATTGCATCAATCAAAAAACAAAAGTATGAGTTTCTGGAGAGTACTGCTCGCCATAGTTTTTCCGCCTCTTTCTGTAATAGATAAAGGGTGCGGCTCTATATTAATAGTGTTTTTATTATGGCTTTGTGGTTGGGTTCCCGGTGTAATTGCTGCATTAATTATTTTAAATAATACCAATAAATAATACTTAAATGAGAAAACTTTTTTTTGCTTTAGCAATTTTATTTGGAGCTTTATTTTCTAGTTGCAATTTCACCGAAGAGTTACATTTAAATGAGAACGGAAGTGGTAAAATATCGCTAAATTTTAATGGCGATGAGCTAATGGCTATGGCGGGAGATGAAATGGTAAAAGAAGGCGAAAAAGCAATAGACTCTGTAATGTATTTTAAAGATTTTTTAAAAGAGAAACAAGATAGCATTGCACAGCTTTCTGCCCAGGAGCAAGCCAGATTAAAAAGACTTGAAAATTTTGCAATGCGAATGGTAATGAATCCGGAGGCTAAAAAAATGAAGTTAAATTTATTTACCGAATTTACTTCGGTTAATGAGTTGAGTGATATGTTAGGAGCTTTTCAGGATGCTAGTGCATTGCAAGGCAATAATAGCAATCAGGAAAGCAAAAACAATCCAATGAGTGCTAAAAGTGATGCCACTTCTGTAAAGTATACTTACGCAAATAACAGGTTTTCCAGAAAAACAACTATTACCAATAAAGAGCTTCATCAGCAAACTATAGATAGTTTAAAAGAGGGCAGTATGTTTTTGGGAAGCTCAACGTACACGCTTAAATATCATTTTCCTAAAAAAGTAAAATCAGTTTCATCTAATAAGGCATTGCTTAGTCCGGACGGTAAAACATTAACCTTAGAAACAGATTTTTTAACCTACATAAAAGATCCTAAGGCATTAGATATAGAGGTAGAGTTAGAAAATTAATGTAATTAGGTGTAGTTGTTGTAACTTTGCAGCATGAGCAAAAATAAGGCTGTTATATTAGAAGACTTAGGATTTAAAGACTATAAAGAAACTTGGGATTACCAAGAGCAGCTTTTTAAGCAAATTATAGACGCTAAAGTTGCTAACAGAAATAACAATACTCAAAACCCAACACCAAACTACTTTTTGTTTGTAGAACATCCACATGTTTATACGTTAGGCAAAAGCGGTGATATTTCTAATCTTTTATTAACCGAAGAACAACTTAAAGAAAAAGGGGCTGCTTTTTATAAAATTAACAGAGGAGGAGACATAACTTACCATGGTCCGGGACAAATTGTCGGGTATCCTATTTTAGATTTAGATAATTTTTTTACAGATATTCATAAGTACTTAAGGCTGTTAGAGGAAACCATTATTTTAACCTTGGCTGAGTATGGTTTAAAAGCCACCAGAAGCGAAGGAGAAACCGGAGTTTGGCTTGATGTAGGAACACCTTTTGCAAGAAAAATATGTGCTATGGGTGTTAGGGCCAGCAGGTGGGTAACAATGCATGGTTTTGCATTAAATGTTAATGCTAACTTGGGGTATTTTGATAATATAATACCGTGTGGAATTAGAGGTAAAGCAGTTACATCTTTAAACGTAGAATTGGGTGTAAATGAAGTAGATTTAAATGAGGTTAAACAAAAAATAATAAAACATTTTACTACGCTTTTTGAAGCATCAATCGTTAAAGAGCAAACAAGTGTTTAGTCAGAAAAATTTGTTAAAATAGCTTTAGCTTCAAGTTTACCGCCCTTTTTCTTATATTCTTCTGTTTTTACTACTCCAACGCCTTCGGCAAGCCATTGTTTTGTATGACTTTTACGTTTGCTAATGCCCATTTTATATTCGGTGTCATGAGAAACAATAAAACAATTAAAATCTCCGGCAGGTGTAGAAATAGTTTCTTTACCTTCTACTATTCTATTAAACATTCTGGTATACATTTTCATAGTTAACGGAGCCATATTAATTTCAAGTTCTATATTGGCTTCATCTAACTCCTGACCTACACTAAGTTTGTTAGGAATAGAAATATTTTTACCACTCATTTTAATTTCTGCATTTTCATAATTGCGCAGCATATTATTATTCATTAACGATTTAAAATCTATAGAAACCCCATTTTCATCACAAAACATAAAATATTCGGAAGACATTACCTCGTTACCTTTTTCATCTAATAATGTAGATTGTACAGTAGCTTTATTGTCTGCTACATTTTTAATGGTATAGCTTACTACACCTTCAGGTTTATCTTTTTTATTATAAATAGTTATTTCATAAAAAACACCTTCTTTTAAAGGATAATATTTACTGTCGCAAATGGCTGTTTGTGCAAAAGTGGTAGCATAGCTAAAAGTGAACAATGCTGCCAATACAATTAGTTTTTTCATGATGTGTTATGTTTTTACAAATTCTACGCGTCTGTTTTTTGCTTTTCCGGCCGGGGTAGTGTTATCTTCTACAGGTTCAGATTCTCCTTTTCCTTCTATGGTTAAACGATTTTCATTTACGCCATAAATAGACACTAACGCATTTTTTACGGCAGCAGCTCTTTCTTTAGAGAGCTTAAGGTTGCTAGATTCGTCACCATCAGAATCTGTATGCCCAACAATTTTTAAGTTTATAGAAGGGTCTTGTTGCAGCACCTGAAAAATTTGCCGAATTATTCCCATAGATTGAGGTAATAGCTTAGCAGAACCACTATCAAACAATATTCCGTTGGTAGATATTTTTCCTTCGGCCATAAGTTTTCTTCTTAAATCTACACCTCCTTCGGCAATTTTTATGTTTTTAATAAACAAGCGCTCTTTACCATCTTTTAAATGAACCAACTCGAATTTTAAGGTAGTAATGTTAGAATTTTCTGGAATAAATTGTGGAACATCTAATAATTTACGCTCATTAACCCATAACCTAAATCGTTGTTTATTAACAGCTATGGCAAAATGCGGTTTGTTCAACACTTCTTTTCTAATGTCTGCAGCTACCGTATTATTAATACCTTCTATTTTACTGTAAATTCTAATTCCTACAGGATGGTATTGGCACATTGGTAAACCAACACTTACATACGTACCTTTGTTATTACTGTATTTAGGATCTTCAGATAAGTAAATTCGTAATAGGGCAGATGAACTTGTTTGCCTATCTATGCCAGAAGTTAAAACATCAAACTCAACAGTATAGTCTTCCGGTAGCGTTGGTGCTAACGGAATATAAAAAGTGTTAAAACCGGGTTTAATTTCAAACCATTTTTCTGAATTTACAGAAACAACCTCTCCACTTCCGTTAGTATTCCATTTAGAAGGAAAATCACCAACAAAATCAATAGAAAAATCATCAAAAAAAAGCAGTTTGTCTCCCGGAACAAAATCATACTTTCTGTAAATAACAATATCTTTATCTTTTGAATTTTCAGATGTTTCTGTTGAAGGATTTTGGGTGGTGTTGTTTTGGCTATTGTTAGGTTCTGAGCCAGTACTCTCCACAACATCTTCTTCGGTTTCTGTTGTTTCTGTATCTTTTTTATGCCCTGTTAAAAGGTCTTTAGCAGTTTTAATACTATATTTTAATGCCTTTTTTGCACGATTAATTTGTAAAGTAGCTTTAGCTTTTTTTAAAGCGCTTTGCCCCTCTAAACTGGAAATTACATTAGGAGCACTTTCTGTAAGTAATGCAACATCTTCTATGGCTTGTTCTAAAACATCAAGATCATTGTCTTCTAAAGGTTTGTTGTTTTTGGCGTAGCCATCGTACATATATACTTTGTCGTACAAATCAAAAGATTCTTGTACAAAAGTATCTACATTGTTTATACCAACTCTACTGCTTGGCCGTTTGAGTTTTTTTTGAGCTATTCCGTCAAGACTAAATGCGCAGATTACAAGCAAGCTAAGAATTAGCCTACAGTTAAAATAGAGTGTTCTCATAATAGCGTAAGGTGTAAAAGAATAATATACAAAAAACGCTATTAATACACTAAAAATCAAGGGGTTATTTCCCCTGTTGCGTAGGTTGCTAGTTTATTTTGTAAACAAGTATGGTGTTGTCTTGAGCTTTAGTAACAAGTTCTAAATGGCGATCGTTATCTATATCAGATAGGTCAATAATTTCTGTACCATAAACCGGAAAGTTTTTTATGTTTTTAGCTTGACTGTCAAATAAATACACTTTTTGATTTTGGATGTCGGTTACTGCTACATAAATCTTATCATATATATAAAATATTTTTGGAGCCGAATAAAAGCCATAGTCCAGCTCTATTTTCTTTCCTTTTATGCTAAGTAAATTATTAGATAATGTAACTAGGGTTTTAGTGGTGGCGTCTATATAGTGCTCGGGTTCAACTCCAATAGAAATCACATTTATACCTCCTTTACTATCTATTTGCACTAATTGCCCTTTGCTATTAGTGAAGGTGAATTTATTTTTATAGAGGTAAATGTTGTTTTCTGAGAAAGAAAATTTTCGGTTTACTTTAATGCGCTTTTGTCCTCTTCTATTTAAAATTTGTAAAGCACCATTTTTTTGAGCAAATACTAAATAATCTTTACTGCCAATTCTAAAGTGTTCCGGACGTTTAATAATTTCTGAATCAGATTTAGTGAAAGTAAATCCTTTAACGATTTGTCCTTTACGGTTGTACATGTAAATATTCTGACCACTAACTATTACAAATCGGTAATCTTTATTCTTATCGTAATCAAAAACAGCTAAGGGTAAGAGTAACCCAGAAAATTGTTTGTTAAAAGGCTCTACAATGTTACCATTCCTGTCTATAATTAAAAATTTACTTGCAGTTGTAAAAGCAAGTTGTAATCTACCATTTTTATAAATATCTACTTGATGAATTTTTCCTTGAATTTTACTGTCTAATTGCTTTTTCCAAAGCACTTTTCCATCTGTTGCTATCAAGTATAAGTTGTTTTCTACATCTTGAACCACAATTTCTTTTTTCTGTGTTCTGTGGTTTATAACAAATTGTGGTTGGGTAGCTATTGCTGCATCTAACTGTACTGAAAATAATTGGGCAACAGTACCAACTTGGCTTTTAGGTTTGTTTTTAGTTATAGAAAGATGTAAATGATTAAAGTTATTATCGGCAATTAATTGTAAAGCAAGAGTATAGTTTTTTAGGTTTACAGATTTAAAATCTTCTTTAAAAGCATCAGAGTTACTTGCATTAATATAATCTTTAATTGCATTACCAAAACGAATTGTTAATAAAGAAGATTCGTCTGCTAATTGCTTTATTTGATTGTTATATTGATTAGAGTTTTTTAAAGTAGCATTGGTACTATTATTTGTAATTATGTTTTGAAGTATCTCTGTACGTTCTGCTAAAATGTAAAAGTTATCAATAACGCAATAATATTTTGGTGTAAACGACGCGTCTATTAATCTAGTAGCTTTAGTAAGTAAGTTAGATTCTGCAAGAGCGTAAATAGTTGTTTGTGAAAACTCTGTACTGTTTAGCTCTAAATTTTTAAAGAAATCTCTAAGTTCTTCAGAAAACTCGGCATAAAAGCTAATAGCATTGCCATTATTAAAAGAAACCAAACCAATTTCGTTAATACTCTCAAACCCGTTTTGTTTTACAGAATCAAGTAATGCTAAATTGTTGTTAGATTGCGTGTTAGAAAAAAAGGCAGAAAAACTGTTAAAGTTAAACGATGTAAATCCGTTAGAAGTAATAGGTGCTACATTAGCAACGTGATTTTGGGTAGGAGTGGTTTTCTTAAAATTATTTGTGAATTTTTTAATAGAGTCACTAGCAACTGCAACACCACTTAAAAGTAATTCGTTTTGGGAGGCAGCAATGTCTAAAGCAAGCCAATCAGCAAAATCAGTTAACTTGTTAGAATTTGTGTTTAGCAAAACATTTAAAAATTGGTTGTTTTGCTCAAGGTTAATGAATAAGGTTGCAGCCTTATTGGTTTTAGATGCATTATAAAGTTTGCTAAAAGTAGCATTCACAATATTTTTTTCTTTAATCCTAATTGAATTTTCAATTAAGAGTTTTGAAGAGGAAAGAATGTTAATATTGTTTAGTTTGGTGCTATAAAAAACAGTTTTGTTTAATGCGAATTTTTTATAAGAATGGTCGCTGTAAGATAGTGTTTCAATAGTTTTGTTTTGTGCTGACTCTAAGTTGGTTAATACAGAATCATTCTCAGTAACAAAAATTACTTCAACATTATTATTGCCTTCTTCTACAAAA